>CAZOGM010000028.1:0-1403 GCA_964579445.1 uncultured Acinetobacter sp.
AAACGGAAGTGTAGAACATCGCCATCTTGAACAACGTAAGTTTTACCTTCTAAACGCCATTTACCTGCTTCTTTCGCGCCAGCTTCGCCGTTGTATTGAATGAAGTCATCATAAGCAACACATTCAGCACGGATAAAACCTTTTTCAAAGTCAGTGTGGATTACACCAGCAGCTTGAGGCGCAGTTGCACCGACTTTAACTGTCCAAGCGCGTACTTCTTGCACGCCAGCAGTAAAGTAAGTTTGTAGGCCAAGGAGTGAATAACCAGCGCGAATCACCACGTTTAGACCTGGCTCTTCCATGCCCATTGCTTCTAAGAATTCAGCGCGGTCTTCATCTTCAAGCAATGAAATTTCAGCTTCAATTTGGTTGCAAAGCGGAACAACAATTGCATTTTCTTCAGCGGCTAATTTTTTCACAGCATCTAAATGTGGGTTGTTTTCAAAACCATCTTCAGCCACGTTAGCGATGTACATGGTTGGTTTTAATGTCATTAAGCCAAAACCACGAACCAATTTACGTTCATCATCATCAAGATCAGCTGCGCGAGCAGGCTTACCTTCATCCAGTAAAGGTTGGATTTTTTCTAAAATAGCTTTAATCGCAATCGCTTCTTTGTCACCGCTTTTTGCAGATTTAGTTAAACGAGTAATTGCTTTTGCAACGGCTTCAAGGTCAGCCAGTGCAAGTTCAGTGTTGATGGTTGCAATGTCATCCAGTGGATCAATTTTACCATTTACGTGAATAACGTTTTCATCTTCAAAACAACGCACAACGTGAGCAATCGCATCTGTTTCACGGATATTGGCAAGGAATTGGTTACCCAAACCTTCACCTTTAGAAGCACCCGCAACTAAACCTGCAATATCAACGAATTCCATAGAGGTTGGAATCACACGTTGTGGTTTAACAATTGCAGTCAATTTGTCTAAACGTGGGTCAGGCACAGGTACAATACCTGTGTTCGGTTCAATCGTACAAAACGGGAAATTTTCTGCAGCAATAGCAGCTTTAGTCAATGCATTGAAAAGTGTAGATTTACCAACGTTCGGCAAGCCGACAATACCGCAATTAAAACCCATGAAATGACTCACAAAGTGTTTTTTAAAAATTGTCGCTGATTTTACATGAAAGCCATGACAAAGTCAGGTTGCAAATGTGCTTTTGACGACTTAACAAAATGACGATGATTTAACAGTAATATGAATTGCTCAAAAAAAAGCAATGTCTATGTGACGGCTGATTTTTCAAAGTTAATGAGGAGTTCTCATGTTATAAGCTCTTTTTAGAATTTTATTGACTCACGACTCTCCGTAATGGAAGTAATTACAGAGTGTCCATTAAATATTTTTTCAAAACCTAGCTATGGTTATTCTTCATAGTAAATATGATCAATTCATGCA
>CAZOGM010000028.1:1503-4600 GCA_964579445.1 uncultured Acinetobacter sp.
TAAGCTCCATTTACCCTATTCTAAAGCTATTGAATCCTTGCTCACAGAAATGCCTAAACAAAATTTCCAACTTTAAAATATACAATTGAGCTGTGGTCTAAATCGATTACAGCTCAAGTTTTGAAATCACCAATATTTAAATTCAAGTAATTTAAAATAGAAATTTAAAGCGAAATAAAGCCCCAAAAAATGACACTAAAAATTTACAATATTTTACGTGTCCTATATTTTACGTTTATCCAGTACATTTGACAGATTATCCCCGAGTGCTTGAACCAACATGACCAGAACCACGAGTACTAAAATCACAGCTAGCATAATTTGCATATCAAAGCGCTGATAGCCATAACGATAGGCAATATCGCCTAAACCCCCTGCACCAATGGCACCTGCAATGGCGGAGGAATTGATCATGGTCACTAAGGTAACCGTAAACCCTGCCACGATGCCGGGTAGGGCTTCTGGTAACAGCACATGCCAAATGATTTGTTTTCGGTTACAGCCCATCGCTTGGGCAGCTTCAATCAAACCATGATCGACTTCACGTAGACTCACTTCAGCAATGCGTGCAAAGAAAGGTGTTGCCGCAATTGTTAATGGCACAACTGCAGCCCACACGCCATAACTTGTGCCCACAACAAAGCGCGTTAATGGAATGAGCGCCACCATTAAAATCAGAAAGGGAACTGAACGTGTGATATTTACAATCCAGCCCAACACTTGGTGAATACTTTTCGATGGATAGATGCCGTGCTCAGAGGTGTTCACCAAAACGACCGCCATCGGTAAACCAATCAATAGCGCAAAAAAAGCAGAAACACCCACCATGAGTAACGTGTCCATTGTTCCTGTAATGAGTAAATCAATGAGTTGGTCGTGCATAGCCCAATACCTCTACATGTGCAATGTGATGCTTAAACTTATTTTTGAGTGTTGATATATCAATATTGAGATCTGGCACGGTCACGATAAGTGTCCCGACCAAATGATTTTGGATGGTATCTACATGACTTTGATATAAATGCACAGATTGCTGAAACTGATTTAACACACTGGCAAGGTCAGGGGAGGATTTGGTTTCTGTGGCATATTTTAATTTCACCACACTATGCGTCACCAATTCATTTAATTCATCGTAGAGCTTAAATGGTAAATCAAGTTGTTCTAAATTTAAGAGTTCTTGGGTAATGACTTGCTGTGGATTAGAGAAAACCGACCACACTTGACCAGATTCTACGATTTCCCCTTGTTCAATCACGACGACTTGATCACAAATTTCACGGATGACCTGCATTTCATGGGTAATCAGGACTATGGTAATGCCAAGTTCCAGATTGATTTTCTTAAGTAATGCCAAAACTACAGAGGTACTTTCTGGATCCAGTGCAGACGTTGCTTCATCACAGAGTAAAATTTCAGGTTTACTCACCAAAGCTCGTGCAATACCTACACGCTGCTTTTGACCACCTGAGAGCTGAGAAGGATAATGCTGTGCTTTGTCGCTTAGACCAACCAGCTCAAGTACTTCATTGACACGCGTATCGATCTCTTTGTTTTTGAAATGAGCAATTTTGAGCGGTAAAGCCACATTTTCCCAAACTGTTTTGGCGGACATCAAATTGAAATGTTGAAAAATCATGCCCATTTTCTGTCGAAGTTGAATCAGTTCATTATGTCCAAGTTCCGCCAAAGACTGCTGATGAATCTGGATATGACCTTGATCAATGTTCTCCAGACCATTTAAAGTTCGAATGAGCGAAGATTTACCTGCGCCGCTTTTTCCAATGATGCCTAAAATTTTGGCTTCAGGAATATCGAGATTGATATTTTTTAGCGCATGTACTTGCTGTCCATTGACTCGATAAAATTTGTTTAAATTTCTAATCGTGACATGTGGAACAGCAAATTCAATTTGTGAGCCGAAACTAACCATGCTGTGACTCCTTATTTCCAACCTGGAAACCAAAGTTTTGCCCCAAAATGCGTATCCAATGCTTGTTTTACTTTTGGAGAATTTTGATAAATGTCGACAAACTTCTTCAAACGATCACCTTTGTCTTGGTAATCATCACGCACCACAAATAAAATTGCATAGCGTTTGTCTGTGTTGGAGTCAAAAAGCAAGGCAGATTCAGGATCGGCTGTTTTTGCTAGGCGTAAATAATGTGGATAACCAAAGGCTAAGTCGACATCATCGAGTGCACGTGCAGTTTGTGGACCTTCCACTTCAACAAAAGCCAATTCTTTGGGATTGGTTACGACATCACTGATTTTCGATAAATAATTTTTGGGATCTTTTAAGCTAATCAGATTCGCTTGTTGAAGCAGTAACAATGCACGACCTTGATTCACTGGGTCATTTGGAATAACCACTCGTGCTTTTTGCGGAAGCTCATCAAAGCTCTTATATTTCTTGGAGTACAGTCCGACATGCGTTGCAGCACCCACTGCAAAACTTTTCAATTTAAAGCCCGTTTCTTTGAGTGAATTTTCCAAAAAGGGTTGATGTTGGAAAAAGTTCGCGTCAATATCGCCGTGATTTAGGGTAATGTTGGGTGTGTTCCAATCTGAAAATTCGACTAATTTTACATTTAAACCTTGTTTTTTGGCTTCATCTACAGCCACTTGTAAAGGTGCGGCAAAGGATGGACTAATACCAATCACTAACTCCTCATTGTTGGTTTTGTTCTTTTGATTCCAAATCACAAGTCCAATAATAATGATCGCGACAATAACGCCTATAATGCTCAATTTTGTTTTGGCTGATTGCGCCATAATGATCTACCTCTAATATAAATAAGTTTTAAGCTGGCTTTTTAAGCCGATTGCTTTTCAATAGTTGTTGTTTGAAAGATTGAATGATTTCGACATCGGAACTGTTCAGCAGGATGATGACGAGGAAGCCTGTCACCATGTTGAATCAGTTTTTGTCGTAAGCTACCCTCTGCATAAGTTGTTTTGTAGCGCCCACGTTGCTGTAAAACAGGGATGACTAAATCGATAAAATCATGATGAGACTCAGGTGCAACGGTACGAGTCAGATTAAAACCATCAATCCCTGTGTCATCCATCAGTTGAATCAACTGGTTTGCAACTG
>CAZOGM010000028.1:4700-9603 GCA_964579445.1 uncultured Acinetobacter sp.
TTTTTAATTTTTTCGGGTTGATCACCGCCAATAAAAATACCTTCTGCATGGCGTGTAGCGAAACTTAAACCTTTGGGTGATGAACCTGCTTGAAACAGGACAGGGGTACGTTGAATGGAGGGCGAGACTTGAAAAACACCTTGGCTTTGATAAAACTGTCCATTATGTTGGATCGCATGTACTTTTTTAGGATCTGTAAAGACACGTTTTTCTTTGTCCTTCACAACCGCATCATTTTCCCAAGAGCCTTCCCAAAACTTATAGCAAAGCTCTAAAAATTCTTCAGCTTGATCGTAACGCAGGTCATGATCTTTTAAACCTTTTTGTCCAATCAGTCGTTCGGCACTGTCTAAGTAGCCTGTTACGATATTCCAACCGATCCGACCAGAACTGAGGTGATCTAAACTGGCAAAACGCCGTGCAAATTGATAAGGCGACTCATAACTTAAATTGACAGTAATACCAAAGCCCAAATGTTGGGTGACTGCCGCCATGGCGGATACCAATGTACTTGGGTCATGACTTGGGAGTTGAATTGACTCTTTTAGGGTTAAATCGAGACCATTTTGATAGACATCATATACACCTGTAATATCTGCAATAAATAATCCGTCAAATAAACCTTTTTCTAAGGTTTGGGCTAAATCTGTCCAATAATTCAGCTCATTAAAGCGATGAGACTCATCTCTGGGATGTGTCCATAGACCATGATTGATATGTCCAACACAATTCATATCGAAAGCATTAAGTAAAATTTTCTTTGGCAAAATGGTCATTAGAGTGTTCCTCGACGTGGAGGAAGAACACCATTCAATACGAAATTCGCAATAAAATAGTATTTCCAGCGTGATGCATCATGTAGGGTATGAACGCGAGCATTCCGCCAAAAGCGGTCTAAGCCCGTTTGGCGCTGACTGCCACGGCTACCTGCAAGCTCAATCAGCTTGGACGATGCTTTGAGTGCAGTGTCCGTGCTGTGCGCGCGAACTTTAGCCACGTCTAAAGAAGCTTTGGCGACACTATTTTCATTGGGCTCAGCTTTAGCAAGATCAATTGATTTTGCCGCTTGTTTTAATAAGACTTCAGATGCCCGAACATCGGTCACGACACGACCCAATTCAAATAGCGTGAGCGGATCTTGGGTGGCAGAGTCTACACCTGAGTCAATCCAAGGTCGTGCTTGGCGAACATGAATTAATGTTTCTTCAAATGCTGCTCGAGCAATACCTGTTTCAATGGCAGCATGAATGAGTTGTGCAAATGGCCCTGAAATCGTTGGATTGCTATAGGCTTCATCAAATGCAATAACGTCTTCTGCCAGTATATGAACATTATCAAACTTAACCGTACCGCTGCCTGTAGTGCGCTGACCAAAACCACTCCAATCATCAATTAAAGTCAAACCAATATTGTTTCGTGGTACGAAAGCTAAAAACTGTCGCTCGTGTTCATCGGTGACTAAAGTGGGAATCCGATGTGCAAATAAACTGCCCGTGCAATAAAACTTTTCACCATTAATCACAAAACCATGATTGGTCTTTCGAATTGTGGTGTGTTTATGCGAAGCAGTTTTGGTTTTAAACTCAGCCAATGCATTGCCAAATCGCGCACCTGTGAGAACTTCGGCATACAGTTTTTGCTTTTGTTGTTCGGTTCCTGTGTTGCGTAAAATTTCTAAAGCATAAAAATGATTTTGGGGGATTTGACCGATTGAACCATCTATCCCACTCATCAGCGCAATAATTTTGGCCAAGGTATGGCTTGATACTTCAGCACCGCCGTATTGTTTCGGAACTGTGATTGCCCACAAACCTGATTGGCTATAAGCCTCGATTTCTTCAAACGGCAAAATACGTTCAACATCACGTTGAATAGCGCTTTGTTTAAATTGTTCAGCCAGTTCCTGAGCCACTTCAAGTGCTTCAGCATCGGATCGAATAATATGAGCATGAGCCAAATGAATAGCTTGTGGCTGTGGAAGATGTTTGAGGTGTTGAATTTGTTGATATGAAGTCATGCTATTTATCCTTAAATCCATGCGTGTCGTGCAGGAAATTTTTGATTTAAGTAGTATTCACCCAAAGCATGCAGTTTCCATCGAACAGGGTCATGTAGCGTATGCACTCGAGCATTGCGCCAATGTTGATCTAAGTTATGAATACTTAAGCTTGAACGGCTACCACCCAATTCAAGAAGCTTTTCAGAAATGTGTAGCGCTGCATCATTGGCATAGACTTTTGCTTCAGCAACCAAAATAGAGGCTTTAGCCGCTTGTTCATCACTTATATGTTCAACTAAATCCAACTCATCTAAATATTCAGCTGCATCGTCGAGCAGTAAAATAGCAGCGTCGAGCAGTACATGTGATTTACCGACTTCCTGTAAGGTGTAATGCTCAAAACTGGCGTGTTCGACTTGCGCGTCAATGATTGGGCGGGCTTTTTGAACCGCAGTTAACGTATCTGCAAAAGCGGCTTCTGCGATACCGACATCAATTGCGACTTGCATTAACTGGGAGAATGCACCGCGATAATTGATTTCTGTACTGAGTAAACGTTCATCAAAAATAAGAAAGGGGTCGATTTCAACCTGATTTAAGATAACAGTGCCACTTGAAGTTGTCCGTTGTCCAAAACCATTCCAATCGTTAATGACTTCTACGCCTTTGGCATGACGATCGATAATCGTTAATACGACATGACCTTCAGGATGAACTGCTTTAATGGCCAACCAATCTGCAAAACTACTTCCAGTGGAGTAGAACTTTTGCCCATGGACAATGTAACGCCCATTTTCTATGCTTAAGGTCGTGTTTAATGTTTTAGAATCTTTGGTATTACGCTCAGGACCACCATTGGCAAGGCGTTTTCCCTTCAAAATTTCAGAGAAAATAAAGCTTTTCTGCTGCTCTGAACCCATAATGTTAATCATGTTCAGTAGTGCAATTTGGTTTTGCGGAATTTGACCTAAACTTGAGTCTGCTTTATTGATAATGCGAAAGACGTGCGCTAGGGTCTTATTGGATACAAATGCAGCGCCATATGACCGAGGTATACGAATACCACCCAAACCTTTTTGACTAAATAGATTCACTTCCTCAAAGGGTAGTTCCTGATTTTGGTCGCGTTTATTTCGACCTTCTAAAGCGAAATCTGCCACTTGATAAGCAGCATTGATCGCATCTTGGTCGTTTTCAATAATATGAACATTTTCAGTCAGTAAGCGCGACATAACGAATCCTCTTTGAATCTGGTTACGTTACGCTTCAAGTCTTGAATTTTTAAATGTTGGATTTTGCTGAGCTCAGCTGAAAAAATATTAAATAAAAATTATGATAATGTTTGCCTCAAAATGAATAAATTAACGTTTTGAAAATATTCATTATTTAATAAATGAAGTTTAAATAATTCACTTTTATATTTATTTTTAAGATAAGTTTTTAATGAATATGTATAAAACGTAATAAGTGAAAATTGTGAATCGACCCATGTATCAATGTTTATAAGAAAAAGAGTCGGATTGTGAGTTGTCTTTTCGCGAAGGCTTATCTAGAGTACACTCAAGATAAGCTCAAACCGTTTTAAACTTAAGCTCTTGGAGAATTTATGCGCACAATTTACCAGTTTCCTTTATCTCATTTTTGTGAAAAAGCTCGCTGGTTACTCGATCATAAAGAGTTAGATTTTGTGGCGCATAATTTAATTCCTGGGGTACATCGTGCATTCGCGCAGTTAAAAACGGGGCAAAATACTTTGCCTATTTTAAAAGATCAAGAACATTGGATCGCAGATTCGACTCAGATTGCATTGTATTTAGATGATACTTATCCAGAACATGCTCTGTTACGAGCAGATAAATTGTTACGTGAGCAGGCTTTGGATATTAATGAAATTGCCAATGAATTGGGCTTACATGTTCGCCGTTGGGGACTGGCGCATGCTTTATCTGAAAGTGATGAGCCTTTAGAAATTATGATTGGTGAAAAAGGCTACTTAAGGAAATTTGAAAAATTTTCTAAGCCGATTATGAAAAGCTTAGTGTCAAATGGTTATAAGCTCGACTCAGAAAAAGTCATTGCAGCAAAACAACGGCTTGATGAAATTATTTTAGATTTAAATCAACGACTGATTGAAAACAATGGTCGATATTTGGTGGGTGAGCGACTTGGTTTGGCCGATATTGCGGTGTGTTCGATGTTGGCACCTTTACTTGAAATAGCGGGAACACCATGGGAGCGTGAACATATTGCGGCTGTTTCAGAAGATTATGATCAATTTAAACTTAAACTTTTAGATTTGCCATTGGGTCAGTATGTAAAACGGATTTATGAAACAGAACGTCATGCACGGGTTGATTGGCGTGGTATTTAAAACGCAAAATACTTCAATATTTTAAGCGAATGATCAATATTTCATGGTACATCGTCAGATACAGTTAGGATAAAAATCAAATTGAAAAAAATAGAAAATTCGATGGAATTGGATCGTTATGACAAGCAAATTCTTGAAATTTTGACCCATGAAGATCTTAATTTAAATGAGTTGTCTGAGCGGATTAGTTTATCGGTCAGTTCAGTGCATCGACGAATTAAACATCTGATTGAAACCAATATCATGACCAATTTAAAGCGTGATATTAACTATCAAAAACTGGGTTTTAGTTTACACGTTTTATTACAGGTTTCCTTAAGCAAGCATGATACAGATACCTTTGCTAAGTTTTTAGAAGAGTTGGAAAGCATTCCAGAAGTGATTAATGCGTTTTTAGTCACTGGGCAGTCTGCGGATTTTATTGTAGAAGTGGTGGCACGGGATATGGAAAACTACAGTGAAATTTTACTCAAAAGAATTGGTAAAATAGAGTTTGTGGTGGCACTGCATTCAAGCTTCGTGATCAAAGAGTA
>CAZOGM010000028.1:9703-28917 GCA_964579445.1 uncultured Acinetobacter sp.
TTGGTAAAATAGAGTTTGTGGTGGCACTGCATTCAAGCTTCGTGATCAAAGAGTATAATGTATTTAATTGTCATGGATTGCTCAGTCGAGTCTAGGTTATTTTTAAGAAGAATATATTTAAAATAATGAAACCAAGAGTAGTAAAGCGAACCGTAGCTTTTAGGTTTTGTTGTATTTTTATTTTAATCCTAATGTTTTGGATGTTAGTCGATTTTCTACTGGTGCATGATCTGGCCAGCGGGTTGAACATCATTCCAGATGAAGTCTAGCATTTTCTGCATTTGGTGCTTTGGTTGTGGGCGGTTCAAAATTTATTTAATGATGATGCTTGGATCAAGAGGTGCTTGTGTCGAGTGTGTTCGGCGCTAATTTTATGGCTATCTTCAACCGTTCTTATGGCAATTATTGTTTTAAGTTTTCATGTCAAAATAGGTGGATCACTTTGAGAGATCGTCATTAAAAAAATGCACCCTTAGGCGCACTTTTTTAAATCTTAATACATTTAAGCTTCGAGTTCAGCCATGACGTCAGCTGAGAACTCAACGTTGGTATAAACGTTTTGAACATCATCTAAATCTTCAAACATATCAATCATTTTTAAAATCATTTTGGCTTGATCGATATCCGTAATTTCCGCTTTAGTCGATGGGCTCATGACCACTTCAGCGTTGTCAGATTTTAATCCAGCTGCCGTTAAAGCATCTTGTACATCACCAAAACTTTCAGGTGTCGTAATCACTAAAATTTCGTTTTCAGAGACTTCAATATCTTCAGCACCCGCTTCTAAAGCGATATCCATGATTTGATCTTCTAAAGAAACATCTTCAAAACTGATCTCACCACGCTTGGTGAATAGGAATGCCACAGAGCCGTTGGTGCCTAAGTTACCATTGGTTTTGGAGAAGCAGTGACGGACATCTGGAACTGTACGGTTTAGATTATCTGTCATGGTTTCAACCAACACAGCAACACCACCAACGCCGTAACCTTCATAGGTCACTTCTTTTAAATCGTCATTGTCTTCGCCACCCGCACCGCGTTGGATCGCACGATTAATTACATCACGGGTCATATTGACAGATAATGCTTTTTCCACCACAGCACGAAGACGTGGATTGCTTGCTACGTCAGGACCACCGAGTTTTGCAGCTGTGGTTAATTCACGAATGTATTTGGTAAAAACTTTACCACGGCTCGCATCTTGTTTTGCTTTACGATGCTTAATATTAGCCCACTTGGAATGACCCGCCATGCGAAATATGCTCCTTGTAGATTGGCATTATGCCGAATCAAAATAATTCAAATTCTACCATAAGGCGTTTTTTCTTAGAAAGTACTTCATTTTTTGATTTAAGGATATAAAACAAAAAAAACCGAAAAATGATTGATTATTAATCAAATCGGGCGTGTCACTTAATTGTGATTGAAGATTTCTTGATGCTAAATTCGTTCAATAGCAAAAATTTCCAGCGAATTTCGCTTTATAGAAAGGCATTGTTACGATACGAATCATTTGAGTTTTATTGATCAATCCAATTTAACGCGAAGATCTTTTTTGAAAGGGGAGACCCAAATTTAGTATTTGAAAGCTTTAAACTTTTATTGAGCCAATTAGATGATAAGGCTGTCGTCTTTCTTTAGGTATGTTTTAGATGGTTTAAGTGAGTCTCGTAGAGCTGAGTTCATTTAGAGCATTTTTTCTAATTATTTACATAATGCTTACATGCATCTAGACATTAAAAAAGCACTTAGAAGACATGCTTCTAAGTGCTTTAAATATATGGTGGGCCCAGACAGACTTGAACTGTCGACCAACGGATTATGAGTCCGCTGCTCTAACCAACTGAGCTATAGGCCCGATAAATACTGAATAATCAAGTATTTTCGACTCAGAATACTAGCGAATCTAAAAATGAAACACAAGCGCTTTAAAGCAAGTAAAATTCGATATGTGCAAATATCAAGCGATTTAATCTTTTTATTGGTTTTTTAGTAACGCTGTTTACTCATATCAATCGTGAATTATGCATTTGTAATTTTTTAAAACTACTTAATTGCTGACGATTGAATCTTTTAAGCAGATTTATACGCTTTATACATTGTAATTTTAGCGTGTTCATTTCACACTTATAGACAAAGTGTAACTTCGCTATAAGATCATTGATATGAAAAAACAAATTGCAAAAATGGCATTCAAACTTGCGGGTGTTGAGTATCGTGTTGAACCGAATATTTTAGAAGATAAGCAAGTAATTATTGGTTTTGAACATACCACGATGATGGATGCTGTGCTTTCCATCGCATTGTTTGAAATTCACGATATCAAAATCCATACCTTGATTAAAAAAGAGTTGTTTAAAGGTCCTTTTAAACCGCTTCTAGAAGGTGTGGGGGGAATTCCTGTTGACCGTAAATCCAATCAAGATATAGTGTCACAAATGGTTGAACAGTTTGAAAATAATCAACAATTCAATCTGGTGATTGCACCAGAAGCAACACGTGCTAAAAATGGTGAAACACGTCGTCCAATTCGCACAGGATTTTGGCATATCGCAAAAGCGGCAAATGTGCCGATTGTCTTTTTATTCGTGAACCAAAAAACCAAGAAAGGCGGGATTTTTGGTAAAATCTATCCTTCAGATTTGGACACTGATTTGGCTAAAATTAAAGCCATGTATAAAGAATATACCGAGCTTGATATCGTGATTCCAGAAGCTAAAACGGTCTAAGTTTCATTTTTTAAATTTTTCATTTTTATTTCCGAGGTTCACTGAATAATGAGCCTCGAGCCTTAGCTCTTGAAGGTTAAAACAAATAAAACTGAATGATGATTAATCCATCAGTAACTTTTGCTGAGCATCGACCTGTTTTCTTAAAAAATCCCATACCAACTTAATTCTTGGTTCATGCTGTAAATCTACCAAGGTTAGCATCCAAAAAGTATGGGTAAAACGCACTTGTTTATCTAGAACTTGTACAAGTTCGGGTTTATCTTCGGCTAAAAATTTAGGTAAGATCGCAAGACCTGCGCCCGCACTTACCGCAATTTGTTGGGCCAAAATACTGCTGCTTCTAAACTGTGCAGATAACTGTAGGGGCAGGCGCTCTAAACAATAGAGTTCGGGGCTATACACCAAATCGTCAATGTAATTTACGAAGCGATGCTGAGCCAAATCATCTAAGGTCTTTATTGCTGGGTTCGCTGCCAGATAACTTTTACTGCCATAAATTTTTAAACAATAATCGGTAAGTCGCGTAATGATATAAGGTCCAGATTTGGGTCGGTCGATTGAGATCACAATATCTGCTTCACGATGTGACAGTTTCAACATCTTGGGTACAGGAATGAGGTCAATACTGATTAAGGGATATTGTTTAGAGAACTTCACCAGAAGCTGGGTTAAAAATGCTGTGCCAAAACCTTCGGGTGTGCCAATTCGCACACGTCCCTCTAAAGGATTATGAGGTTTTTTAATTTGCAAATAGGCTTGTTCCATATGTTCAATGCGAGGAACAAGTGCCATTCCTTCAGTGGTTAACTCATAGCCTGTAACTTCACGTTTAAATAGTGGCGTACCCAAAGCAAGCTCTAAAGCCTGTATGCGCCGTGCAACTGTGCTGTGTTCCACCCCAATAATTTTTGCGGCGTTGGTCAAGGTTTTTGCGCGTGCAAGCACCAAAAAAAACTGCAAATGATCCCAATTAATTTTCATTGCTATTTTCACTCCCTGTGCAATTTTGCACATTGATCGTGCACGAATTTAGGTTGGTGGTCAAAGATAATTTTGCTAGTTTGAGGATAGATAATTTTAATAAGCACTGCTCGTACCCTGAGCGTGACAACTGATAGAACAATCAAAACCTAAGGAAAGGTCATGAACGCAATTCACACACTACAATTGACAAAAGCACAGTTACTGATTAACGGTGAATTCATAGAGTCTAAAACGACTGACTGGCAAGATATTGTGAATCCCGCAACGCAAGAAGTGATTGGGCAAGTGCCTTTTGCAACGGTAGAAGAGGTCAATGCTGCAATTGAGTCAGCACAAAATGCATTTGCAAGCTGGCATCAAACCCCCATTCAAGCACGTATGCGGATCATGCTTAAACTGCAGGATTTGATTCGTCAAAATGCCAAAGACATTGCAAAAGTCCTAACCGCAGAACAAGGTAAAACTTTGGCAGATGCTGAAGGTGATATTCAGCGTGGACTAGAAGTGGTTGAACATGCTTGTTCAATTGGCAGTCTACAAATGGGTGAGTACATTGAAGGTGTTGCGCGTGGAGTTGATACCTATACGTTGCAACAACCGTTAGGAGTGTGTGCAGGTATTACCCCGTTTAATTTTCCAGCGATGATTCCGCTGTGGATGTTCCCTATGGCGATCGTGTGCGGTAACACGTTTGTCCTGAAACCATCTGAGCAAGATCCATTGTCCACCATGATGTTGGTTGAGCTTGCGGTTCAAGCAGGTGTGCCAGCAGGTGTTTTAAATGTCGTTCATGGTGGAAAAGAAGTCGTGGATTTACTGTGTACCCATCAAGATATTAAAGCGATTTCGTTTGTGGGTTCAACCCATGTGGGCACGCACGTGTATAACTTGGCAGGTCAACATGGCAAACGTGTTCAATCGATGATGGGTGCAAAAAACCATGTGGTGGTCATGCCAGATGCTAATAAAGAACAGACTTTAAATGCCTTGGTGGGTGCGGCATTCGGTGCAGCAGGACAGCGTTGTATGGCTTTATCGGTAGCTGTCATGGTCGGTGAGAGCAAACAGTGGATTGATACCTTGGTTGAAAAAGCCAAGACATTGTCTGTAAACGCAGGACATGAGCCAAATACCGATATTGGACCTGTGATTTCACCTCGTGCCAAAGCGCGTGTGATGGAGCTGATCAATAGTGGTGTTGAACAAGGTGCGACATTGTTACTGGATGGTCGTGATGTAAAAGTCAAAGGCTATGAACAGGGTAATTTTGTGGGTCAAACCATATTTAGTAATGTCAGCACCGACATGCGTATTTATAAAGAAGAGATTTTTGGTCCAGTGCTCGCGATTATCTGTGTAGATACATTGGATGAAGCCATTGCACTGGTCAATGCCAACCCATTTGGCAATGGTGTGGGGTTATTTACCCAAAGTGGTGCAACGGCACGTACTTTCCAACATCAAATTAATATCGGTCAAGTCGGCATCAATATTCCAATCCCAGTTCCTGTACCTTTCTTTAGTTTTACTGGTTCGCGTGGTTCAAAACTCGGTGATTTGGGTCCGTATGGCAAGCAAGCAGTGCAGTTCTATACCCAAACTAAAACCATTACCAGTCGTTGGTTTGAAGACACGCAAGAATCTACTGGCGTAAACACCACCATCAATTTGCGCTAAGGAGACCCGCTATGAAAATTGCATTTATAGGTTTAGGCAATATGGGCGGTGCAATGGCGCACAATCTACTCAAAGCTGGGCAACAAGTATTTGGTTTTGACTTAAGTGAAAAAGCATTGAATACGTTTGCCTCACAAGGCGGTATTGTTTGTGAAAGCCCACAAGAAGCCGCTGCGCAAGCCGATGTCGTGATAAGCATGTTACCTGCGGCAAAACATGTACGTGAGGTGTATTTAGGTGAGAATGGTGTTTTAGCAGTATTGAAAGCAGGTGGTCTATGTATTGATAGCAGTACAATTGACCCTAAAACCATTCAAGATATAGCTAAAGTTGCCGAAGACAAAGGCATTCAAATTTGTGATGCGCCAGTCTCAGGTGGCACGATTGGTGCACAAGCAGGAACCTTAACTTTCATGGTGGGTGCCAATCAGCAAACCTTTGAGGCTGTGCAACCCATATTGTCTTTCATGGGTAAAAACACGGTGTCATGCGGTGAGGTGGGCGCAGGTCAAATCGCTAAAATTTGTAATAACCTGATTTTGGGTATTTCAATGGCGGCTGTTGCGGAAGGCATGGCGCTGGGTGCGAAACTGGGCATTGATGCAAAAGCATTGGCAGGCGTGATTAACAGCTCAAGTGGACGTTGCTGGAGCTCTGAAGTGTGTAATCCTTGGCCTGAAATTAGCCCGAATGCACCTGCATCACGTGGCTATACAGAAGGCTTTGCCAATCAGCTGATGCTTAAAGATTTGGGCTTGGCGGTTGAAGCTGCAGGTCAAGTGCAACAGCCTGTGTTGCTCGGAGGTCTGGTGCAACAGCTATATCAACAAATGTGTTTACAAGGCAAAAACCATTTAGATTTTTCCAGTGTAATTCAGCACTATTTACCACAGCAGTAAAGAAGCGAAACAATCACATTTATATGATTTAAAGATTAAAAAAAGCGTCATGGGATGACTCGCACCGCACTGTAATTTTATCAGTGCGGTGCTTAATAATAAAATGAGACTGAGGTAGCAAGATGTCAAACTATCTAGATGTTGCACAAAATTTTAATTTAGAAAATGCAGCCAATACGTTGCTAAGCGGTTCATTAAATGCACTCAATGCCTGTTATGAATGTTGTGACCGTCATGCGGTGGGTGACAAAATCGCATTATATTGGCAGTCCAAAGACGGTCAAAAAAAGCAATATACCTTTAAACAGTTGCAAGAATATTCCAGTCAATTCGCCAACTTTTTAAAATCGCAAGGCGTGGGGCGTGGAGATCGTATTTCAGGTTTATTGCCTCGCAATGTCGAGCTCATCATTACCATTTTCGCTGCATGGCGCATTGGGGCCGTGTATCAACCTTTATTTACGGCATTTGGTCCAAAAGCAATTGAACATCGGGTAAAACTGGCGAAAAGTAAATTTGTGGTAAGCGATCTGACCAATCGTCCGAAACTCGATGAAGTCCAAGGCTGCCCACAGATTATCTCTGTGAGTGCTGTCGATGGTCATGACTTGCCCCAAGGCGATTTGAATTTTTGGCAAGAAGTGAATGCACAGTCAACTGAATGTGATGCTGTGATGATGAACATTGATGATCCTTTTTTATTGATGTTCACCTCAGGCACGACAGGTTTGGCTAAACCATTAGAAGTGCCGCTAAAAGCATTGATCGCCTTTGGTCGTTATATGCAAGATGCTGTTGGACTCACCGAAGATGAAGCATTTTGGAACATTGCAGATCCCGGTTGGGCCTATGGTTTGTACTATGCCATTACTGGGCCATTGTTATTGGGGCACGCGACCTTATTCTACGAGGGTGGTTTTAGCACAGAAAGTTTGCTGCAAATTTCAAAAGAATACAATATCCGCAATTTAGCTGGCGCGCCGACTGCCTATCGGTTGATGATGGCTGCAAATCAGGATCAAATGGCAAGCCTACGCGGTCAATTCCGCCGAGTCAGTAGTGCAGGCGAACCTCTTAATCCAGAAGTGATTCGATGGTTTAAGCAGGTCTTAGATGCGCCTATTTATGATCATTATGGTCAAACTGAAGTGGGAATGGTGGTGTGTAATCATCATGCTTTGGCGCATGATATTCGCGCGGGCTCGGCAGGCTTTGCCAGTCCCGGTTATCATATTGCGGTAGTGGATGAACATGGTCAGCCTCTGCCCACAGATACCCCGGGAATATTGGCGATCGATTTAAACCGGTCACCACTGATGTGGTTTGGTGGTTATAAAGAAAGTCGTAAATCGCCGTTTATTGGAAATTATTATCTGACAGGCGATACTGCCGAAATCCATACAGATGGTAGCATGAGTTTTGTGGGGCGTAGCGATGATGTGATTACCACATCGGGGTATCGGATCGGACCATTTGATGTGGAAAGTGCGCTGTTAGAACACGATGCTGTTATAGAAGCGGCAGTTGTGGGTGTACCAGACCCTGAACGGACTGAAGTCGTAAAAGCCTTTATTATTTTGGCGCAAGGATTTGAAGCAAGCCCTCAATTGTCTGCTGAACTCAGTGAATTTGTGAAAAAGCGTTTATCTGCACATGCTTATCCAAGATTGGTTGAGTTTGTATCCGAGTTGCCGAAAACACCGAGTGGCAAAATTCAACGCTTTTTATTACGTAATCAAGAAATCAATAAACAACGCGCTGCATCAACAGCTGTGAATTAAGACATTAAAGGGATTGGATATGCAACTTACGGAAGAACAAGTCTTAATTCAAGATATGGCAAAAAGTTTTGCTGTTGAGCAAATCAAACCTTTTGCTGCTGAATGGGATGAAAAAGGAATATTTCCCAAAGATGCTTTAAAACACATGGGTGAATTGGGTTTTTTAGGCATGTTGGTGCCTGAACAGTGGGGTGGCTCGGAGACGGGTAACTTGGCTTATGTACTGGCTTTAGAAGAAATTGCGGCAGCAGATGGTGCAACTTCAACCATTATGAGTGTGCACAATTCTGTAGGGTGTGTTCCGATTTTAAAATTTGGTACAGATGAGCAAAAAGAGCGGTATTTAAAGCCTTTGGCTCAAGGTGAAATGATTGGTGCCTTTGCTTTAACCGAGCCACATACAGGCTCCGATGCGGCTGCCATTAAAACCCGTGCGGTGAAAGATGGAGATGACTATATTTTAAATGGAGCGAAGCAATTTATTACCTCAGGGCACAATGCCGGCGTGATTATTGTGTTTGCAGTGACGGATCCAAGTGCAGGTAAAAAAGGCATGAGTGCGTTCTTAGTGCCACGAGACAGTTTGGGCTATGAAGTGATTCGCATCGAAGAAAAACTAGGTCTGCATGCATCTGATACCTGTCAAATCGCGCTCACCGATGTACGCTTACATAAAAGTATGATGTTGGGCAACGAAGGAGATGGTTTGAAAATCGCATTATCGAATTTAGAAGGCGGACGTATTGGAATTGCAGCGCAAGGGGTGGGTCTGGCACGTGCTGCATTAGAAGAAGCAACGCGTTATGCCAAAGAACGCGTTGCTTTTGGTAAGCCCATTTTTGAACAACAAGCCATTTCGTTTCGCTTGGCCAGTATGGCCACCGAAATTCATGCGGCACGTCAAATGGTGCACTATGCAGCGCGTTTAAAAGAAGCGGGGCAACCCTGTCTGACTGAAGCATCTATGGCAAAACTTTTCTCATCTGAAATGACTGAACGGGTCTGTTCACAAGCCTTACAAATTTTTGGAGGCTATGGGTATTTAAAAGATTTTCCCATAGAACGTATTTACCGTGATGCGCGTATTTGCCAAATCTATGAAGGCACCAGTGATATTCAACGCTTGGTTATTGCCCGTAGTTTATAAACGATGTGCCTGAAAATGTGCTTCAAAAAATAAATTAAAACTAAATTTAAAATAGATAAAGGATGATCAATCATGACTTGGCAAACGATTTTATTAGACAAGAAAAATGGTGTGGGACTGATCACTTTGAACCGTCCGAAAGCACTGAATGCTTTAAATACTGAACTGATTGCGGAAGTCAATCAGGCACTCGATGATTTGGAAAAAGATCAAGATATTGGCTGTATCGTGCTCACAGGTTCAGAAAAAGCCTTTGCTGCGGGTGCTGATATTAAAGAAATGGCGGAGCTAAATTTTCCTAGTATTTATTTTGATGATTTTTTTAGCCTTGCAGATCGAATAGCTCAGCGCCGTAAACCAGTCATTGCGGCAGTCAGTGGTTATGCGCTGGGTGGTGGTTGTGAATTGGCGCTGATGTGCGACTTTATTTACTGCGCAGATACTGCCAAATTTGCTCTGCCTGAAGTAACTTTGGGCGTTCTTCCAGGCATTGGGGGAACACAGCGCTTGACCCTAGCAGTTGGTAAAGCCAAAGCCATGGAAATGTGTTTAACCGCACGTCAAATGGGTGCCGTTGAAGCGGAACAAAGTGGTTTGGTGGCTCGTATCTTTACTCAAGATCAACTGTTGGAGCAAACCTTGCAGGCCGCTGAGAAAATTGCTGAGAAATCTTTAACTGCCGTGATGATGATTAAAGAGTCCATTAATCGTGCCTTTGAAGTCAGTCTGGCTGAAGGATTACGCTTTGAACGTCGTACATTCCATTCGATCTTTGCAAGTCAAGATCAAAAAGAAGGAATGCGTGCCTTTGTTGAGAAACGTCCTGCCCAATTTAAAAATCAATAAATGAGGCATCAGGCATTCTCTCATTTGAAAACAGTGAGAACATTAAAATGAACCATAAAAATGATCATGAAAATACGCATGATAACAATCATGAAAATAATTTAATAACGCGTATAGAAGGTGTGTTGGGCATCATTACTTTAGATCGCGCTAGCCACTTAAATGCCTTATCACTCGAGATGATTCAAGGCATTCAAGCGCAGTTTGAAGCATGGGCAGACCATCCACATGTTCAAGCAATTTTGATCAACTCAAACAGTCCAAAAGCCTTCAGTGCGGGCGGTGACATACGCTATTTATATGATGCTTATAAAAATAATACCAGTGATTATCGAGATTACTTCGTAGCCGAATATAAAATGTTAAGCACCATTCGAAAATACCCAAAGCCTGTGCTGACTTTTTTAGATGGCTACGTTTTAGGTGGGGGCTTTGGTTTGGCGCAAGCCTGCCATATTTTAGTGAGTAGTGAAAAATCCCGTTTTGCGATGCCAGAAACAGCGATTGGTTTCTTCCCCGATGTTGGCGCGACACATTTTTTATCGCGTTTAGATGATATAGGGGTTTATCTTGCGATTACAGGTGAGCAGATGAGCAGTAGCGATGCCCTGTATTTAGATTTAATTGATTACCATGTGCCGAGTGAACGTTTGCCTGAGTTATTAGACGTGATTACTCATCAATCAGAACTGGATCAATTTCAAATTGAACAGATTATTTCACGCTTTATCACAGACCCTGCAAGCAGTGAGTTACGAGCATTAACGGCGGTGATCCATCAACATTTCTCCCATGCAACGATTGAGGAAATCGAAGACAGTTTAGCCAAAGAACAGGATCCTTTACATCAGGCGTGGGCTGAAAAAATATTCAAGGTACTCCAGCAGCGTTCATTGATTGCCAAGAAAACCAGTCTCAAGCTCCAGTATGTCGGACGCAGTTTATCGCTTGAACAATGTATGCAACTTGAACGTGATTTGCAGGATATTTGGTTTGAGCATGGTGATTTGATGGAAGGTGTTCGTGCGCTATTAATTGATAAAGACAAACAACCGAAATGGCAAAGTCATAATCCAGCCTTAACCAAAATTATTGATGAACTAACGGCTGCATAGTTGAATACAGCATCCATTCGTGAATATTGATAAGGTTGAAAAATCAAGCTGTTGAAAAGCTAAGATGATGAACATTTACAGATCTATAAATGCTAAATAAATTTTTTACTTATGCTGATACGGGGGTTTTATTTTTAGCAAAGATGAATAATTTTTTGTTTGAATTAAATAATTTAAAAATCAAAGATGTAGAAAATTAAATAAGAGTGAATAAGGAGCAAGATCACAATTAACGATTTAAATTGAGCATCCATTCAGCACAACAAGAAATATGAATCAACAGGGAAGAGAGGTCACTATGGAACAAGTGAAACAGCAACACCCACAACAGAAAAAATCATCACACCGTTTGGCGGGAATATCCAGCATGGTGGGTACCACCATTGAATGGTATGATTTTTTTATTTATGGCGCAGCCGCCGCTTTAGTTTTTAATAAATTATTCTTCCCCAATTTAGATCCACTCTCAGGCGTACTGGCAGCCTTTGCCACGTACGCAGTCGGATTTATTGGTAGACCTTTAGGCGGCATCGTATTTGGACACTTTGGTGACAAAATTGGCCGTAAGTCGATGTTGTTACTCACCTTATTGCTAATGGGCATTCCAACAGTTCTGATTGGATTGCTGCCAACATACGAAACAATTGGCTATTGGGCAGCATTTGCCTTGGTACTACTCAGATTTATTCAAGGTATGGCAATGGGTGGTGAATGGGGCGGCGCCGTGCTCATGGCGGTTGAACATGCACCTGAAGGTAAAAAAGGCTTTTGGGGAAGTTTACCGCAAGCCAGTACAGGTGGTGGTTTAATGTTGGCATCAATCGCACTTTGGCTGGTGTCATTATTACCTGAACAAGCCTTGTTTAGCTGGGGTTGGCGCTTACCGTTTTTAGCCAGTATTTTACTTCTAGGTGTGGGTTGGTATATTCGAGTTAAAGTGCCTGAATCCCCTGATTTTGAGAATGTGAAAGAAAAAGCCAAAGACGTGAAAATTCCTGCATTTCGAGTACTGCGAGATTATCCAAAACCGGTACTGCGTATTATTGTGGCACGTGCAGCTGAAAATGCATGGTTTTATATGGCCTCTACTTTCACTTTGGCTTATACCACCACGCAACTCGGAATTCCGAGAGCCGATATCCTATTTGCCACTATTTGCGGTGCGGTGGTCATTATGTTTATGACGCCTTTATGTGGGCATTTATCCGATAAAGTCGGTCAGCGTAATATGTTCATGTTTGGGCTCATGGTATTGGCGCTGTATTGTTATCCATTTTTTATGATGCTTGATACCAAAGACCCTGTTTGGGTATGGACGGCCATTGTCTTAGCCATTGGTGTGGTTTTCCCACTGATGTACGCACCCCAAGCTCAGCTTTTTTCCCGTCAATTTCCGGCAGAAATTCGCTACAGTGGTATCTCCATATCGGTACAATTTGCAGGGGTACTCGGCGGTGGTTTAGCACCCTTGATTGCGACTAAGCTTTTAGGTGTAGGCGGAGGAAATCCATACCTCATTTCACTGTATATCTTGGTTATGACCCTGATTGCCATTGTCTGTACCAGTTTTATGCCACGTGATCGAGATGTGCTGCAACATAAGACATTTATCGACAATGATGGCGCTGATGAAAAAATTCCAAACAGCGAATTCGCTCGTAAAGCGGGTGTTGATAAAACCTTGGTTGATGATGCTTAAGTTGATGATGCTTAAAATGATAATGCTTAAAATGAAAATTGAACTTGATTATCCATACCGCTCGTTGCCTATCATCTAAGATGAGCATAAAAAAGGATCCTCAAATGGATCCTTTTTTGATTACTCTTTATAAATTAACTAGTTTCGTTAAAATAGAATTCATCTATTCTCAATATTAAATTGAATCATGTCTAAAGATTTTAAAGCTTTGACCTATATTGTCGATGATCATTTGGCAGATACCTTAACTTGGTTGCTTGCACATCAAGAGTGTTATGATTCTTTTGAATATAATGCTTTAACTCAAGAACTGCGAGTGCATCACGCCAATGGTACAGATCGCATTAAACGAGGCGATTATCTTAATGCCAGTTACGGTATATTAATTACTTCACTCTAAAGTTAATTAAATTTAAATATTCTGTTGAATGTTTAAAAATTATAAATCGTTTAGAGCATCAAAAGCCCAAAATGATTTGGGCTTTTTTACTGTCATTATGCTTAGCTTGCCATTGCATCAATGGTCAGTTCAACAATAGAAGGCTTGGCTTTTTCAGCCACTAATCCTAATTTCTGGAAAAGTTGTTTATCGCGACCATCTCCTGCATTTGGAGTGGTGAGCAATTTTTCACCTGAGAAAAGGGAATTGGCGCCTGCCATAAATGCCAGTGCTTGATCAGAATCAGACAAAGACTCGCGACCTGCGGACAAGCGGATATAGCTTTTGGGCATAATGATGCGCGCAACTGCAATGGTTCGTATCCATTCTGTCACATCGAGCTTTTCAACGTCTGCAAGCGGAGTGCCCTCAATCGGAACCAACATATTAATAGGTACAGATTCAGGGTGAATTGGCATCGTCGCCAATTCATATAACAGTCCCACGCGGTCTTTACTGTTTTCACCTAAACCCACAATTCCGCCGCTACATACTTTCATGCCCGCTTGTCGAACATAATCAATGGTATCTAGACGATCATCAAAAGTACGTGTGCTAATCACATTTGGATAATACTCACGTGAGGTATCCAAATTGTGATTGTAGTAGTCCAGCCCTGCGTCTTTTAAACGTTCTGCTTGAGACTGGTTCAGCATACCCAAGGTCATACAGGTCTCTAATCCCAAAGCTTTGACTTCTTTGACCATTTCCAAGACATAAGGCATGTCGCGTTCATGTGGATTACGCCACGCAGCGCCCATACAAAAACGTGAAGAGCCAGACGCAAGCGCTTCTTTGGCTTCGCGAATCACTTTATCTACAGCAATACGCTTTTCGGCTTCGAGTTTTGAGTCATAACGGGCAGATTGAGAACAGTATTTACAATCTTCAGGGCATTTACCTGTTTTGATGGAAAGCAGTGTACTGACCTGAATTGAATTGGCTTCAAAATATTGACGATGTACAGTTTGCGCTTGATACACCAAATCGAGAAAAGGTTGCTCATATAGGTTTTGAATATCCTCACGCGTCCAATCATTGCGAATGTGCATATCTTATCCATCTCATAAATTCCATTTTTTTAATCATACTGTGTTTTTCCCAATTCAAAAGCGTAAAAAATGCCATTATTGTTGAGAAAAAATCATCATTTATGCCAAGTTAATTGGATTTTAAAATTGTGAAGTTACTAACAAAGTTTGCGGTTATTTTTGCTAGTTGCTGACAAAGTTTATTTTTAAAAAATAAAATCGCAAACGTGTTGCGATCGTGTGCTTAAAATTCAAAAACGTGTCCATTTTTTAGGTTGTTTGAGAAAGTGTAACAAAGGAATTTATTTTTAAATTTATTGTTTTAAGTTCTGTTCTTGAATCGCCCAATCAATATGGACTTGCACAAGTTGACTTTGTGCTTCACGTTTTAATTTGAGTTGCTCAAGAATTTGTGCTGAAAAGGGCGCATTACCCAGCCCAATTGCCACATTTCGCATAAAACTCTCATAGCCTGTTCTGCGCAGTGGACTGCCTTCAGTACGGGCAAGAAATGTGAGTTCATCCCATTGCCATAAATCCAATAAACTCACGGTATCTAAATCATGGCGTGGGTTAAAATCATCTATACTAGCCTTTTGAGCAAAGCCATTCCATGGGCAAATCAGCTGACAGTCATCACAGCCAAATACACGATTGCCAATACCGCGGCGTAACTCAATCGGGATAATCCCTTGGAACTCAATAGTCAGATAGGCAATACATTTACGCGCATCAAGCATATAAGGCTCAACAATCGCTTTGGTTGGGCAAATATCGATACATGCAGTGCACGAACCGCAGTGCGATGTTGCAGCTGAGTCAAAAGGCAACTCTAGTGAGCTAAACAGCTCACCCAACACAAAAAATGAACCTGATTTTTTTTGAATGAGTAGTGTGTGTTTTCCTGTCCAACCCATGCCTGCGCTTTCAGCTAAAGATTTTTCAAAAATAGGCGCTGAGTCAGCAAAAGGACGAGATTCAAAATCCCCGACTTTTTCTTTGATTTGAGTGGCGAGGGTCTTTAGACGACCGCGCATGACTTTATGATAATCCCGCCCTCGGGCGTAGCGTGCAATAATCGCAGCATTGGGCTCATCGGGTACATAGCGCGGTTTTGGGGTTTCTACCAAATAATTCATGCGCACACAAATAATGCTTTTGGTACCCGAAACTAACAGCGCAGGATTGGCTCTTTTTTCTAAATTTTCTGCTAGAAATTTCATATCACCGTGATAACCACGGTCTAAGTATTCTTGAATTCTTGGCAATTCTGCTTGAGCATCAGGTCGAGCAATGACACAATCAGCAAAACCCAATGCCAAGGCTTGTGCTTTAATCCACGCTTTCAAAGCATGAGGATCCATCTGATCCAATTGAATTTTATTTAAAGACGCGGATGTAGTCATAACCAAAGAACAAGGAAGAATAATGCATTCACAAGTCTATCACAGCCATGATATACGCGCATGGGAGCAGCGCTGGTTTGCTCGGCAAAATAGTGCATATGGCCTAATGCAGCAAGCAGCTTGGGCAATAACGCATCGAATCATCGCTAAACTTGGCACATCTAATCTTAAAAACTTAAAAATAGCGGTGTGCTGTGGTCAAGGGAACAATGCAGGCGATGGTTATCTGGTGGCAAAATATTTAACTGAGCAAGGCTATGACGTTGAGATCTATGCAGCAGATTTAGGACGTTCTGAATTATTAGTACAAGCGCATGCTGAGGTGAAACAAGCAGGACTGACTATTCATCATGGATTTGATTTTCTAAGACCTTATGATGTCTATGTCGATGCTTTATTTGGAATTGGATTAAATCGTGAATTAAGTCAAAAATGGCAAGAGATAATTCAAAACATCAATGCACAATCTGGTTTAAAAATCGCAATTGATATTCCCAGTGGACTTGATGCCAATACAGGGCAAGCACTGCCAATTGCTTTCAAAGCAGATGATACATTAACCATTTTGGGTCTGAAAATAGGACTATTTACGGGTCAAGGCAAAGAGTATGCAGGTAACATTGAAACCCTTTCACTAATTCCTCAAAATACGGAAATTAAAGCGCTCGCGCAACTTTCACCGACACAGATCCAGTTGCCAAAACGTCAAGCTTTTGGCCATAAAGGCAGTTATGGGCATGTTCTTATCGTGGGTGGACACGCAGAGATGGGTGGTGCGGTCATACTGGCAGCAGAAGCTGCCTTTAGTGCAGGCGCAGGCAAAGTCAGCATCGTCTGTCATGCCAAACATCATAGTGCCATTTTATCGCGTGCACCGAATATTATGCTTAGAGATATCGACGCATTATCAATAACGGACATAGAAGCACTGATTGATCAAGTCGATGCAGTCAGTTTTGGCATGGGTCTAGGACGAGATGCTTGGGCTGAACAAATCTATTTGAAATGGTTTTCTTTAATCAATGATTCTGATTTAGAAGTGGTCTTAGACGCAGACGCACTCTGGTTCTTGGCATTAAATCCGACAACATTAAAAATAAATACGTCTGCAACCCCACATCCCGGTGAGGCGGCTAAACTATTAGGCATAACGACTCAAGAAATTGAATCGGATCGTGTAGCAGCCATTTTGCAATTACAGCAAAAATATGCAGGTGAGTGGGTGCTTAAAGGTGCGGGTAGTCTCATTTTACAACACGCAGATGCACAAAATCAGTTATGGGTCTGTACATCAGGTAACGCGGGTATGGCAACAGGCGGAATGGGAGATGTTCTGGCAGGAATGATTGCCAGTTTAAAAGCACAACTTCAAGATCAAATTCAACTGCATCAAATCGTGACTTTACATGGTTTAGCAGGCGATGAACTAGCTGATTATGGAATGCGTGGCGTACAAGCACAGCAGATGATTGAGGTGATACATAAGGTGGTTAATCGTTAGGTCAAAAAACTGATAAACCTAGAAATTGTTAAGCCAAAAAATCATTATACTAAAATGTCGCTCAACTTAAATACAATCCATACATAAAATAAGGATGCTTGAATTAATGGAAAAATACCTCATTGTAGGATTGGTGGCTGTCATCTTGATTCTTGTGGTGTGGTATACGCAAGTGTCCTCTGGAGATGGAGAAGATCCGAAAAATCTTAAACAAACCCTTCAAAAAGCATTTCCTCAGTACAGCGTGATTGAGAAAAATGGCACGATTATGATCTGTGAGATTAATCATCGTCATGAACCCGATGAACTAGTTTTTATTCGGGTAGATAGCAATCAAGAGAAAAATATACGTATGTTTGGGAGACGTGCAACGATTACCTATAAAAAACAGCCGTCACTCCGTGAAATAAAAAAAGATGTCGCACCTTATTTAAAGTAGACAGCCGTTTAGGAAGATAGCTAAAGCGAACGAGTGATTTGATGGGTGGTTAAATCATATATTTGCCATATTTTATTTTGAAAAATTAGAATATGCTGTGCTTGATCCTCTAGTTGAATTTGCTGTATTTGGTCAAAAACAATAACACCCTGCATATTCAACAGTCGATAATATTGTTCTAAGCGCTTGATGGGTTTAATTAAAATATAGTCATCGGAAATTTTTCGTAAATATTCAGGATAATATTGACCTAAATAAGTTCCAGAGCAGTGATAAAATTTTTTGTAAGTTTTGTCATCTGATTGTGTAAAAAAAATATGTTTATCCCAAATTTCAAAACTGGATGAATTGTTTTTTATGACTGGATTTAAGTGATAGTCTAAAATTGAAAAATCTTCATTTTCTTTTACTTGAATATAACCATTATAAAAACATGTTATTTCTGTAAACCATGTATTAAATAGAAGATTTTTTGTTCTTAGATCCATTAAGTTTGCATATTTACTTCGGTATACTACACATCGAAAATACTGATTATCATCAACATGCTCAATCCATTCCCATTCAATTTGAACAACAACCTGTCCTAGGATGTCTATTAGACCAAATACGTCATTTTGTTTCACAATAGCAAGACCATTGAGTGTAAATGACCAAATTTCATCATACCTAGCATTTAAAATAATTCTTTGTTGTTTGTCTTTTAAACCAAAATACTGATTCTCTTGATAGATATAAACTTCATTATGATTAAATTGTCCGACTTCAAATAATCGCCAGCCGTATTGATTATTTTCATGTTCAAGTACATTAAGCCAATGATCATAATGATATTCATCTAATAAATTCTGAAGCAAATCTATTTTGCCTAGCGAGATTGCGTTTTCAATCAGAATATTCTTCTCATTAATCTGTTGAATGTAATTTTGTGCTTGTTCCTCATGAGACTTCGTTGATAAATCAAACACATCGGTTGCATCTAAGACCAACATTTCATCAGGGAGTTCAGTTAAATATTGAAAAACTTTTTTTCGATATTTCTGAAAATCTTCATGTTGCTGTAAAAATAGACTGTTCTCCAAAAAATTATAAAAAATATTTAGATTTCGAAGACCTAAGTCTTGATCAAAATACAGTTGATCTCTATAAAGTCGTGGATTTTTGAGCCACGGTATAAATAGTAAAGGGATTACATATTTCCACTCACAAATTTGAAAGCCAATTTTTTGCGATCTATGGTTATATACGTATAAATTTAGTCGATGTGCCATTTATATTTATTCTTCAACATTTTAGTTTTTATTATTTACTAGCGGAATGAGACTGTAGGAACTTACTCAATAAACAGTCTCTACAGGGTTGATAGCCTAACATAAACCAGTGAAAAGGATAACTATCTTCTTCGACTACTTGTCCTACTTCTGCCGCGGGCCATGCCTCCCAAAGCATTGAGTACAGCCATCTTGGACATACTACCTGATGCATGCGCATGACAAATGGCTGCGGCAAGTGCATCTG
>CAZOGM010000029.1:0-12606 GCA_964579445.1 uncultured Acinetobacter sp.
ATTTTGTATTCGCTGCATCACCAAAGACTTTGTCCATGGCAATAGCGCCTACACCCAAGTTCAGTTTTGGAAGCACTTGATAGGTTGTCCAAAGCGTCGCTGAGTTCTTAGCAACGTTCTGAACTTGATTGCCATTCGTCGCGCTTGGTGAATACGTTCCATCTGTGTTTTTAGTAAAACCAGCATCAACAATCTCACTGTCTAAATAGGTATAGCCAGCTGCAACAGCCCATTTATCAGTAATGTTACCGTTTGCACCAATTTCAATACCGTCAACACGAGTTTCACCAATATTACGTGTGAAACCATCTGTATCTAAAGCACGTGTATTCTGTTTTTCTGTACGGAAAATAGCAGCGGTTAAATTTAGCTTATCATTCAGAACGTCCCACTTTGTTCCAATTTCATAAGTCTTCACTTCTTCAGGTTTTAAGTTGTTGATCGCACGCGCTTGTTCATCTGTAGTACTACGTCCTGGTACTGAAATACCTTCTGAACCATCACCAGCATCAACGCCTACAGGGTTTGCAGAAGTCGCGTAGCTTGCATAAATGGCACTATTTTCAGTTGGCTTAAATGTAACACCCGCTTGGTAGTTAAAGAAATGATTGCTAGATTCATACTGAGTCCCAGCTTTGATTTGTGTTGCACCAGAACCTGAGGTTTGGTTGTATTTCATATCCGTTTCAAATTTATCCCAACGAACCCCCACATCCACTAACCATTGAGGTGTGATCTCAATATTATTCAATGCATAAATCGACTGTGTTTTAGTCGTGATATTCATAACATTTGGATTGGCTTGAATTGAACCTAACCAAGGATCGCGTGGATTTGGATTGTTTAAATCGGTACACCAACCATTTGAGTTCGCGAGTGAGCATGCATTATTCGCACCGCTACCTGCAATTTTTGCAGTATTTGGATCGGTTACAATATTAGAACCACGATCTGAATCTTGTTTTGAATATTCAGCACCGACATTAAATTTGTGTTTTAACGTACCTGTATTGAACTTCCCTGTTAAAGCAAGTTGATCGGTAAAGCTATCTGTACTGGTTAAATTGGTATTAACACGACGCCAAACCTCACCATTTAAAATATTACCTTGGCTATCATCTGGCTGAGTCCATAAATAATTATTCTTGGATTTACTATATACAGCAGTATTACTAAGCGTCAGATTTTCATTTATATCGTGTTCTAGTTTAATCGTACCAATCTGATTTTCTTGCTTTTGAAAATCGCGCTCTTTCCAACCATAATAAATGCCTTGTTTTACATCTACAGGTTTTCCTAAAGTGGCTTTTTTAACAGCGTCGTACTGATAAGGTACACCTGAATCTGGTTCATCATTTGATTTTAAATAATAGTAACTTAAGCTTGCACGGGTAGGCGTATCAAGTCCAAAGCTGATACTTGGTGCGATACCTGCGCGTTTGTATTCAGCACCATCATGCTGACCTGCTTTTTCATTCTGATGACCCAGTACAGCAACTCGAGCAGCAACACCGTTTCCAAAATCTTTATTGCCATCTAGCGTGATTCGCGCATAGGCATCTGTTCCACCGCCCACAGAGCCTTCTAAAAAGTCACCTTGTTTAGCGACTTTAGAAATCATGTTAATGCTACCGCCCGTACTACCTGCACCGCCCAGAGCAGACGCTGAACCTTTGGTCACTTCAACTTGTTCTACCGCAAACATTTCACGGTTTTGCGAAGTTGCGCTACGCACACCATCCACATACATCGAACTTTCAGAGTTATAACCTCGAATAAAAGGACGATCCCCATTGGGGTTACCACCTTCACCCGCACCGAGCGTAATACCAGGTACTGTCCGTAAAGCATCGCTTAAAGTCGTCACATGCGTATCTTCAATTAATTGCTTCGAGATGATTGAAACTGATTTTGGTGTGTCGAGTAGGGGAGCCACAAATTTTTTGTTGGCAGATTGGTCGACTTTGAGGCTTTGTTCTGCATTTGCTTTAGTTTGAATTGTATCAAGCTGAGTAACCTGATCTTGAGCCATTGCATTCCCAGCAATCAGTGAGAGTGAAGACACAATCGCAGATGATACGATTTTCTTACGGGTTTTGATGAATGTCATTTCTAACTCAAAATAGGCATTGTGAATTTGTATGCGAATAGTAATGATTCTTGTTACAAATCGCACTAATGAAGCATTGGATTTATCGTTTAATACCCATGTAATTAATTGTAATACAGATTCAATAATACAATGGTATTAACATAAGCTTATGATTATAAATATATATTTTTAAAATATTGCAATTGTTTAATTTTGATTGGGATTTTGAATGCATGGATTTTGGTTATGAAACCGCTTCATTTGACAACGCCAATTCAGCGCTTAACTTTACATGTTTAATATTAAATTTGCTTGATCATACTCAATCATCATTTTAACAATGAAATAAAATTTATAATTGAAGATATTTAAAAATATGGTTAAAAAATAAGCAATACTATGTTTTGCTCAATATGCTATTTATATTTTAGCAATAAGGATTTGAATTGAATAATAAATTGGGTAAGTCAGCGGGATATAAATATCAAAAATAGAAAGTTATCAATAGACAGAAATTATTTGACATGCCTATTGACCGAAAAAGTAGTCAAGATCGTGGCTAAAAACTGTTTTTACGCTATATAAAGCACTTTAAGGGGAAGATCTGAGAAAAAAATCATAGTGAATCGAATCAATTTTGTATATCTTCGATTGTTGTCATATAATATGGCTCTTTAAAAATTGCAATTACTATTTCTATATCGAGGAAGCCATGCAAGTAACTTCTGAAGCGGTTTCGGGCGTTGCCCGTCGTTTAAATGTATCTGTACCGACGAGCCGTGTTAATGAGCAATTTGAAGCTCGTTTAAAACGCACTGCTAAAACTGCGAAGATTAACGGCTTCCGTCCAGGTAAAGTGCCTTTAGACGTTGTACGTCGTGAATACGGCGCGGGTATCTATCAAGAAGTTGTGAACGACATCATCCGTGACACAGTTTTCGAAGCAATCCAACAAGAGAAAATCAACGCTGTTGGTATGCCAAACATCGAAAAAACTGAAATGAAAGATGATGCTTTAGTTTATGAAGCGACTGTTGAAGTTTATCCAGAAGTTGACGTTAAAATTGACGGTTTAGAAGTTGAACGTAAAGCAGCAGAAGTTAATGATGCTGACGTTGATCAAATGATCGAAAACCTTCAAAAGCAACGTCAAGGTTGGGCTGAAACAAAGGGCATGGCTAAAAAAGACATGCAAGTAACTTTCGATTTCGAAGGTACTGTTGATGGTGAGAAGTTTGAAGGCGGCGCGTCTGAAGACTTTAAACTTGTTCTAGGTTCAGGTCGTATGATCCCGGGCTTCGAAGACGGTATCGTGGGTATGAAGAAAGGCGAAGAGAAAGTCATTGATGTGACTTTCCCTGAAGACTACCAAGCTGAAAACTTAGCGGGTAAAGCTGCGCAGTTCAAAATCACGGTGAAATTGGTTGAAAAGCCGAAACTTCCAGAAATTGATGCTGAATTCCTTAAAATCTTTGGTCTAACTGAAGAAGAAGGCGTTGAGAAATTAAAAGCTGACGTTCGTAAAAACATGGAACGCGAAGTTAAGAATGGTCTTCGTAACCAAGTGAAAGGTGCAACTTTTGATGCGCTTGTAGCCGCGAACGAAGTTGAAGTTCCAGCGTCTATGTTGGCTCAAGAAGTTGACCGTCAACGTCAACAAATGATCCAGCAGTTCACTCAGCAGTTTGGTGCTCAAGGTGCTAAAGCATTTGACAGCAGCATGCTTCCTGATGAATTGTTCAAAGAGCAAGCTGAAAAATCAGTTAAATTGGGTATTTTGGTCAGCAAAATTTTAGCTGATGCTAAACTTGAGCTAGATCCAGCGCGTGTTGAAGCGTATATCGCTGATATGGCGTCTTCTTATGAAGATCCAACTGAAGTGATTGAATACTTCAAAAATGACAAACAACAACGCGCTCAAATCGAAGGCGTTGTGTTAGAAGACCAAGTTGTAGATTACATCTTAGCGTCTGCTAAAGTAACAGATGCAACAGTAAGCTATGAAGAATTGTTGAAAGAGCAACAAGCTCGTCAACAACAAGGCTAATCGCCAAAAGTTGTAAAAAAGGGGCGCTTCATGCGCCTCTTTTTTTATGCTGTAGGATCTTTGTTAAATGTCCTCTATTCACAATGCTTATTCCGAAAATATCTGATATTTAATGGGGAATATTTTGCATTTTCGACAATTATCCCTCATATTGTGAATATGTGTTGAGTAACAAAAAATCAGGAATAAATAACGTATGTATGTTCCAACAATTGATAACGCATTAGTCCCAATGGTGGTTGAGCAATCTTCTCGTGGTGAGCGTTCTTTTGATATTTATTCACGTCTTTTACGTGAACGTGTGATTTTTTTAACTGGCGAAGTTGAAGACAACATGGCCAACTTAATTGTTGCGCAAATGCTGTTTTTAGAAGCAGAAAATCCAGAAAAAGATATTCATTTATACATCAACTCACCTGGTGGTTCTGTGACTGCGGGTATGGCGATTTACGATACAATGCAATTCATCAAGCCTGATGTTGTGACCTATTGTATGGGTCAAGCAGCATCAATGGGTGCGTTCTTGTTGAATGCGGGTGCCAAGGGCAAGCGCTACTGTCTCGAAAATGCGCGTGTCATGATTCACCAACCTCTAGGCGGTTTCCGTGGTCAAGCGTCTGATATCGAAATTCACGCTCGTGAAATTCTATTCATCAAAGAACGTTTAAACCGTTTGATGGCTGAACACAGTGGTCAAGACTATGAAACTGTGGCACGTGATACAGATCGTGATAACTTTATGACAGCGCAAGCTGCAAAAGAATACGGTTTAGTCGACGAAGTTTTGTCTAAACGTCCACAAATTTAAGCTGTAAAGCATAGATAAAATATTTGGAGTGAAAATGTCTGAAAATCCTCAAGGACAAAAGCATTGTTCATTTTGCGGTAAAACGCAGTCTGAAGTGGGTAAGCTCATTGCAGGCGAGGACGCATACATTTGTAATGAATGCGTAGATGTGTGCTTAGACTTAGTTCAAACCAGTCAACAAGTTGAAACAGGTGAATGGGCAACGCGTCCATTACCTAAGCCACATGAAATTCGTGCGGCACTGGATCAATACGTGATTGGTCAAGATACAGCAAAGAAAACCCTTTCAGTTGCAGTGTATAACCATTATAAACGTTTAAAAGTGACGCAAACTGCCAGTAAAGCAGATGAGCGAGTTGAACTTGCAAAAAGTAATATTCTACTGATTGGACCAACAGGTTCAGGTAAAACCTTACTTGCGCAAACTTTAGCGCGTCTTTTAGATGTGCCTTTTGCGATGGCAGATGCCACCACCTTAACTGAAGCTGGTTATGTGGGTGAAGATGTTGAAAACATTGTACAGAAGCTTTTGCAAAAAGCAGATTACGATGTTGAAAAAGCGCAAAAGGGTATTATCTATATCGATGAAATCGACAAGATCACCCGTAAATCTGAAAATCCATCCATTACTCGTGATGTGTCAGGCGAAGGGGTGCAACAAGCACTGCTTAAAATGATTGAAGGCACGGTTGCTTCAATTCCCCCGCAAGGTGGTCGTAAGCATCCGCAGCAAGAATTCATTCAAATTGATACCTCGAACATCTTGTTCATTTGTGGTGGCGCATTCTCAGGTCTTGAACGTGTGGTACAACAGCGTCAAGAAAAAGGCGGTATCGGCTTTACCGCAGATGTGAAGACCAAAGATGATGGTAAAAAATTGTCTGAATTGTTCCGTCAAGTTGAAGCAGCAGATTTGGTAAAATTTGGTTTAATTCCAGAGTTTATTGGTCGTTTGCCAGTCATTGCAACACTTGAAGAGTTAGATGAAGAAGCGTTAATGCAGATTCTGACTGAACCTAAAAATGCTTTGACCCGTCAGTATCAATATCTTTTCGAAATGGAAAATGTTGATTTGGTATTTGAAGAGTCTGCTTTACGTGCAATTGCGAAAAAAGCGCAAGAACACAATACGGGCGCACGTGGTCTACGTTCAATTTTAGAAAATGTCTTGCTTGAAACCATGTATGACTTACCAAGTCGTACAGATGTCGGCACTGTGGTGATCAATGAAGCGGTCATTAAAGACAAAGCAGAGCCTGAGTATCAAGCAGAACGTCAGCAAAAAACTGAACAAGTTGTTGAAGAAAAAGTGGATTTGAAAATTTTAGACAGTAAATCTGCTTAAGATTTTACAGTGAATTTTTGATTTGCTGTATTTCATCTGAAAAGGCGGGAAAAGTGTGACTTTTCTCGCCTTTTTTATTTTTCATATCGTATTGAAATGTTAAGCTCAAAATGTAAAATTATTTATATCTAATCAAAATAAAAAATACGTGATGAGGGAAAATCATGCGCTATTTGGCTTTTATTCTTTTAAGCAGCAGTGGATTAGTGGCTTGTGGTCATTCACCAAGTCAGGAAAAAATCGCTCAAAACCAAATTATTTCCACTCTAGATCCCATTAATTTTACGGAAAAACAGGGTTTTATCTCTTCAAAATTAGATCAGTATAAAGTGGCAGGTTTTTCAGTAGGTTCATGGGTGAATCAAGAACCGGGACAATTTTTTAAATTGGTCAAGCCGCAACATCCAAATGCGGCAGTGCTGTATATGTATCGGCCTGATAGTAAGTGGAATCGTCAGGAAATTATTGCGCAGAGTTTTTTCTTAAATGGAAAACGCATTCCAAGCTTGATCAGCAATCATTATTACTGGATTGAATTGGCAGAAGGCGATTATCAGCTGAGTCTTAGCCGTCCATTAACAGTACTGCATTTTCAAAAGCCACTTTCTGCACAGTTTAGCGTCAAAGCAGGGCAGCAGTATTTTCTGAAATATGAAGAGGAACAGTTCCGCGGTGGGCCGAATGGTGATGCCGATTTGTTGCGTGTAGGTCCACTGATGCAAATGCCCACGCGTCAAGCACTCAAAGAAATTGGTATGACTCAGCTCAAATCCCCCGGTTTGAACTATGTGGCACAAGTTACACCTACGGGCGATATTTTAAAAAGCAGTGAAAAAATTGACAGTGGAAAATACAAAGCCAGCGATGATGTCCGGATGAAACAACCTTTTAAAATTTATGATCCACGCACATGGTGATCTGCGATGGATCAAGCATCACTGGATGATATACAGCAAAGATTTAATCTTTGGATTTGATTAATGGTTCCATAATGGCAGCAAATTGAGCCATAAATTCTGCTTTTTTCTTCGGATCAGCCAAAAGTTTTTGAGTAAGTTCCATGGAGTTCTTCATTACATCGCTCATCAATACAGTACTTTTTTGAGTGATTGATTGACCGATAGACGTGCTTAAAAAAGCAATATAGGCTTGAGCTTCTTCTTCAGTGTAGGTTTTTTTATAGGCATTTTTAATCATGTCATAAAATTGCTGATCTTCTGTGACATCGCTGGTTAGTGAAGCAATCAGTTCTGATATTTTAAGTGCTGCCTTTTGTTCTTTGTCATTTAAACTGTCTACAGCCAAAGCATCTTTTAAAATCGTTTCTGCTTGCTGATCGTACATCGGTTTCAGTTCTTGATTTGATTTTTTAATAATGCCTTTGATATCTGATAGCTGCATTAATTTTTCTACACTCGCGTTCTGAATGGGTGCGGCATAGCTCGTTGAAACAGCAAATAGGCTCGCTGTGGTCAGTAAAGTTGAACCGATCAAATGACGAAGTGAATGAGTCATTGTATTTTCTCTATTAGCGTTCTTTGTTTGATATCAATATAAAAATATTTAAGGCGAAGCTTTTTACCCGCGGTTTTAATTTTATAACGAACCTGCCAAATATGCGAATGATTCTCATAAAAAAGCACCTCGAAAGGTGCTTTGGGTATTGATAAAACTTTAAATCTTAGTTGGCAGCCGCATCAATCACTGGGATTTTACCAATTTTTGCTTGCCAAATTTTTGGCGCAGTCGCATGGATAGATGTACCGTTCACGTCTACAGCAACGGATACAGGCATATCTTCAACCACAAATTTATAGATCGCTTCCATACCTAAGTCTGCAAATGCAACCACTTCAGCTTGGCGAACTGCTTTCGATACCAAGTAAGCAGCGCCACCGACTGCCATCAGGTAAGTGGCTTTATTGTCTTTAATGGCTTCAATCGCTGTTGGACCACGATCTGCTTTACCAATCATGCCATAAAGACCAGTCGCTTCTAATACCTGACGAGTAAATTTATCCATACGTGTTGCCGTAGTTGGGCCAGCAGGACCCACGACTTCATCACCGACTGGATCTACAGGACCTACGTAATAAATGAACTTACCTTTTAAATCTACAGGAAGCTCTTCACCATTGTTTAACATGTCAACCATACGTTTGTGCGCAGCGTCACGACCTGTATAGATTGTGCCGTTAAGCAATAATGTATCACCTGGTTGCCAAGCATTCATTTCTTCTTGAGTAATCGTATCTAGATTCACACGTTTCGAGGTTGATGAATCCCAAGTTACAGCAGGGTAATCATCAAGTTTAGGCGCTTGAATATGTGCAATGCCTGAACCATCCAATGTGAAGTGTGCATGACGTGTTGCAGCACAGTTTGGAATCATACCGACAGGCTTGCCCGCAGCATGACATGGGTAATCTTTGATTTTAATATCGAGCACTGTGGTCAAACCACCCAGACCTTGCGCGCCAATCCCTAAAGCATTCACTTTTTCGAAGATTTCAATACGAAGTTCTTCAAGCTTGCTTTGCGGACCACGACGAAGGAGTTCGTCCATGTTGATCTCTTCCATCAATGCTTCTTTCGCAAGCATCATGGCTTTTTCAGCAGTACCACCAATCCCGATACCGAGCATACCTGGCGGACACCAACCAGCACCCATAGTCGGAACAGTTTTTAATACCCAATCAACAATTGAATCTGATGGATTTAACATTGCAAGTTTAGACTTGTTTTCTGAACCGCCACCTTTGGCTGCAACCGTAATATCAACTTTGTTACCAGGAACAAGTTTGTGATAGATCACAGCAGGCGTGTTGTCTTTGGTGTTCTTACGACCAAACGCAGGATCAGCTAAAACAGATGCACGTAGAATGTTTGAGTTTTCTAAGTAACCTTGGCGAACACCTTCGTTGATTGCATCATCTAAGCCCATGGTTAAATCAAATTTAACGTCCATGCCCACTTCAACGAATACGTTGACAATACCCGTATCTTGACAGATTGGGCGGTGGCCCTCTGCACACATACGTGAGTTAATCAAAATTTGCGCAATCGCATCTTTCGCAGCTTTGTTTTCTTCACGATCATAAGCACGGCTCATCGCTTGGATGAAGTCCTGTGGATGATAGTAAGAAATAAACTGTAGCGCATCTTTTACCGATGTGATCAAGTCATCTTGCTTGATAATAGTTGTCATATCAAATATCTCTTGAGCGGGCTGTAGGCTAGCGGGCTAAATTATAAGACAAATTGATTCAATTGTGGCTTTTTTGCATAGCTTTTGGGCGAAAGTTTAATACTGATCTATAGATACTAAGTTCGATCATGATTGGGTTTACGATTTGAATGAGGGCTGTCTTTGATGAGGCTTTCATAGATCATGGTTTATGGATATTCAAGTTCCTTATTTTTGTGTAATTTGCCATTGTCTAATGTTGAATATTTTTATTTTGAATCACTATCTCAAGGAATGAAGCAGGGGCAAGCTAGAGATATTTTCTACCTAATAAATGAAAATTTGTAATCTTAAATTAACCTAATGTTTAGCAACCTTGTCGTTGCTAAACACAGGACAATGCCGATCCAATGTGAGCCTTTGATGATGGCTTTATATTAGACTTAGGCAAAATCTAAATGCCATTAAAAATACATCGCCTGATGTCAAATTGAGTCAGCAAATAGCAATTTATGCTTTAACAGCCGCGGTTAACATGACTTCGACTAAAACTTGTGGGCGTGCCAAATCTGCTTGGATTGCTGCACGAGCTGGGGCTGCGCCTTCAGGTAACCACGCTTCCCAACATTCATTGAAAACTGCAAAATCTTCTGCCATATTTTTAATCCAGATTTGCGCTGTCAAAATTTGGCTTTTATCACTGCCTGCTTGTTCAAGTAGCGCATCAATTTTTGCTAAAACTTCAAGTGTTTGTTGTTTCGCATCTGCATCAAGTGTGGTTGGAACTTGCCCAGATATATAGGCCAGACCCGCATGAACCACACATCCAGCTAAGCGTGCAGAGGTTTGAATACGTTGAATATCGTTGCTCATATTATTTCTCCAGAGATAAACCTTTTAATGAAATTGGGGATGTAGCTTGTGAAATCAGCTCAGCAGTCACCATTGCACTGCCCGCAGCAAGGGTGAAACCTAAACTGCCTTGACCGACATTGGCCCATAAGTTTGGATATTTTGCAGCACCCAAAATAGGTGGACCTTTAGGGGTCGATGGACGTGAACCACTCCATTCTTGCGCCTGGTCAACACCCGCTAACTGCGGAAAAGTTTCAGCCACAATATCTTTGAGCGCTTTCATGCGCTTCTGACGAATTTGAACATGCTCATAGCCTATGTCAACCATCGCGGCAATACGTAGTTGATTTCCTAATTTTGCGTAAACAATTTTGTTGGCATAGTCAGTAACGCTCATGTTCGGCACAACATTATTTTGCTGTGGGAAAGGGAGCGTTAAGCTATAACCTTTAAGTGGATAAATAGGTACAGCCACACCAACCATGTCAAGTAGAGCGGTACTGTAATTCCCAGCGGCAACCACAAACTCATCTGCTTCGATGGTCTTGTGCTGCGTTTTTACCGCTTGAATACGCTGATCTTGAATCACAAACTGTTCAACCTTGTGTTGATACAAACAGTTAAATTCAGCATGTTGCGTCAACTTATGGTACAGCGCCAAACAGAATTTATAACAATCGGCGGTTTCATCATCTGGGGTATAAATTGCACCCACCAATTCAGAGCGAATGCCTGCTAAAGAGGGCTCAAGTGCCACCGCCTGATCCGCTGATAAAATTTGTTGTACACTTGAATCAACAGTAGAACTGGCTTTTTTAAAGATTTTTTCGTCACGGTGAATGACCATTTTACCCGATTTAACCCAGCAGAAATCATCTAGCTGCTCACGCCATTTCGTCATGATCGATTGGCTGTAGAGCGATAATCTTAGGATGTGATTACCATTGGTAATATTGTCTTTACGGTTACATGCCAATAAAAATTGAGTTAACCATGACCATTGAAATGGTGAAAATCTTAAATTGAAGTTTAATGGAGAACGGGCTTTTCCGAGCCATTGTAATGCTTGAAAGGGCACACCTGCATCTGCTAAAGGTGCAACATAGCGATAACTTAGTTGTCCGCCATTGGCATAGCTGGTTTCACAAGCAACCTGATCATTGGCTTCGATTAAAGTAACACGATGCCCTGCTTGTATCAGTGCATAGGCCGTACTTAAACCAATCACACCCCCGCCAATCACCACCACATGTTTACTCATGATCTTCCATACAAGGTTTTCTAAAAACAAGTTGTATTAGAAGAGATGATGATCATATTAACAAATGAGTTTTTGAGGGGTATCCATAACCTTTAGTTAATGGTTGGTGTGATTTTACCAATTTCATTTTTAATCAATTCGATAAAATCTTCAGTGGCTTTGGTGGTGCTGACGTTGATATTTCGCAAAATATAAATGGTGGTACAAAGATGAGGCGATAACCCTTTAATCATTTCAGGGGGAAGACAATGTGCTGCGGTATAGATATCGGTAATGCTACAGCCTAAACCCTGTTTCACTAGTTCACTGGCCATATAGTAGGTTTGAACATTGACGATACTGCTTTCAAAAAAACGGCACTGACTTACAATTTGCATCAGTGAATCTGCATCGGGTTGAATCCAACGTTTTTCATCAATTTGATAAATGTCTTTAGCACCAGATGTGGGCTCGGAGTCAATATAGACCAGAGGAATATCTAAAATAGGAATGGCTTGAATACCATGCTGAGTTTGTGGCTGAAAGGTGACAGCAAAATCAATTTCCCGTTGTAAGAGTTTTTGCTCTAATGCTTTAGTATGATCTGTCCCAATATTTACAAAAACATTCGGATGCTTTTTTAGAAATTCCGCGGTGAGTTTTGGCACTAAACTTAGACCTAAGCTAGGTAAGCAACCGATGCTGATATGTCCTTCTGGGTTCTTGGCCAGATTATGGGTTAGTTTAGTGAGTTCTTGTATTTTTCCATAAATCGGTTTGATTTCTTGATACAGAATATAGGCTTCCTGAGTCGGTTGTAATTTTCCTTTTATGCGCTTAAATAGCTCAAAACCGAGTTTATATTCTGCATTTTTAATTAGTTTACTGGCTGCTGGCTGTGAAATGCACAGTGATGAGGCAGCTTCACTGATCGATCCAAAAAGCATGACCGCATGGAAAACTTCTAAATGGCGTAAATTCATAATTAAGAACATAACAAGAGTCAGTTGCACTTTATTGAAGCTAGATGGG
>CAZOGM010000029.1:12706-28546 GCA_964579445.1 uncultured Acinetobacter sp.
ATTAACCAAAGGTTATAGCACTATTATAATATTTCATTATTCAATTTTTATCCTGCAAAGTAACGTAATCCACAAGAATGGATCAAATTTTCATTCAAAAGTGAATAAATTTTAATGAAATGATAGAAGGATTTAATACCTCTCTTAAAAATTTTAGATAGTGATAAGCATGATTTTTTTGGAGGCATGTTTAACGTAAAAGCTATTTAAAATTTTAAGTTAGGATGTTATTAAACCAAGGAAAGCAAATGCTTATAGGTACGAACCATACCCTATTAATGGCTTGTGTAGCATTAATCATTGGTATGCTGGCGGTAAAACATACTAAATTTTTGCGTAATAACCATATTCCAGAAGCAGTCGTTGGTGGATTTATTGTCGCGATCATCTTATTTTTCGTTAATAAAATGACCGGTCAGACCTTTAAATTCGATACATCTTTGCAAAGTTTGTTGATGATTACATTTTTTTCATCGATTGGATTAAGTTCAGATTTCTCCAGACTGGTTAAAGGCGGAAAACCTTTGGTTTTATTGGTGATGGTGGTCACTGTCCTGATTGTTCTTCAAAATGTAGTGGGCGTGGGTATGGCTTTACTTATGAAAGAAGATCCTTTTATTGGACTCATTGCAGGTTCAATTACACTTTCTGGTGGACATGGTAATGCAGGTGCGTGGGGACCCATACTCGAACAACAATACGGTATTGATGGGGCATTAGAACTTGCAATGGCCTGTGCAACTTTAGGATTGGTCATTGGTGGTCTGATGGGCGGTCCCATTGCCAGACATCTCATCAAAAAAGTAAAACTTCCTCATTCAGATCAATCACAGCAGCATACAGTTGAATCTGCTTTTGAAGAGCCGAATATTAAAAGACAGATCAATACTCGTAACGTCATTGAAACCATTACTATGCTGAGCGTGTGTATTGTGGTGGGTGGTTACATCAGTGATTTACTTAAAGACACGGCTTTTTACTTGCCAACCTTTGTATGGTGTTTGTTTGTAGGTATTTTCCTCCGTAATCTACTCACACATGTCTTCAAAAAAGAAGTGATCGAACCGACAGTTGATGTTTTAGGCAGCACGTCATTGTCAATTTATTTGGCTATAGCGCTTATGTCGCTTAATTTTAGTCAATTGGCCAGCATGGCAGGACCTGTGCTATTAATTATTATGGTACAAACGGTTGTGATGGCGTTATTTGCTTGCTTTGTTACCTTTAGATTGATGGGCAAAGACTATGATGCTGTGGTCATTAGTGCGGGGCACTGCGGTTTTGGTATGGGCGCAACGCCAACGGCAATTGCCAATATGCAGACGGTAACCAGTGCATTTTTGCCTTCTCATAAAGCATTCTTAATTGTGCCTATGGTCGGTGGTTTTATTATTGATATTTCAAACAGTATCTTTATTAAGCTTTCAATTAGTGTGATAGAAATGATGCATTGATCCTATTTTTTTGTTGTATGTCTTCAATTGGAAATACTTCAAAAATGAGTATATGTTGCATATAAAACAGTAAAAATGGGCGCTTATTGCGCCCATTTTTTATGGATTTTGAATTACCAGATCCGTTTGGAACAGCTCATATGCAACACTAATGCCATACAAAAAAGGGCTGACCGAATTAAAAACACCACCAAGTGTGGTGGTATTTTTGAAATTAGGACTGACTGTTTGAAATTTTATTACGCGTGTTACTGCTCGTGTTATTGATCATCTTGTTGATCAGACTGAATCGCTGTCAATGCAATGGTAAACACAATATCATCGACCAAAGCACCGCGAGACAAGTCATTCACAGGTTTATTCAAACCTTGTAGCATTGGACCGACACTCACTACATTGGCAGAACGTTGCACTGCTTTATAGGTGGTGTTACCTGTATTTAAGTCAGGGAATATAAACACATTGGCACGCCCTGCAACTTTTGAATCAGGTGCTTTGGATTTGCCCACACTTTCAACCGATGCTGCATCGTATTGCAGTGGGCCATCAATCAGTAAATCAGGACGGCGTTCTTTGGCAATACGGGTGGCTTCAGCCACTTTTTCAACTTCTGCGCCAGCACCTGATGTACCGGTTGAATATGAAATCATGGCAATACGCGGGTCTATACCAAAAGCTTTTGCAGAGTCAGCAGATTGGATTGCAATCTCAGCCAACTGTTCCGCATTTGGGTCTGGGTTAATCGCACAGTCGCCATACACATAGACTTCATCAGGCAAAAGCATAAAGAACACTGAAGACACTAATGAATAGTCAGGTGCAGTTTTAATCAGTTGAAAGGCAGGGCGCACGGTATTTGCAGTGGTATGCACTGCACCAGAGACCAAGCCATCAACTTGATCAAGTGCCAACATCATCGTACCCAGTACGACTGTGTCTTGAAGTTGTTCACGCGCTTGTAAGTCATTAAGTTTACCTTTACGCAGCTCGACCATCTTTTCGACATAATTTTCACGAATAAGATCAGGATCAACAATTTCTAAGCTATCCGGTAAAACGATATTACGCGCTTTAGCAACCTCAATGACTGCTTCAGGTTTTGCAAGTAAAATACAATGGGCGATACCACGAGATTGACAAATTGCGGCTGCCTCAATGGTACGAGGCTCATCACCTTCAGGAAGTACAATCCGTTTTTTTGCTTCAATCGATTTTTGCACCAATTCATGACGAAATGCAGAAGGCGATAAGCGTGGCTGATATGAGCCATTGATTAATTGGGTGATCCATTCTGTATTGATATGGCTTGAAACAAAGCGTGTCACTTGTTCTGCGCGTTCAGTATCATCGACTGGAATTTCATTGCTTAAATTGGACAGTTGCTGCGCTGTTTCAAAGGTGCTGAGCGGTGTTTGAAGGATTGGCAAGCCTTGCTTAATCGCTGTTTGACAGAAGTCGAGCACCAAAGGATTCGGTGCATAATGTTCAGTCAACACTAAACCTGCAAGCGGAATCCCATTGCTACTGGCAAGACTGGCCGCAAGTAAAACATCAATTCGGTCTGATGCACTGATAATCAGCTCACCCGCAACAAATTTATGTAATTCATGTTCAATGTTGGATGCCAACAAACTGCTGTGTAGTACACGGCGCTGAGCGGCTTCACCTAAATTAATCCATTCTGCTTGTATATGCTGAGCAATATCCGACATGCGCGGCACGCTTAGGGTGTTGCTAAATGGCACCAGCGCAATGACAGGCAATTGAGTAGAGCCAATGAATGGATGGGTTTTTTGAATTTCTGCAATAAAACGTTCAGTTTCCGCACTGAGGCGTAAACTTGGATCCATAGTTACTGGAATATGTGCGGATTCTTCAGACAAACCCTTAGTACGCATGAATAAAACGCCAGCGGTACGGGTATTGTAGGCACCGCCAAAGTTTCGCAGTTGACTGTCAATTTTCTCAGCCGAGACGCTCACTTTATGAATGTCTGCACTGCTGACAATAATCACTTTTGCATCGAGCGCTTGAGCAAGTTGGGCATTAAGCTCTGACGCAAAAGCATCACGGCTATTGGGGACTAAACCTTCCACAATAATCACATCATGCTTTTTGGCAATCTGACGATGCAAACGTACAGCTTCTTCCAATAATTCATCACTTTCACCCGCATTAAGCTGCTGGTTCAAGGTGCTGTATGGAATGGGCTCTACAGTTTCATTCTGAGAAATATGATGAAAAAGAGCCGTAGTACGATCTGCACCGTGACTGTTGGCTTCTTGCGAAAAAGGTTTTAAAAAGCCGGCTTTTACCCCTTGGCATTCCAAAGCATAAATCAGTCCTAGACATGCTGACGTTAGTCCAACGCCTTCCCCAGTGGGCACAAGTACAATTGTTTTCATAAAATCTAATTTCAAAAAATTTAAATAAAGGCTGCAATGCGACAATGTGACAGCTTAAGCCATCGCAAGTTCTGCTTCAGGCTTTTTTGACGTTGCTTGATTCACCTCTTGAATCACGACTTGCTCTGTTTCTTGGGCAATGCGTCCTTCTTCATCGGTCGGAATAACCCAAATTTGTGGACCAGTGCCTGTATCAATACGACCTTCAGTACCACGTTTTAAGTTGTCATTTTTTTCTTTACTGAAATTAAAACCAAAGTGCGGTAAATACGACAAGGTTTTTTCACGGATATAAGCAGAATTTTCACCAATACCACCGGTAAAGAATAGGCCATCCAAACGCGGTAAACCACAGCTTAAGCTTGCCAGTGATTTGGCTAAACGGTAGCAAAAGACCTCAATTGCAAGAGTTGCATCTTCATTGCCTTCTTCTGAGGCTTCAATTAGTGTACGCATATCGTTGGATAGATTTGACAGACCCAATAGACCGGATTGGCTGTTGAGCATTTTATCAATTTTGTAAATGTCCCAACCGAGGTTTTTGGCAATAAAGCTATGTAAACTTGGATCTACATCGCCACTGCGGGTACCCATAACTAAACCTTCAAGTGGGGTTAAGCCCATAGACGTATCGACACTTTGACCATTCCAAATGGCACAGGTCGAGCTGCCATTACCTAAATGTGCCGTTAGCCAGCCACCTTGTTTATAACTACCTGCAAGCTCTGAACCACGCTCAGATACATAGGCATGACTGGTACCATGAAAGCCATAGCGACGTACATTATGTTCAGTGTAAAGGAATTTAGGCACTGCGTAGCGATAGGCATGTGCGGGCATGGTTTGATGGAATGCGGTATCAAATACAGCCACTTGAGGCAATTCAGGAAACAGACGCATAGTGGCATCAATGCCCACCAAGTGCGCAGGATTATGTAAAGGTGCAAGCGGTGTCGCTGCACGGATACGTTCTACAATTTCAGGAGTCAGTAATTCTGCTTTGGTCAGCGTACCACCATGCACAACACGATGACCAATAGCTTGCGGGTTATAATGAGACAAACGTTCTAAAATGGTTTCAAGTGCTTTTTCATGATCAGCATGTGGAATCGAAAGTTCAAGCGCTGCACCACCTGCAGTGATGCCTTTAATACGTGCCTCAGCAGAACCTAAGTTTTCAGCTAAACCAAAAATACGATCTTCACCGCGCTCAGAAACTAAAGCGTATTTAATTGAAGAAGAACCACAGTTAATTACCAATACTGATATAGACACGTTTTATTACCCGAATTCTAATTGAAATTATTAATCTCTGAGGTGATCTTCGCACTGCTCAAAAATATTACAGTTCGAATCAATAGAGATGTTTTATCATGTGTTTTTTTGATCTCCTAGATAGACTTTAGGAGATTAGACTTAAGCATTATCGACCTATTGATCAATAATCATTAAAATTTATAAATTAATGAAAATCATTTATTAAATAAATAGTGGTCATTTTTTATCTGATCTGAAAGGCATATCACAACTAAATAACATCACTTACTTGCACTTTATCCAATAAACATGTGCTCATTTTTAAGGTTTTTGGTACTTTATTTCAGACCAACGTACAATTACATAAGCGATCAACGCCACCATAAAAAATAGCAACATCATCCAAGCGAGGCCTTGAAGTGTCTCAATAATGGTACGATAAATTTCCAAAAACCAACGCTGCTCGGTCAACGCTATAATTACACTTTTTTGATTTTCACCGTTATAACTGATGGGCGTAATATATTTTTCCATATCATAGATACGAATTCCTGATGAGGTGCCCACCACCATACCTGCAAACTTGGTGTATTTTGCCCAAGCCTGATGAATAGGGTCGTGAATAATCCGCGCCAAAATTTGATTAATTGAACTGGAAAAAAGCCACATCACGAGCCATGACACGCTCAAAGCCAAAACAAAGGTCGAAATAATTAAATAATAGAACATGTCGTCACCTTAAAATTGTCACTTTCGAAATTTTGTTTTTCAATATGTTGTTCGAAAATAATCGTGATAAGCAGATGTTAAAGCATTTACAGCTAGGAAAATGTAGTGGCTCTGTTCAGCGTCACAGTTGAAACTGAACAGGTGAAAAATCTTAAAAAGCTTAACATTTAAAACTGAACTTATATGAATTCGTCTCGTGCTTTATTGGCTTAAAACCATAGATAACACTCAATTTAATGGCGTATTTGACCATCACCCAGCACAATCCACTTCTGTGAAGTTAGGCCTTCCAGTCCAACAGGTCCACGCGCATGAATTTTATCGGTTGAAATCCCAATTTCAGCCCCTAGACCATATTCAAAACCATCGGCAAAACGTGTTGAAGCATTGACCATGACAGAGCTTGAATCGACTCGGGTTAGGAATTTTCGAGCCGTACTAAAATTTTCAGTGATAATCGCGTCAGTATGGTGCGAGCCATATTTATTAATATGTAAAATCGCTTCTTCTAAACCTGAAACCACTTTCACAGCAAGAATAGGGCCTAAATATTCTTCATACCAATCTTCTTCACTGGCAGGCTTGACTCCATCACCTAAAATTTTCTGAACCTGTAAGCAGCCACGCAGCTCAACTTGCTTTTCTGCATAGAGTTCTGCAATCAAAGGTAAGAACTCATCAGCGACTTTTTCATCGACCAATAGAGACTCCATGGCATTACACACGCCATAACGATGTGTTTTCGCGTTTAATGCAATTGGTAGGGCTTTTTGCAAATCTGCTTGTGCTTCAACATAAACGTGGCAGTTGCCATCTAAATGTTTAATCACGGGAATTGTGGCTTCATTGGTGATTCGTTCAATTAAACTTTTGCCACCGCGCGGAATAATCACATCGACATATTCATTCAAGGTAATGAGTTGACCCACCGCAGCACGATCCGTGGTATTGACTACTTGGACTGCATGTTCAGGTACGCCCGCAGTTTCTAAACCATGTTGGATTGCAGCAGCAATCGCTTTATTGGACTCTAAGGCTTCAGATCCACCACGTAAAATAATGGCATTGCCTGATTTGATCGCTAAAGATGCCGCTTCTAAAGTCACGTTTGGACGTGACTCATAGATCATGCCCACAACGCCTAAAGGCACACGCATTTTACCAAGCTGAATACCAGAAGGACGATAGGCTAAATCAGTGATTTCACCAATCGGATCGATCAGATTCATAACATCTTTTAAGCCTTCGAGCATGCCTTTAAAACGTATGGGGTTTAGTTCCAAACGATCCAGTAATGCGCTGTCCAATTGGTGGTCACGACCGTTGGTCATATCGACTTGATTGGCAGCTAAAATCTGTGCTTCATTATTTTGCAATGCAGTATAAATTGCAGATAAAGCGTTATTTTTTTCAAATGTAGAGGCGCCTGCCAAGAAGCGTGACGCTTCACGAGCTTGTTGACCTAGCACTTGCATATACTGTTCGATGGATTGTTGCATAGCGGTATTTGATTACTTAAACATCTCGCTTAGATAGTAGCAGTGAGTGTTGGAACAATCTATGCTTATTCTATAAAAAAGCGAAGCCGATAAAGGGTGTAAAATTTTTGTAGGGTTTGACCGCGAAAACAAGATAAAAGGTCAGTACAGCGATTGCGTAGAAAAGCATCATTTGTATAGAATGGGCGTGAATGTTGATTGCGTTGCACAATTAAAAATATTTGAGAGCACCGTCAAGATATGTGGCTTGCACAAAAAAACTATAAAGCCAAAATGGAGATAAGGATATGAATTCCATGATTCAAATGGACTCGGAAATATACCCGAACAATTCGGGCTTTGATTTTTTCGATATTTACAATAAAAACAGTTTTAAACAACCTCCTCGCACCACATGGATGCAGGGTTGGAAAATTGAATACATGGCGATTGCTAATCCAGACACGCTACATAACACGCCCATCGTGATTGTGGGTGGGGCATTTCAAAATTTTAATTCTTATAAATATTGTGTTGAACAGTTGTTTGAAAAAGGTCCTGTCATCTTAATTGATTTGCCTTCTTTGGGTTCGAACCAACAAATCTATAACCGTGATACAGGTGCATCTGCTGGCACACTTGAGATTCCAGAACTTTCCAAAATGCTGGGCGAGTGGCTAGATCTTGTGGAAATCTCTAAGGTGTCGGTAATGGGAATGTCGCTCGGTTCTGTGGTGGCATCCTGCTTTGCTGCACAGCGACCAGAATTGATGGATCGTATGATTTTGATGGGTGTCATGCAAAAAACCCGTAAAAGCTGGCGAATGTTATTAGAAGAGTCACTCATGCTTATGCAAGAGCAGCGCATGGATGAATTTGGTCAAGCGGTGATTTTATATTTGGTCAATCATGCACAGCTGGATAAAACGCGCATGTCACCTACAGCCAAGCGGTTGTTCTTTAAACAAATGGCGCAGTTTAGTTCGACTGAGCAAGAGCGCTATGAAATCAATTGTCAGCGCTTGCTGCGTTTGGATAATGTACCCATACCGCGGTGCAAAACCTTAGTGGCATGTGGGCAATATGATAGTTTTACTTTGCCCTATGAAAATGCCAATTTTGCTTTGCAATGTCCAGATGTTGAATTTGCCATGATTGCCAATGCAGATCATGTGCCTCAGCTTCAGCGACGTAAGGAAACCATGAATTTGTTTACGACCTTTTTAAAAGAGCAAGATATTGCTGAGGTCGATGGCATTATTACTCTCAGTCGTGAACACATGCAAAATTTGGAACGTCGCGGCGAGAAGCGAATCAAAGTGGACCAGCCAGAGACTTGCTTATCCAATCGTCATCAAACTGAAAGCGCACAGGTCAGTATTGTGGATATTAATTATTTTGGTGTACAGCTTGAAGTTCACCAGCCCGAACAAATGGCGTGGATTGAAAACCATGTCCGTGATTTGTCTTTGCATCTTCAGGATGAAGAGGGTGATTTTCAGGTTGAATGCCTGATTTTTGAAACCTCATCTCATCATCTGCGTGCGCTGTTTAAGCATGGTTATTTTGAAGTCGCTGATCGCTTACTTAAATTTATCAAAAACCAATCTGCATATGTTGTGGAGTATTGTGATGAAAAAGTGGTCTAAATCACCACTTCTTTTTTCGTGAACTATTGATTCACAAATGAGCCATTATCTAGCTTTTTGCTCATTTAACCGCGCATGAATCATCCAAACCAGATCGCCTAAATGTTCATTCTGATGTTGTACTGGTTGATCTTGTACATGATCATGAGACTTGTCTTCAGCGTTTTGCTGCGGAGCATTTTGTTCAGCCAAATACAACGTCGGCTGTACGACATCAATTTGATCAAACCCAGCGGATGCGAAGAAACCCTTAACTTCATCAGGTGTAACGAAATGAAAGGTGAAGGCACTTCGAGACATTAGCTTTAACAATTTACTGCTCGACCAAATCACTTTAGCCAGTTTATTTCGAACGGGTTCTGGATAAAGATCTGTCAAATAATGCAATGTTTTAAACTCTTTTCCGTACAACACAATTGATTTTAAGAGCTGCATGAGCAGAGCTTGATCAAAATAGTTAATCAAGCCTTCACTGATGATGACCAAAGGGCGCTTGGGGTCGAACACATGAAAAGCTTTTTGAAAATCATCCGTGAACAAGTCAGCTGAAAGTACTTCTGGGCTGTTTGGATCAATTGTGGTCAATGAGGCTTGCTTGGTTTCTGCCATGGCAGGCAAATCCAATTCTCGATAATCAATGCTAGGATAATGTGTTCTAAACCACCAACCGCGTGGTGAAAGTCCCGCTGCAATTTCAAGCACCTGAAGGTCAGGATGTTGTTTAATCAGCTGGGTTAAATGCGTATCGAGTAAGGTGTGGCGTGTTTTGAGGGTGCTGCGCATACTGCCACCGATATATTTTTCAGCCAGTGTTTCGACTGGGTTGGCTAGCAGTGCCAATGCTTTACCTTGAGGCGTTGCAAATGCAGCATGGGATATTCCCATTTGATACCAAATATAGCCCGTATAGTGCGCTGTAAAAGAAATATGACGGTGTTTTGATTGCTTATTGGTGATTTTTGGCTGAGAGGTTACAGATTTAAGAGAAGACATGACAATCCTTATTTCATTGTTTTAGTTAGATGAGTATTTAAAAGATGCAGTAATGATAATGAACAATCGCATCATGTTTTTTTGAATAATGGTTATAGGTTTTTTAAAATAATAAGTTAAGCACCAATAATTTAAACATCAACACTTTAAAAATAAAAGGAACATGTAAGATGTTCCTTTTATGAATTAATCTATGATGATAATGATTGTTTAAAGGTTTCAATGGTGTTTTTGACAGACTGCCATTCTTCACCAAGATTGAGCTGTTCTCCAATACGAATATTCGGAATGTGACCCCGCATACGTTCTAGACGCTCTTGATTAGGCAGGGGTAAATCACTAATCGCGTCCAATGCCAAGCAAGCTGCATCACGTTGATTACACACCAAACCCATATCACAGCCTGCTTTTAATGCCGCCAAAATACGTGCGTCTGCACCGCCTGCTACACAAGCAGCTTGCATGGTGAGATCATCTGAAAAGAGTACACCCTCAAATTTAAGTTCTTCACGGAGTACTTTTTGAATCCAAAACTCAGAAAAACCAGCAGGATTAGGGTCTACATTTTCATAAATGACGTGCGCTGGCATAAGGGCATCAAGCTGATTTTGTAACTGAATGAAGCTTTGCATGTCATGCTGATAAATTTCGTCATAACTGCGTGAGTCGACTGCCGCAGCAACATGCGAGTCGGCTTTGACTGAACCGTGTCCTGGAAAGTGTTTACCGGTATTGGCCATGCCTGCGCGTTTCATCCCACAGATGAATGCACCCGCAAGCGGTGCAATGTCTTGCATATTTTGTGCAAAAGCACGATCTCCAATGACATCACTAATTGCATTGAGATCGAGCACGGGCGCGAAACTAAAATCAATGCCCACTGCCAAAACTTCAGTGGCCATAAGCCAGCCACATTGTTCAGCCAATGTTAAGGCACGTTCTGGATCAGTTAAGTAGATTTTACCAAATTCGCCCATGGCTGGAAGCAGGGTAAAGCCTTGTTTGAGTCGTTGAACGCGTCCACCTTCTTGGTCAACTGCAATTAAAATATCAGGACGGATTTGACGCATATGATCGGTCAATGCACGGACTTGTTGTGGCGATTCGATATTTCGTGTAAATAAAATCACGCCACCGACTTGCGGAGCTTGCAATAGTTGAATATCTTCTTGATTAAGTTTTGTGCCCGCAATATCAAGCATCAATGCGCCAATCATAGTGGAATCCGTGGTTGTATTTTTTAAAGAGAAAACAATAACCGAATTCAGCAATGATTTGCTACATTTTATCCGTACAGATTATGATAAAACTACACGGCATATACATATAAAGTTGTTTAAGATTTTGAATCTAAAGAATTCGCTTCATTAAACACGATAGAATTTGGTTAATCCAAGGAACGACAAAGTATTTATGAAACTTCAAACGATAGCTTGCGCAGTCGCACTCGCAACAGGTGGTTTATTTTTTAGTCATGCCATGAATGCCGCAATTGCAGCAAGTGAACCTGCTGCCGTCGTTGCGCAGAAGATTGCGCCAACTCAAGAACAGGCATTGGTTTCCCGTCAATTGGCAACTTTGGTCGACCGTCAACATTATTTAAACATGCGTCTAGACGCCGCGACTTCAAATCGTATTTTGGATATGTATCTGGATAGCTTAGATCCAGATCACAGTTTATTTTTGGCAGACGAAGTCAATAGTTATAAGAAAAAATATGGACCGACTTTTGGTGCGGCTTTAAAGGCCGGAAGTTTAGAAGGGCCTTATAGCATTCATGAGCAATATCGTAATCGACTCAAAGCATTCTATAGCTTCATGTTGGCAGAGCTGAAAAAGCCGCAAGACTTGAATCAGCCGAATGTTTTTATCGAAACTGATCGTGAAAAAGCGCCGTTCTTTAAAACCAAAGCTGAACAAGAAGCGCAGTGGAAAAAGATGTTGGTGTCGCAGTTAATTAATCTCACCATTTCTAAAGAAGAAGACCTCGCCAAACAAAAAGCTTTAAAAGATGATCCAGCTTTGGCAGATGGGCAGGATCTCACTGCTGCGGAAGATTTAACGCCCGTACAGACGCTAACCAAGCGTTATACCCGTCAGTTAGAGCGCATGTCACGCATTAAAAGTGATGATGTTTTAGACAAAACATTAAATGCAATGTTGGCGACTTATGATCCGCATAGTAATTATTTCCCACCTGTCGATGCGATGGAATTAAACCGTCAAACCACATTACAGCTTGAAGGTATTGGAGTGTCGATTCGACCTGAGCGTGGAAATGAAGATTATACAAAAATTGAAACCATCGTAGATGGTGGACCTGCCAGTAAAACAGGTCAGGTCAAATCGGGAGATCGTATCATTGGTGTCGCACAAGATGGCGACAAAATGGTCGATGTGATTGGCTGGCCAAGTTCTGAAATTGTGGGTTTGATTCGCGGTAAACGTGGTACCAAAGTCAGCGTGAAATTGTTGGGCGCTGGCGCGTCTATGAGTCAAGCGCGAACCGTAAGCATCGTTCGTGATGTAATTCAAGAAGAAGATGCAGGTGTTCGTACCCGTACCGTTGAAATCACCCGTGATGGTAAAAAACAAGTCATGGGCGTGATTGAGATTCCATCGTTTTATTTAAACTATCGTGCACGCCGTGCAGGGGACAGTTATCGCTCTGTGTCAGAAGACACCAACAATGCTTTAAAATCATTGGCCGCAAAAAATGTTGCCGGAATTATTATTGATTTACGCAATAACCCAGGTGGCTCACTTGAAGAAGTGGCGAAAATGATTGGTCAGGTGGTCAAGTCTGGTCCAGTGGTTCAAATTCGTGATGGTAATGGTAACGTTAGCGTCTTTGAAGACAGTGATGGTGGTGCTCAAACCTACACAGGGCCTCTCGCTGTTATGATCAACTTGGCTTCTGCATCTGCGAGTGAAATTTATTCAGCCGCAATTCAAGATTATGGTCGTGGTATCGTGATTGGTAGCACCACTACAGGTAAAGGAACAGCGCAGGTTCAGCTAGACAGTTTGGCGTATGGTCAAGCGACCTTAACGCAGCGTAAGTTTTACCGCATTACTGGCGGAAGTACCCAAAATAAAGGGGTAATTCCAGACGTTAAATTGGTCGATATCTATGATGAAGAATTTGGCGAGCGTAAAGCCAAAAATGCCTTGGTTTGGGATACGATTCCAACAGCACCGTTTAAGCGTGAAGGTGAAATTCAGTCCTTTGTGCCACAGTTAAGTGTGAAGTCTCAACAACGTGTCGCTGCAGACTCACAATTTCAGTATTTAGAGACGCGTAAAAGTATTGCTGAATCTGTGAAAGATCAAAAGAAAGTCGTCCTTGATTTGACCCAGCGCAAAGCAGAGCTTTTGGCATTAGAACAAAAAACCTTGCAAGCAGAAAATAAGCGCCGAGTAGAAACGGGTAAAAAGCCTTATTCAAACTGGGAAAGTTACCAAGCCTCACTCGATGCTTTGGCAGAATCTAGGGCCAAAATGAAAGCAAATCAACGTCCGGCTTTGCCTGAAGAAGAAACTTTTGTGATCGAAGCGGCCAATGTTTTGCTGGATTTAAATGCTTTGCAAAAATAATTAAGTCACTTATTAATCGAAGTTAAAAATGGCATATTTATATATGCCATTTTTGCTTTATCTGCTGAAAAATAACTTGACCTTCAATGAGATGGTGATATCGTTGTAAGCGACAAATGCTCATTAAAAAGTTGAACCTTCTTACATTTTTATGCTGTATTTTGGGGTTTAAAGAAAAGAATAACTAGCTTCAGGAATGGAATAGTCTTTATATGATTCATATGAGTTATGATTATGCAATAGTAGCAGGTTCTGCTCTAGCGGCAGTGATTACCTGTTATATTGCTATTTCATGTGAACAAATGATTTATTCCAATAAAAGTGCTTTCGCTCAAAAGGCACTTCTTGTTATGAGCGGAATGATTTTTGGCTTTGCCATTTGGCTCATGCATTTTGTCGGTATGTTGGCCTGTCATTTACCAGAAGGTTATAGTTTTGCATCCACATTGACTTTCTTTTCCTACATTATTGCCATGATGGCGTCTATTTTTGCTGTTTGGCTCACCACAAGAGAAACTTTACCGCTTGCGCGGTTGGTGCTGGGATCTTTCCTAATGGGGATGGGTATCTCAGGAATGCATTATACGGGGATGATGGGTTTAACTGTACCCGGCTATGTACTTCACTATAATTTGCTCTTGGTTATTTTCTCAGTTTCAATTGCTATTTGTGGTTCAGGTTTGGCTTTTTGGCTGATGTTTAAGTACAAACAGTCGGTGATCAACAAGTTTCTCTATAAACTTTCTGCAGCCACCATGATTGCTCTGAGTATTGTCGGTATGCACTATACCGGTATGGCAGCAGCTTCTTTTCATTCAGTTCCTGAAACATTCGAATCACTGAGTTACATTCCAGACGAACAAGGGTTAATGTTGTTTGTGGTGATTTTTGTCACGTGTTTGGTATTAGTAGCAACCTTTGCAGTGGCGGTGTTAGAGCTACGCTTAGAACAGCGTAATCAAGAATTATTGATCATGAACAAAGAGCTGGAAAGTTTAGCGCTACAAGATAACTTGACCAAGCTTCCAAATCGTCTTTTTTTAATTGAATATGCCAATTCGTTATTTGCCTTACAAAGACATTCGCGTAGTAAAATTGCTTTTATTTATATTGATATCGATCGTTTCAAAGCAGTAAATGATGCTTTTGGGCATCATATTGGTGATGAGCTTTTGGTGAAGCTGGCACATCGGTTACATGCACTCCTTGAACCCAATCAAAAACTCATCCGTATTGGGGGGGATGAATTTTTACTGGTTTTGGAAAATTTTTCTGCAGATCGTATTGAAAAAGTTGCAGATGCTGTTTTACAAAGAGTTCAGGAAAGTTTCACGGTATCAAGTAAAGAAATCAATATATCTGCCAGTCTAGGTGTGGTTTATTTTCCAGATCATGGCACCAATTTACATGATCTTCTCATTAATGCAGATGCCGCCATGCTGATGTCCAAACAGCAAGGACGAAATACCTATAGCGTGTTTAATTACTCGTTGGATCAGCAAGAAGTGGCGCGTAGTCAATCCAAACTGATCAATGATCTATACAAAGCAGTAGAAGAACAGCAGTTTGTGTTGTTCTACCAACCCAAATTTACTTCTGATTTTAAAATTTGCGGTGTGGAAGCCTTAATTCGCTGGAAGCACCCAAGTTTGGGTTTACTTGCGCCCAATATGTTTATTGACGGTGCAGAGCAAACCGGCCTGATCATTAAAATGGGATATTGGGCGCTGGAACAGGCCTGTATGCAAATTCAAACGTGGACAGCACAACAAAAACCGTATTGTCCGATTGCAGTGAATTTATCTGCAGTGCAGTTTGAACATAAGCCCTTGATCGAGACCTTACGCCGTCTGATTGAAAAATATCAAATAGATCCAGAACATTTAATTATTGAAATCACTGAATCTACCGCGATGCATCATATTGATGTCAGTATTCGCACTTTTGAAAAATTACGTAATTTGGGTATTAGTCTCGCCATTGATGATTTTGGCACAGGGCATTCGAGCTTTTTATATTTAAAAGATTTACCTGTAGATGAGTTAAAGATAGATCGAGAGTTTATTCGTAATTTATCGGATGGTTCTAAAGAAGAAATTATTTTAGAAAGTATTATTCAACTGGCCAATCGTTTAGGCCTTATTGTGACTGCTGAGGGGGTAGAAACCCAACAACAAGCAGATATCTTAAAACGGTTAGGCTGTCAGCAATTTCAAGGCTATTTACTGGCGATGCCGTTGCCTGTTGACCGTCTTGAATCGACCTTTTAAATCCACAT
>CAZOGM010000030.1:0-19704 GCA_964579445.1 uncultured Acinetobacter sp.
GGCATACTGGCTTGAGGCTGAACATTCAAAACATTGGCTTGATTGCCAATTTCATAATTTTGAATATCTTGCTCTTTCTTAATGATCTGATGTTGTAAGGCTTTACGAACTTTTTGATCGTCCTGAAACGGTTGAACCGTCGTTAAAACTTCATCACGTAATTCATCATCCGCCATCATCTGAATGGTGGGTAGCGTTGCAATGTCATCTGCATAAACATGAACAAAAGCCGAAGATGCCATCACGCAAGCCATGAGACACACCTGAGTAATATTCATAGACTGAACTCTTTATATAAATGACGCTCACGACTGAACCAAGGGTTCAAGATGATGCATCATGGGGAGAAAAAAGTACCATCTACTAGGCTACAATATTCATATAGAGGATTCATCCACGCTCAGATAAACGGTGAATGCTGTAGAAATGATGCTTAAAACGATCCAAGCCATATGACTTGATGATCAAGATATTTTGATCTTTGAGCATGCTGAATAAGACGAGTTAAACTGGGGACTTTCTAAACGCTAAACACATATTGATTTTTGCCACGGGCTTTGGCTTCATACAGATTTTTATCAACTTTTTGGATCAAGGCTTCGTAGTTAGTCGTATTAAACTGCTCAAAAGTTGCCGCACCAATACTGACTTTAATGTTGAACTGAATCTGTTTATAGACAAAAGGGGTTTCACGACAGCGCTGCATAATACTCTGGCACAGCGCCTTACAATCATCATCACTCCCCGTTTGAACTGCCAATAAAAACTCTTCACCGCCCCATCTTGAGATCATTTTATGAGGCACATTTGATTCCCGCAAAAGCTTAGACATATGCTGAATCACCAAATCTCCAATATGATGTCCATACACGTCATTCACTTTTTTAAAATCATCAATATCCAATAACAACAAGAAACCCTGCCGATAGCTCGGATCAGTCAACACTTTTTCACGTACAAACCGACGATTTTTCAGCCCAGTCAACTCATCACTGAACATCATCCGCTCATACGCTTCATACAGACGTTTATTGGTCAGATAAATTTCACAAACAATCAGGAAAATAATGAGATAACTGCCCAGTGCCAAACGATACGCACTGATCCGAGACAGCATGTACACTTGATCTTCCGACCAATATTCTCCAGCCAAAGGCATGGACACGTAGGTGGTACAGATCAGCGTCAATAGCCCAATCAGCAGACAAAACTCACGCAGACCATGTTTCAATGCGAAATAACACATCAAAAATGGCAAGACGAAACAGGCATAAAAAATTTGGTCAATTGAAATAAAATACTGTACAAGCAGTGCCAAACACACCAATCCGTAATCTTGAAAGGGAATGCGCTTCCAAGCCTGCATACCAAACAAAATGCAAATAACGCCGAGACCTGTCGAAAACTGCTCTAAAAAGTAATCTAAAAATTCGTAATAATTTTTGCCAAACTCAAAAGTGAACATGAACAGCAGACCACCAATCAAAGCGCTGATCACACTCGGCACGGCCAACACAATGGTGTGATAATACTTCAACTGCTGGGTACGCATTTTAACGAAGTAATAGAGGTAATTAAACGCCACCACTTGCACAGCGCCAATGCCACAGAGTAAGGCTTTGGTGTGCACATCTTTGATAGGATCGATTAGTACTGAAGCCGTAAATACCGCACTAAATGCAAAAATGAAGTTGAAGATTTGACTGTTAATTGTTTTTCGACATTTGATTAAATAATACGATGTGAAAACGTTCACCACCCAAATCGGGCTAATTAAAAAATCATAAGTGTAGCCAATCGAAATTGCTGACAAGGCAAAAATGCTGAACCACAATACGATCAAATTCTTCATACGGTCTAAGGTCAAAATGGCTCATGCGGGAGGGATATTCAATGTAAGAACATTGCTGGTTTAAATGCATTCAACAAAATTAATGCTGATTGCGACGTCATATTCATATCTTCAATTCATTTTCAATGAGGTTGGATAACTCCATATTTCTATTTTTGCCTTCATACTATTTTTAAGCTTTTGAATACAGCGTAGCCAACTGGCTCTGGTCATTTAACTAAATATTCTGGCTAAAGTATCATCTGGTCACTGAAGTGATGCCAAAGCCTCTCCGCCAAATCCAATATAGCCCAATGTAAAGCATCATTTAGAAATAAATGTCATCACAACCAAGACAGCAAAATAAAATATCGCCCACAATCAGTAATTTTGATTTCAATAAATTACGACAGTTATACTACTATATATCCCTTAAATAAATTGAGAAAAACAACCTTGTTCATACTTTAAAAATGACATCATCACATCACCAAATACTGTTTTTTACAAATACTGATGCCGTCTGACTAATCTTGAACTTCAAATACTTTTGCATTATGTCGCTTCAACTCATCAATTTGCGCTTGAAACTCTAAAATTTCTGCATATAAAATATTGAATTGGCGCACTTGTGCATCTTTGGCAAAAAGAAAGGTCTTGCCTTGTCTCAGCCATTTGTTCTTGCGCAGCAAAGCAAACATCTCTTCAGCTTTGCCAATGATTTGTAACTCGATTTGCAGCAGTGCTGTTTCATCATTATTCTCATGGCTATGCAATAGCTTCTCTTTCATTGCATCGCGCATCTTGCTATCGACTTTGAGTGCTTCAACATCGGTTAATGCTTGGTTGAAAATTTGCGTATGCTTTTTTTCATATTCTGTGGTGGCTTTACGCACGGTATTGAACATTTGGTGGGTCTGTTGATAGGATGCTTTGCGGTCTTTCTCTAAACGCTCCGCATTAAGAAATTCATCCCACTGCGCTTGATCGAGCTGACGTAAATAACTGTTTCTTGCCTCAATATTGTCCATCCAATAGCGCAGTATAAATTCAGACATGATTTTATAATCGCCTTCTAAACGATCATCTGGTACCGTCATCTTTAAAGGCTGTTTCCAGTTGCGTGCCTGTGCATACAACGTTTCCATTTTTTCGGACATGACTTTGTCAAACATTTCACGATTGACCTCTTTCATCTGATTTTTTTCATGATAAAAAAAGTAGCCACATAGTGACAAAACCAAAATAAAGATAAGAATCAAGATACGGCGCATAGGCACCTCCACATCCGAAAGCAATTTTTTAATATCAAAAGAGAATTAACCTATTGATTTTTTATGTTTAATAATTAGCCATTTTATATCATAAAGTTTTGACAAGGTTAACGTTTTTTATTTTATTTGGTTTAAAGACACAGTTTATGAATATATTATTCTCATAACTTTTAAAGCAACTAAACAATTTTAACGACCTCACTTAAATGAAAAATATCTCGCTAAAGCGCATTTTTTAATAAAATCAGCTTCAACACCACACCCTCTATAAACTTGAAGTTGTATTTTTATACAGCCAATACCAGCAAATACAGTCTCCAATACAGTCCGTTTTATTTTTAGTACTTTAATTTTGTCGCAATCACCTTCACTATAGAGCAGATTATGATTTTTTAAAGTTTAGAGAACGGTTATGCGTGTAGATATTTGGTCTGATGTGGTTTGTCCATTTTGTTATATTGGCAAAAAACGTTTAGAAAAAGCAGCTGAGCAAGTAGGTATTGAACTTGAAGTGCATTGGCACAGTTACCAGCTTGACCAAAATGCACCACAGCGCCAAGATATTTCCAACACTGAACGCCTTGCGGCAAAGTACAACCGCAGTGTTGAAGAAGTCGAACAAATGCAGCGTAATATTGCAGAGATGGCGAAAGAAGAAGGTATTGAGTTTAACTGGGAAAAAGCCAACTCAGGCAATACCTTTAATGCGCATCGTATTATTCATTTGGCACAAAGCCAAGGTTTAGGGTCAGAAGCCAAAGAAGCCTTTTTCTTTAGTTATATGACGCAAGGTTTGGCCATTGGTGAACGTGAGACCCTAGAAGATGTTGCAGCACGTATTGGTTTAAACCCTGTTGAAGTAGACAATGTTTTAGATTCAGAAGAATTTGCAGACTTTGTAAAATTCGATGAAGAAGTGGCACGGGAACAGCTCAAAGTCACTGGCGTACCGTTCTTTGTCTTTGATCAGCGCGTAGCACTTGCAGGCGCACAGCCCGTGAACATCTTTAAAGATGTACTTGAGAAAGCCGTATCTACAGTGAAAGATGAAGATCCCGAGCATCACACAGCACCGCAGTGCGATGATGATCAGTGTGAAACACCTGCGTCTTAATTTAAAAATTCATGCATATGTATTTTTTGAAAAAATTTAAACCTAAAAAATCCCCATGATGGGGATTTTTTTATGTCATATCTAACCTTAAAATTTATTCAACCAAGAAACTGATCTTTAAATTAACGCGATACTCAGTAATTTTATTTTCTTTAATAATAACTTTTTGCTCATTGATCCAAGCGCCTTGAACGTTCTTCAAGGTTTCTGTGACCTTTGCGATACCCGTTTGGATTGCATCTTCAAAACTTTTGGTACTACTTGAATTGACTTCAACGACTTTTGCTATCGCCATGATATTGACTCTCTTTTAGTTGTAATTGAGGCTTTATCTTAGATCAAAAAAACAGCGCTGTATTTATACCACTGTTTAAAGCTACCATTTCATCCTATAAATTTACAGCTGGTTTACATCTAAACGTATAATGACTTAGATTTGAACACATCCAATATAATTGATGAATAAATATGCAAAAACAGGATACAGCGTTGCATCAATAGATCTATTCACACCTGAAGATATTTCATAAAATAGCCTCATATTCATTTGAAATTCTTTTGCATTTTTTTGATTTTAATATTTTGATATCCGCGCTGTAGTTTCTATATTTCTTATTTTATAAGATAAATCACCTCCTTTTTTGGAGGTTTTTTATGCTCAGGTTTTATGAATTGGGTAGATGATTTTACGCATTTTCTCTTTACGAATCTTTGCTTAATTTACATCCACACCACAAGCGACAACACAGTCGGACTATTAACCACACGATTTTTTTGTTTAAATCGTATTTGAGCACGATGCATTTTAATCACTTAAATTTTGAGGGAATACAAATGACACATTCGCCAAATCATAATGACACGCATAACCAAAGTTATGATCATCTGAAGGATGACAAGACTCAAGCAGCAAGTTCTGTTACTCAAAAATCTCGTTTCTCACCGACTGTAAAAGGCGCACTCATTGGTGCAGTTGCAGGAAGTGTATTACCTGTCTTCGGCACAATCAGTGGTGCTGTTATTGGTGCAGTCTCAGGAAAAATCTATGAGAAAAAATGCTGCACCGTCAAGTCTTAGAAGTGAATCCAACCATAGTTAAGGTCATAAGTTAAATATGCTCATACCTTAAATTAGATAACTTCTGCTCAGATAGCATGAGCAATTACGTCAATAGGCCGAATCTTTTTATCTTTATTCTCTTCAGATTGAAGTTGAGTCAAATGTAAAAGATTCGGCTTTTTATTGTCTTTTTTCCATGATTTATTATTTTTGACCGTAATTCTTAAACTCGACTGTGTCTTTGGATCAGCGATAATCTATGCAGGATCGTCTATGGATCAAAAAAAATAATTTACTTCAAAATCTTAAAATAATAATCAGTCTTAAAACTTAAAAATTGACTGAAAATACTGTGTATAAAGACCAAAATAATAAAAAGAGCATCGGGTTCAGTCGATTTAGATTTTTTGGGCTTTTATTGACGTGAATATTGATGTGAATGAAATTTAGAACCTCTCTATCGCTACATTTTTCTTATTTATTTACGATCTTTTTTTTGATAAAACTAAAACAGTTATATGTACTTAACCCTTATTTATAAAAAACCAAACTGAGTGTGACGTAGATCGCCTTATTGGATATTTCATCAGGGAATGAATATTAATCACATGAATACACTAAAAACTGTCTACGCCCAACAAAAGCTACCCCTGATTTTATTGTGCTGTCTATCTGGCACCAGTACCTGGGCACAGGCAGCCGAGAACACTGCAGCTGCCCCTACAGAAACGCACCAAATCCAGTTTAATGACTCAGCCACTTACAACGATCACCTAGATAGCACCAATCACCTAGATAGCGGTGCTCAAACTGCAACATCGAATGATCATCGTTGGTTAGATTATATTCCACGTATGGTCGACGCAACGCCTACGCTGTTACCTGAAGAATCGAACACCAAAACCCTCCCCTCAACGCTTGAAACTGAGGACAAGGCTTGGGCAGATCGCAAACAAAAATCTATTCGTCACTGGGCAGATCGCACCGCCAACCGTATTGATGGATGGTTTGGCAAGACTAATCCTGAAAAGCCGGCGAAAGCGACCTTACGCGTTATTTTGGATAATGACTGGGACAGACATGACGGTTATGAGTTAAAACCACGTATCCGCGGTAAAATTGATTTACCGACTTTAGAAAATAAGCTTAGCGTAGTGTTTGGTGATGACTCATTGGATAATGAAATAGACAATAACATTGCCATTATCAATGAAAATCCTAGCGGAGACCCAGACAAAGAAGTCGATAGTAAACGTATACGTGATGACAATAGCTCGATTGCTCTGCGCTGGTCACAACTCTCAAAAAATTTACCTTTTGAATTAGATGCAGACTTGGGGCTACGTTCAGGCGATGACATTTATGCCCGTTTAAAAGCCAAAAAAGATTGGGACTTGGGCGGGGATTTTTTTGTACATGCAGAACAGATTTATCGTTATGGCATCGACAGTGAAAATTATTTAAGAACCAATTTAGAATTGACCCATGCGCGTCCCAACCAGGCGTTTCTATCGAATCAATTTTATCTCACTTATGCTGATGAACAAGAGGATGACCTGACTTGGGACAACCGTACCTATCGTCAACATCAGTTTTTCCAAGGTAATCGTTTTAACTATGGCATGTATGTGGGCGGTTACGTCAACAACAATGATACTCGCATGAACAGTTGGGGGCCCTTTGTATCATGGCGTCAGCCTGTGCTACGTGAATGGTTTTTCGTCCAAGGCGACTTAAACTATTACAATGATGATCGTGAAGATCGTAGTCACTATGCCCGTGCCTTGGTTCGTTTAGAAGCGATTTTTTAAAGCTGAATTTGAACAATTCAAATCCTAATCTAAGCAAGATAACAAGCCCATCACAAAATGGGCTTTTTATCTTTTGCATATATTTTGAATCGTCACTTTAAAATGCCGACACAGAGCTTAATCGCGTCATCTGTTTATTTTTTTCAGTGTTTTGTTCATCGATTGCTTCGCGTTCTGCCTGCTTTTCAGATTTTGTCAAAGCATCGCTCGCACGATCATGGCGAGCCGCGCGTTTACTGTCTACAAAAGGATTGATATCGTATTGAGCAATACCTTGAGTGTTAGACATACGGTCATTATGCATCACTTCTTTAGTCTCAGTATTTGCCATAGTCACAGACGTGGTCGCCGCAAAAACAATAGAAGCGAGTGTAATAGCATATAAAGATTTCATAGGATCATTTTTCCCGAATACTTAATAATCGTTATTATAGATCAATATTTAAATTTCAATATGTTTATTAGATTAAAACCTAGACGTATTTATTTATGATCAACATCGAAAATTTGAATTAAAAACAACCAATAAAAAAACCTCCCGAAGGAGGTTTTTTACAAGCACTTTATCGCAATGTTTATTTCAACAATAAGCTGTTAATGCGTTTTAAATATTCAGCTGGATCACTCGGTAAACCGCCTTCTGCAATCACGGCTTGGTCAAAAATCACATTGGCCAAATCATCAAATTGCGCTGAACCATCCAGTTTTTTCACTAAAGGATGCTCAGGGTTAATTTCTAAAATGGGTTTACTTTCAGGCACATCTTGACCTGCCTGTTTCAACATACGAATCAATTGTGGAGAAAGCTCACCTTCACTGGTCACTAGACACGCAGGAGAATCGACCAAACGCGTCGTCACACGCACTTCAGAGGTTTTGGCTTTAAGTGCATCGCTTAACTGATCTACTACAGGTTTAAACTGCTCTGCTGCCGCTTCAAGTGCTTTCTTCTCTTCAGCGTCTTGTAGATCACCCAGATCGACCGCACCTTTAGAAACATTTTGCAGCGGTGTACCATCAAACTCATGCACAAATTCCATTGCCCATTCGTCAACACGATCAGTCATGAGCAGCACTTGAATGCCTTTTTTCTTGAACAATTCAAGTTGTGGAGAGTTTTTCGCAGCCGCCAAACTGTCCGCAGTCACATAGTAAATCGCTTTTTGACCTTCTTTCATTGCGTCTTTATACGCTGCGAAAGTGGTGCTAATTTCATCACTGGTCGAAGTTGCAAAACGAAGTAATTTTAAAATGCGATCACGGTTGCCCATGTCTTCGCCCAAACCTTCTTTAATCACAGAACCAAATTCTGCATAGAAGGTTTTGAACTTCTCTTGATCTGCTGCATCTTCAGATTTAGCCAATGCATCCAGTGTCGTTAAGACACGGCGTGCGTTACCTTCACGAATGGTTTTCACGTCACGGCTTTCTTGTAGCAGTTCACGGCTCACGTTCAGAGGCAAATCGGCACTGTCCACCACACCTTGCACAAAGCGCAAGTAGTTTGGAATCAGGTTATCTGCATCATCCATAATAAACACGCGTTTCACATACAGCTTAATACCAGCTTTGGCTTCACGGGTGAAAATATTATGTGGCGCTTTGCTAGGAATATAGAGTAACTGAGTATATTCAGTGCTACCTTCAACCCGGTTATGCGCCCAAGTGAGTGGTGCCTCAAAATCATGGCTTAAGTTTTTATAAAACTCGACATATTGCTCTTCAGTGATCTCAGACTTACTGCGTGTCCATAGTGCGCTTGCCGAGTTAATTGCTTCCCATTCATCTGTTTTTACATAATGACCCGGCTTGGTTTCTTCACCTTCAACCGCTTCTTCTTGCTGCCAAATCTCTTTTTGCATTTCGATTGGCAAGCTGATGTGATCAGAGTATTTATTAATGATCTGCTTAACTTTATATGCTTCTAAATACTCAAGTGCATCATCACGCAAATGCAAAATAATATCGGTTCCACGTGAAGCTTTTTCAATTTGTGCAACTTCGAAGTCACCCGTACCTGTACTGATCCAACGTACACCCTCAGTTGCCTCTGTTCCTGCACGGCGTGATTCAACCGTAATCTTTTCAGCAACGATAAAACCCGAGTAGAAACCAACACCAAACTGACCAATCAACTGCGCATCTGACTTTTGGTCCCCAGAGAGCTTCGACATAAAATCTTTGGTGCCAGATTTTGCAATCGTACCCAAGTTATCAATCGCTTCTTGTTGGCTAAGACCTATACCATTGTCCGAAATAGTAATGGTTTTATTATCTTTGTCTAATGTGACACGAACATGTAGGTCTGGATCATTTTCATAAAATTCTGGATGATTAATGCCTTCAAAACGCAGCTTATCGCAGGCATCCGAAGCATTGGAAATCAGTTCACGTAAGAAAATTTCAGGGTTGGAATAAAGAGAATGGGTCACTAAATGCAATAGCTGAGCAACTTCGGCTTGGAAACTATGTTTTTGTGTATTTTGTTCGCTCATCAATAACTCCTTAAATTCATCAAAACATTTTCTTTGAATGCTTAATGAATGGAGTAACTTCCTCATTTTTCAATAGCAAATTTCAATTTTTTTTAAAAAGGTCCTTGTTTATAAATACGATCCAAATGCAGATCCAGTCTTTGCTGACGCATTTGATAAAGATTTTTTAAACATTCCACGCTGTCTTGACATTGATCTCTCAGATTCAACCATTTAACTTGTTCGGTTTGAATGAGGGAACGATTGCCCATAGGAACCAGCCGTCTGACAATATTATAGGTTGTCGCCATTTGGACATCGGCATCATTCAGAATACGTTCCGCACAAATCGCATGCTCGGTTTTACTCAACGCACGCTGGCAATTAAAACTGGCTGCAGAACTGGTTTGAATATAAATCAAACTACTGCAGATCAGGGCAATACTTAAACCAAATTTCATTTTTTATTCTCATTTGAGCATAGTCTAGCTTATGCAACGGTTGGAAATTTATATAGTGCATTTTCTAACATTTCATTTTTTTCAGACCAACACACATAAAAAAGCCCTATCCACAGATAAGGCTTTTCTTAATTCAGCTTTGTTTAAAATTTATAGCTATAGCCGAGTGTATAAATGACAGGATCGATATCTAAATCGAAGTCTGCAATGCCTTCGATTTGAACTTCAGGACTAATTTGTGCATAACGAACGTCTGCAAATACGCCCCAATTTTTTGCATCGGCAGGTTGGAAGTTAAAACCAATTTGACCTGCAAAACCGAAATCTTCTTTAACTTTTACTTTGCCCAGTGCAGATTCCTCATCCCATGCAACAAATGCTGTTCCACCTATACCAATGTAAGGTGTAAAACCTGTTGAGTTTTTAAAGTTGTATTTGGCAGTCAAAGTCGGTGGTAAATGCTTAATTTTAACCGCTGAATTTCCATCCAATAAAACATCGTGGTTAATGGGTGTCGCAAGCAACAACTCAGCTGAGATATTGTCATTAAAGAAATATTCTACAGAGGGTGTAAATGCCAATTCGCTATCCGCTTCAACCGTTGAAGCGCCCAATTGATAGTCACCTGTCGGTGCAACAGCAGAACCGCCTAACTTCACTTGCCATTGACCTGCCATTGCAGATGCAGACAGACCCATTAATGCAACGAGAGCAACTTGCTTTAACATTTCAATTCACCTTTGGAAGAATAATATGTACAACATCTCTATTTAAGGAGATAATAAACACGTCATAAATTAATATGCAAGCGCATTAATATTTTAATTTATTCATTATTTATAATATATTGTTTTATATATAAATTTATTTAAATATACCAAAACAGTTGGTTTTAAATCCAACCAAATTAATCAAGTATTATAATAAATATAATATTATAAACCCAAGCAATTTACTCTGATTTAAATACAAAAAAAATAAGCAAAAATAAAATATCTAGAATAAAAAAAAGGCGATTTAAACATCGCCTTTTTTTATTCTTTAATGGATTAGAGCACCATCGCCGCAATCCAACCGAAAATCAATAAAGGGATATTGAAATGGATGAATGTCGGTACAACCGTGTCCCAAATATGATCATGCTGACCATCAACCCCTAAACCTGCAGTAGGTCCTAAAGTTGAATCTGAAGCAGGAGAACCCGCATCACCCAGTGCTGCCGCGGTACCAATGAGGGCAACTGTTGCCAAAGGTGAAAAGCCAAACTGAATACACAGTGGCACATAAATCACCGCAAGTACCGGCACACTTGAAAATGACGAGCCAATACCAATGGTGACAAACAAACCGATAAAGAGCATCAAGAACGCAGCCAAAGCTTTATTGTCCCCAATAATGCCCGTCACACTATTGACCAGATGATTAATATCGCCAGTTTGCGTCATTACTGCTGCAAAACCTGCCGCAGAAATCATAATGAATCCGACCAATGCCATCATGCGCATCCCTTGCACAAAGACATCATCGGCTTGTTGCCATTTGAAAATGCCTGCAGCTGAAAGCACAGCAAAACCGACCAAGCCACCCAAAATCATTGAACCTGAATACAGTTGAGCCGCCAAGGTCAGTAAAATGGCCAAAACCGCCATTAAAATGGTTTTGGTTGCAATCACAGGCGCTTGATGCGCTTCTTGGATCAGCGCTTCACCATCAGCTTTTAAAGCATCTTCTTTTAGAACATCTGGGCTAATTGAGCGAAGTGGCTTATCCAAATCAATAGTTGCAACAGTTTTTACCGTGCGATCGACATAAACACGTGGCTTACGATAACTCACAAAGATGGCGATGAGGGTACCAATGACCATCCCCATAACAGGAATCGCCATAGCAGCAGGCATCATCCAACGCTCTACATGCAGACCACTTGCTTCACCGAGTTTATTAATATTCCCCATCAAAATTTGTTCAAGGAAAATCGCGCCAAAACCCACAGGTAAAAGGATATATGTGCCGACCAAACCTAAGGTCAGTACACATGCAGCCGCACGGCGATCTAGCTTTAAGTGATTCATCACTTTCAGTAGCGGTGGAATCAATACTGGAATAAATGCGATATGTACTGGAATTAAGTTTTGCGAAAAAATGGCTGCAATAAGCAAAATTGATAACAGCAAAAATTTTACTTTTTTTGCTTTTTTCTGGGTCGATTCAACCCCCAACAATCCGATCAGTTTATGCGCCAACAAATCAGGCAGTCCTGACTTTGACAAAGCCAATGCAAATGCCCCAAGCACCGCATAAGCAAGTGCGACTTCAGCACCATCACCTAAACCTGCATTGAAGGCAGTGACCGTATCTTTTAAGCTTAGGCCTGAAACCAGACCGCCAACCATGGCTGAAATCACCAAAGTCAGAACAACAGAAACGCGTGCCAGTGACAAGATAAACATCACGGCAATCGCTATGACGACAGCATTCATGAAGAGACTTACAAATAGAGAAAGTGGCTATTTTATCAGATTCAATACAATGAAACTGCATTTTCCAGAGACCACTTTCAGTGAGTGATATGATATTAGATTTATGCTTCGCTAATACTAAACCCGCATATCAGGGCTGATGCTTCACTGCAAAAGCTTGAATATAACTTGCAATCTCTTCAGGGCGACTCAGTACTGCCCAGTGATTGGCATCAACATCAACGCGTTCAAACGTCTGTGCCCACTTGGGAATTTCATCAATCAGTTCAGGACTGATAAAGTTATCGCGTTTTAGCACCACCGCTTGAACAGGACAAATCGCATGGCGCTGACGAGGCATGCTGAGACGTGGAATAAAATTCGCACGGTACAAACCAATCCCATGCTCACCATCTTTAGAGATATTCTGATTTAAAGGCAAATCTTGCTTTTTTTCCAGTTGAGCAAGCACTTTGCCCCAACGTTCAGGGTTAAATAAATGCCAAATCGTGGGTGCCAATATAGGCAGTTGAAAAGCCACGATATACCAAGACTTCATCAGTTGTTTAAAGAATTTTGGTTTCTGATATTTAAACTGATTGCGCATCCAAAATGCAGCATGGTCTAAACATGGTCCAGAGATGGTCGTGTAGGACAGTATGCGATCTTTAAACTTATTTTCCGTCACCGACTCCCATGTTTGAATTGAACCCCAGTCATGTGCGGCGATGTGAAACGGCTGGTCAGGCAGCAATTGCGTTACCACGCTATCCAAATCCAAAGACAACTGGGGTAAAGCATAGGCCTTTATTTTTTTTGGAATGCTCGACTGCCCTGCACCGCGCACATCATAAGTCACGATATAAAAATGCGTGATGAGATGTGCAATGATCGGCTCCCATACCTCTTGATTGTCTGGATAACCATGAACCAGAACCAAGGCAGGATGCTCTGGATTGCCCCATGTTTTAGCAAACAGCTGTTCATGATCTTTGGTTTCAATCCAGTGTGATTCAAAGGGTAAATTGTGCATAATCCTGTCACCTTTATTATGAGACGATTGACCGCTTTCTCGATTTTGTGGAATTTACGATCAATGCCAGAATGATTTTTGTACTTTAGTATGCGTGGTCATAGGATAAAAAAAATTGACCTGAATGAGCATTTTAAAAAAGCTAGTGACAATCCCTTTTATCTCTAAATATATGATTAATCACTTCGCCCCTTTTCAAGGTGCTGGGATTGAATTAGATAAAATCGATTTAAAAAACTATCATATTCGCGTCAAAATGCCGCTAACGCGAAAAAATAAAAACATTGTGGGTGTGCATTTTGGTGGCAGTCTGTATGCCATGGTCGATCCATTTTATATGACTTTACTGATGTACCATTTGGGTTCAGCCTATATTGTCTGGGACAAAGCCGCATCTATTGATTTTTTAACGCCGGGTCGCAGCACCGTCTATGCCGATATTCGATTAGATGCTGAAGAAATTCAAACCATTAAAAATTTGGCTGATAATTATGCTCCGATCTATCGCAACTACACCATTAATATTATGGATGATTCAGGGCTTCGAATCGCTGAAGTTCATAAGACCGTGTATATCCGTCGAAAAAAACCACATGCTACACGCATAAAATAAGCGCTCTAAAAGCGCTTATTTTTTTTAATACGAAGATTTAAACTCATGGTTTTTTGAATGAGTTGTTGTAAATGAGATGCTTCGAATTAACGGTTTTTTTGCTCGATTGCAGCGCCTGCGCCGCCACCAAGAGCACCGCCAATGGCAGCACCAGCGTTACCGCCAAAAATGCTTTTGCCCACCGCTGAACCCACTGCACCACCTACACCGCTGTAGGTCGCATTGCGGTTTGAGCCACCTTGGGCTTTACTGCCTACTGCTGCACCTGCACCACCACCCACTGCAGAACCTACACCACCGCCAACGCTATTCCCTACACCACCACCGACTGCGCCACCTAGGGCTGCAGCACCAATGCGTTGTTGTGATGAGCTCATACTTTCACAGCCAGCCAATACAACACTAGATAAGGCAACCACTGCAATAACAGATGTTAATTTTTTCATGATCTTATACCTTCTCGTTTAATCTCGCTTTAGCATAACGTGTTTATAAAGAGGCAATAAACGATTTATGTTACAGTCATTGGCTCATTTACATGTTTTTGTAAATGAGCGCTCAATTAAATGTAGATCATTGAAAATTAAACAATCCTCATTCTTTATTTTCGTCAAAAACCACGACATCTTTGGTTACTACACCATTTTCACTTACCACTGCATGACTCATTTTCTCACGAGAATCTGGACTGGTTTGCTGTTCTAGTTTTAAGTCTCGACGAATAGGCGCTTTACTTTCTTAAACTCAACGCCTGAAGCATCAATTGTTTTGTGAAATAGTTTCATCACCTTGTTTTACTGTAGTGGTCAGCTCAATCTTAGAAGTCGGTACAATCAAACCGCCTTTTTTGATCACAGGATTTGACATCTGCTTCTCAGAAAAGGTTGATCGCTTGTCTTGTAAAACCACATCACGTGCGACAATATCTTGCCCTTTACTCGACACTTCAAAAATCGTGGCTTCAACCGTTCTAACAGGTTCTTGTCCCTTCACAGTACGAATAATTTGAGTTTTGACAATGGGCACAATCGCTTTGTCATCGACTAAAATGGAATTTGGCATCGGTTTCGCTACAGCGAATGATGATGCCACTGCACATATGGATACAGCTAAAATTTTTTAGTAGTTTTCATTGGATACCCCATTCTTCATCATGGAATAAAATATGTTGTTTTGGTTTAACGCTGTCTTTGTAAGGCTTACAATAAGAAATTTTAATGCAAGATCAAAGCTTTATCATGGTTTATTTTTCTCATAATTTAACGCAAAAAAAGCCACCCGAAGGTGGCTTTTTTAATCAAGCTTCAAATTTAGAACTGGTCTTCATTTAACGCTTGTGAAAATGCTTGGTCTACATCAGAGAAATCATTTACAAGCTCATGCTCTGCAGCTTCAGCTTCTTGACGACGACGCTCTAAGTGATAAGCCAAACCTGTACCCGCTGGGATAAGACGACCTACAACCACGTTCTCTTTCAAGCCACGCAATTCATCTTCTTTACCTGTCACAGCCGCTTCAGTTAACACACGCGTTGTTTCTTGGAACGATGCAGCAGAGATGAACGAGTCAGTAGAAAGCGATGCTTTGGTAATACCCATCAGCAGACGTTCAAACTTCGCTGGGAATTTGCTTTGCGCATTCACAGCTTCGTTCTCGCCCACTACACGGATGTAATCGACTTGTTCGCCTTTGATGAAGCTCGTATCGCCACCGTCAATAATATCAACTTTACGAAGCATTTGACGTACGATCACTTCAATATGCTTGTCGTTGATTTTTACGCCTTGGAGACGGTAAACGTCCTGAACTTCGTTCACGATATAGTTCGTCAGCGCAACTTCGCCTTTCAAACGTAAGATATCGTGCGGGTTCTGTGGACCTTCCGAAACAGTTTCACCACGGTTAACATGTTCGCCTTCGAACACGTTCATGGTACGCCATTTCGGAATAAGTTCTTCGTAAATCTCAGAACCATCATCCGGTGTAATCACTAAACGGTTCTTACCTTTGGTCTCTTTACCGAAGCTTACAACACCCGAAACTTCTGCAAGAATTGCATGTTCCTTCGGTTTACGTGCTTCAAATAAATCCGCAACGCGCGGAAGACCACCGGTAATATCACGGGTACGTGATGTTTCTTGTGGAACACGACCAATAACGTCACCCACACCAATGGTTTCGCCATCACGGACAGTCACAATGGTATTTTGTGGTAAGAAGTAGAACTGTTCGCCACCATCCACTGTATCCAATACAATTGCTGGACGTAAATCTTTACCAGATGCAGGACGTGAAGTTACTGGTAAGATTTCAACTGTGGTCATACCGGTTGCATCATCAGTTTTCGATGTTGCAGTCACACCATCAGCAATTTGGCTGAAACGTGCTTTACCAGCCACTTCTGTAACGAGTGGATGTGTATGCGGATCCCAAGTTGCAACGATACCACCGCCTTCAACAGCTTGACCATCTTTAAGCAAGATAGACGCACCGTAAGGAAGTTTGTAACGCTCGCGTTCGCGACCTAAATCATCGGCAATACCAATTTCACCTGAACGAGAAACTGAAACCAAATGACCTTTCGCGTGATCTACAGTTTTCACATTATGGAAGCGTACAGTACCTTTGTTACGAACTTGAACACTGTTCGCAGCAGATGTTCTGCTTGCAGCACCACCAACGTGGAACGTACGCATGGTTAACTGTGTACCTGGCTCACCAATAGATTGAGCAGCCATTACACCCACAGATTCACCTGGGTTAACCATGTGACCACGTGCAAGATCACGCCCGTAACACTTCGCACATACACCGAAAGTAGAGGCACAGTTTACAACTGAACGTACTTTCACTTCATCGACACCTTGCTCTTCTAGGAAGTTAGCAAGTTTCTCGTCAATAAGAGTGTTACGTGGCAAGATCACGTCATCAGAGCCCGCTTTTTTCACATCTTCAGCAATTACACGACCCAGTACTCGAGTACCTAGGTTCTCAATCACATCACCACCTTGAATGAACGGTGTCATTACAAGACCAGCCAATGTACCGCAATCTGGCTCAGTGATCACCAAGTCTTGTGCAACGTCAACCAAACGACGAGTCAAGTAACCTGAGTTTGCTGTTTTAAGTGCTGTATCGGCCAAACCTTTACGCGCACCATGTGTTGAGATGAAGTACTGAAGTACTGTCAAACCTTCACGGAAGTTTGCTTTAATTGGGGTTTCAATGATCGAACCATCTGGTTTCGCCATCAAACCACGCATACCCGCCAACTGACGAATCTGAGCTGCCGAACCACGGGCACCTGAGTCAGACATCATATAAATCGAGTTAAATGATTTTTGCTTCTCATCTTCACCCTGTTTGTTTTTAACAGTCGTGAAAGACAAGTTGTCCATCATTGCTTTCGCAACTTGGTCATTGGTACGTGCCCAAATATCGACAACCTTGTTGTAACGCTCACCCGCAGTTACGAAACCTTGTTCGAACTGTTGTTCAATTTCACGTACTTCAACTTCAGCTTTTTCGATAATTGCATATTTAGCTGGTGGAATGACCATGTCTTCCATACCGACAGATACACCTGAACGCGTCGCTTGACGGAAGCCCAAATACATCAATTGGTCAGCAAAGATAACGGTATCTTTAAGACCCAATTTACGGTAGCAAGAGTTAATGAGCTTCGAGATGTTTTTCTTGTTCATCTCAAGGTTAATTTGTTGGAAATCCATACCTTCAGGTACAACTTCCCAAAGTAGGCAGCGACCAGGCGTCGTTTCTACAATAATGGTTTGTTGTTCACGGTTACCATCTTCATCAATGACAGTTTGATGTACACGTGCTTTAACGCGAGCGTGTAAGTCAACTTGACCTGTTGCGAGTGCACGGTTTACTTCGTGAGTATCCGCAAACACCATGCCTTCACCTTTGGCATTGATCGCATCACGAGTGATGTAATACAAGCCCAACACAACGTCTTGAGACGGTACGATGATTGGTTCACCGTTCGCTGGAGACAAAATGTTGTTGGTTGACATCATTAACGCACGTGCTTCTAACTGTGCTTCAAGTGTTAATGGTACGTGTACCGCCATTTGGTCACCGTCGAAGTCGGCGTTAAACGCAGCACAAACGAGCGGGTGAAGACGGATCGCTTTACCTTCAATTAGGGTCGGTTCAAATGCTTGAAGACCCAAACGGTGAAGTGTTGGCGCACGGTTCAACATCACTGGATGTTGACGAATGACGTGAGCAAGTACGTCCCAAACTTCTGGAGTCTCGCGCTCAACCATTTTCTTCGCAGCTTTAATGGTGGTTGCTTGACCAGACGCTTGTAGTTTTGCAAAGATGAATGGCTTGAAAAGTTCAAGTGCCATTTTCTTTGGAAGACCACATTGGTGAAGACGTAAAGTAGGACCAACGGTAATTACCGAACGACCTGAATAGTCAACACGTTTACCCAACAAGTTTTGACGGAAACGACCTTGCTTACCTTTGATCATATCTGCCAAAGATTTAAGCGGACGTTTGTTCGAACCTGTAATCGCACGACCACGACGACCGTTGTCTAATAACGCATCTACAGATTCCTGCAACATACGTTTTTCGTTACGTACGATGATATCAGGTGCAGAAAGGTCAAGAAGACGTTTCAAACGGTTGTTACGGTTGATCACACGACGGTAAAGGTCGTTCAAATCTGAAGTCGCGAAACGACCACCTTCAAGTGGTACAAGCGGACGAAGATCAGGTGGAAGAACTGGAAGTACAGTCAACACCATCCATTCTGGCTTGTTGTTCGAATCGTTGAATGCTTCCATCAATTTCAAACGCTTAGACGCTTTTTTAAGCTTAGTCTCAGACGTTGTTTGTGGAATTTCTTCACGAAGACGTGCAATTTCGTTTTCAAGATCGATGTCTTTTAACAAATCTTGAATTGCTTCAGCACCCATTTTCGCGCTGAATTCATCACCATGTTCTTCTAACGCTGTGAAGTATTCTTCATCGTTAAGAAGTTGGTATTTCTCCATAGGCGTCATACCCGGATCTGTGACTACGTATGATTCGAAGTACAATACACGTTCGATATCACGTAATGTCATGTCTAATAATAGACCGATACGGGAAGGCAATGATTTCAAGAACCAAATGTGCGCAACAGGTGATGCAAGGTCAATATGACCCATACGCTCACGACGTACTTTAGCTGTTGTTACTTCAACGCCACATTTTTCACAAATGACGCCTTTGTATTTCATACGCTTGTATTTACCACACAAGCATTCGTAATCTTTGACTGGACCAAAAATTTTGGCACAGAATAAACCATCACGTTCAGGCTTGAACGTACGATAGTTAATCGTCTCAGGCTTTTTCACTTCACCATGAGACCATGACTTGATCATTTCTGGTGAGGCAAGACCAATACGAATACGGTCAAATTCAACTGGCGCATGACCATCTGAATCCGTCTTTTTGCGCATGATATCGAGCAAATCTTTCAATTTTTTTCTCCGTGTGTCAGGAAGTTTTTATCGCTTCCCGACTGGGTCACAAATATTGTTTTTTAACTGAA
>CAZOGM010000030.1:19804-27893 GCA_964579445.1 uncultured Acinetobacter sp.
AGTCACCATTTTTCAGTTCAATGTTGATACCTAAAGAACGGATCTCTTTAGTCAATACGTTGAACGATTCAGGCATGCCCGGATCCATATAATGGTTGCCATCTACAATATTCTTATAGATGCGAGTACGACCTTCAACGTCATCCGACTTAACAGTAAGCATTTCTTGGAGCGTGTAAGCTGCGCCATATGCTTCAAGCGCCCAGACTTCCATCTCACCGAAACGCTGACCACCGAACTGAGCTTTACCGCCCAATGGCTGTTGCGTAACTAACGAGTAAGAACCAGTAGAACGCGCATGCATCTTGTCATCAACCAAGTGGTTCAGTTTTAACATGTACATGTAACCTACAGTTACTGGACGGTCAAAACGCTCACCAGTACGACCATCAAACAATACAGTTTGGCCGGTACGTGGAATATCAGCAAGTTCTAACAATTCTTTGATTTGGCTTTCATCAGCACCATCAAATACTGGAGTCGCAAGCGGAACACCTTTACGCAAGTTCTTAGAAAGTGCCAAGATTTCATCATCAGTTAAGCTATCAAGATCTTCTTGCTCGCCACCAACTTTGTTATAAATCTTGTCTAAGAAAATACGAAGTTCTGCAATGGTACGTTGCTGTTCTAACATCTTGTCGATTTTGTCGCCAAGACCTTTTGCAGCCATACCCAAGTGAGTCTCTAGAATCTGACCCACGTTCATACGTGATGGTACACCCAGTGGGTTCAACACGATATCAACAGGTACACCGTTCGCATCATGTGGCATGTCTTCTACTGGCAAGATGTTAGAAACAACACCTTTGTTACCATGACGACCCGCCATTTTGTCACCCGGTTGGATGCGACGTTTAACAGCCAAGTACACTTTAACAACTTTTAAGACGCCAGTTGTAAGTTCATCACCTGTAGAAAGTTTGCGTTTTTTCTCTGCAAATTTCTCATCAATCTCAATGCTCTTCTCTTTCAAGAACACTTGGATTTGCGTTAAACGCTCAGCAATCGCTTCATCAACAGGTTGAATATCAAGCAAATCAACTAGTTCAAGAGCAGACAACACATCATCCGTCAATTTGTCGCCACGTTTAGTCGTGCCGCCACCATTTGACTCTTTACCTGTAAGTAAACGGATAACACGTTCACGTGCTGCTTCTTCGAAGATTTTGTATTCTTCTTTCAAGTCTTTACGGTAAGCATCAAGTTGAGCTTTCTCAATCGCTTGAGCACGTTCATCTTTTTCAATGCCGTCACGTGTAAACACTTGAACGTCAATCACTGTACCTTTAGTGCCCGATGGAACACGTAACGAGGAATCTTTCACGTCAGCCGCTTTTTCACCAAAGATTGCACGAAGCAATTTTTCTTCAGGTGTAAGTTGCGTTTCACCTTTAGGAGTAACTTTACCAACAAGAATATCACCTGCTGTAACTTCAGCACCGATGTACACAATACCTGATTCGTCCAGTTTCGATAATGCAGCTTCACCCACGTTCGGGATATCGGCTGTGATCTCTTCTGAACCTAATTTAGTATCACGTGCAACACACGACAATTCTTGAATATGAATTGACGTTAAACGATCTTCTTGAAGTACACGCTCAGATAAAAGAATCGAGTCTTCATAGTTGTAACCGTTCCAAGTCATGAACGCAACGCGCATGTTTTGACCCAGTGCAAGCTCACCGCCATCTGTCGATGGACCATCAGCAAGTACATCACCACGACCCACTTTATCACCCATGTTCACCAAAACTTTTTGGTTGATACAGGTGTTTTGGTTCGAACGGGTGTATTTGATCAAGTTGTAGATATCAACACCAGCTTCACCAGCGATCATCTCTTCTTCGTTAACACGAATAACCACACGAGATGCATCTACAAACTCAATACGTCCACCACGGCTTGCGATCACACAAACACCAGAGTCATGCGCTACGTTTGCTTCCATACCAGTACCCACAAGCGGTTTATCCGCAATGAGTGTTGGTACAGCCTGACGTTGCATGTTTGAACCCATCAATGCACGGTTCGCGTCATCGTGTTCAAGGAACGGAATGAGCGATGCAGCAACAGATACAACCTGCTGAGCAGAAACGTCCATGTGCGTCACTTTTTCAGGCGCCAAACGAACGAAATCACCTTGATGACGTACAGACACAAATTCTTCTGTTAAGTTACCCTCTGCATCCATACCCGAATCGGCCTGTGCAATGACAGTGCCTACTTCTTCAATTGCAGATAAGTATTCGATATCCATGGTTACACGGCCATCAACAACTTTACGGTAAGGTGTTTCCAAGAAACCGAAGTTGTTGGCTTTTGCATAAACAGAAAGCGAGTTGATCAAACCAATGTTTGGACCTTCCGGCGTTTCAATTGGACATACACGACCATAATGCGTTTGATGTACGTCACGTACTTCAAAGCCTGCACGTTCACGTGTTAAACCACCTGGCCCTAATGCTGATACACGACGTTTATGCGTGATTTCAGACAACGGGTTGTTTTGGTCCATGAACTGTGACAATTGGCTTGAACCAAAGAATTCTTTGATTGCAGCAGCAACAGGTTTCGCATTGATCAAATCTTGTGGAGACAAGTTGTCTGTTTCTGCCTGAGATAAACGCTCTTTCACAGCACGTTCAACACGAACCAAACCTACACGGAATTGGTTCTCAGTCATTTCACCCACAGAACGAACACGACGGTTACCCAAGTGATCGATATCGTCGACTTCGCCTTTACCGTTACGGATTTCAACCAAAGTCTTCAATACATCAATAATGTCAGCATTCGAAAGAATACCTTCAACTTCACGAGACTTCTGATCAGTACCGACTTCGTAAGGACGACCCAAACGACGGTTGAACTTCATACGACCCACTGGAGATAAGTCATAACGTTCAGATGAGAAGAACAAGTTGTTGAATAGGTTTTCAGCAGCTTCTTTGGTTGGTGGCTCGCCTGGACGCATTACTTTGTAGATTTCGACTAATGCTTCTTCACGACCAGAAGTCGTGTCTGCACGTAGAGAATCAGCAACGAATGAACCACGGTCGATGTCATTGGTATACAGGATGTTAAATTCTTTAACACCGCCTTCAGCCAATTTCACCATTACTTCATGACTCAGTACTGTGTTTGCAGCAATAACGTCGCCATCATGTAATTTAATATCTTGTGCAGTAATACGCTCGTACAAGTACTCATCAGGAACAGGAAGCTTGGTTAAGCCAGATGCTTCCATTTGACGTACGTGACGCGCGTTAATACGCTTACCTTGTTCAACGATCGCTTTGCCATCTTTATCCAAAATGTCAAACTGAGCCATTTCACCACGAAGGCGCTCAGGCACGAGGTCAATTTGGTAGCTACCCATATCGAGGTATACAGGAACTTTTTCGTAGAACATGTCTAGAATTTGTTCGTTGCTGTAGTTAAGCGCACGTAAGATTACAGTCGCAAGAAGTTTACGACGACGGTCAATACGAACGAATACTAAGTCTTTAGCATCGAATTCAAAGTCCAACCATGAACCACGGTAAGGAATAATACGTGCTGAATAAAGCACTTTACCGCTTGAGTGAGTCTTGCCTTTATCATGATCAAAGAATACGCCCGGAGAACGGTGTAACTGAGATACGATTACACGCTCAGTACCGTTAATCACGAATGTACCGTTCTGTGTCATGAGTGGCATTTCACCCATATACACTTCTTGTTCACGTACATCTTTGATTGATTTTGTTTCGCGATCTTTGATGATCAAACGAATTTTAACGCGCATTGGTGCCGCATAGGTTGAGCCGCGTAGAATACACTCGCGTACATCAAACTCTGGTTTACCAAGGCTATACTCAACGAATTCTAAAGCAGCATTCCCAGAATAGCTTTCAATTGGAAAAACTGAACGAAATGCAGCTTGGAGACCGATATCTTCGCGATTTTTTGGTGTTTTGCCGTCTTGTAGGAATGTTCTGTACGAGTCGACTTGAATCGAAAGCAAGTACGGAGCATCCATTACGCTAGGCAATTTACCAAAATTCTTACGGATCCGTTTCTTTTCGGTATATGAGTATGCCATCTGGAGTCCTCGGAAAGTAAACTAAACCCGCCTGCAGAACGGGTTCAGAAGGAATTACGCAGGTCGATATGACCACCACTTTGTTCAAATGCTGCAATTTTAAGTGGTATTAAAACGCTTAACAATATTTTTAAACATGGAAAAATATTGGTAAGCATTTGATATTATTCAATTATTATAAAAATGATGCTTTTTACATCACGTAAACAAAAATCGAGCCGATTATTGTAACGCAAAAAGGCTGATGACCCAAGAGCCATCAGCCAAATTTCGGGGTCAAATTAATATTGACCCCTTGGCGAAATTACTTAACAGTAATTGTAGCACCAGTAGTTTCAAGCTTAGCTTTAAGTTCTTCAGCTTCTTCTTTAGAAACACCTTCTTTAAGAACTTGTGGAGCGCCTTCAACTAAATCTTTAGCTTCTTTCAAGCCAAGACCAGTAACTTCACGAACTGCTTTAATTACAGCAACTTTGTTCGCGCCGAAAGAAGTCAACTCAACGTTGAATTCTGATTGCTCTTCAGCAGCAGCAGCAGCAGGACCAGCAGCTACAGCTACAGCAGCAGCAGAAACGTTGAATTTCTCTTCGAAAGCAGAAATAAGTTCAACAAGTTCAAGAACAGTTTTTTCAGCAACTGCGTTTAGGATTTCTTCGTTTGTTAAAGCCATGAGAGTAACTCCAAATGGGTATTGAATGATGTGTGAGTAGATTTAAGCTTCTGTAGTTTCTGCAACTGCTGGCGCTTCGTTTTTCTCTTGAAGCGCTGTAAGCAAGCGACCCAATTTCGAAATAGGCGCTTGAAGCACAGATGCAAGCATAGTAAGCGCTTTTTCTTGGTTCGGAAGATTCGCGATAACGCTAACTTCAGCACCTTGATAAAGTTTGCCGTCAAATGCAGCAGCTTTAAGTTCAAATGCTTTATTAGTTTTCGCAAATTCTTCGAACAAGCGTGCAGCAGCACCCATGTCGTCTTCAGAAGTAGAGAAAGCTAAAATTGTTGGGCCAACAAGAGTTTCATCCAAGATCGCAAATTGCGTATCTTGAAGAGCGCGTTTAGCCAAAGTATTACGTACAACACGTGTAGCAACACCTAACTTACGAGCTTCAACACGAAGAGCAGTTAATTGCTCAACAGTTAAACCTTGGTAGTCAGCAACAACAGCAGCATACGCAGTAGAAGCAATTTGAGCGACTTCAGCTACGATCTGTTTTTTGCCTTCGATAAGAAGAGCCATTGTAAAACCTCCTAACGGTGATTTATGTGCTTACGCGAAGCACACTCCCAATTCGTAAGTCCATTGCTGAACTTACACGCGGAGGATGAACAAATCACACCACCGCGTCTACGCAGGCTGGAAAATTAAGAAGAGCACTCCGAAGAATGCGCCTCGCCTGAGGTCTTTGACGCTGATAAACAAATATTTATCAATTCAAAGTTTGCCTAAGAATCCCCCTAAATCCCCCTTAAAAAAGTGGGACTTACTCCCCTCTTTTTAAAAGAGGGGTTGGGGGAGATTTTCAGGGCTTTAAAATTCTGTCTAAGTCAAACTTAGTTAGAAACGTTTGCAACATCAATCGTAAGACCAGGACCCATAGTAGAGCTCAAAGTGATCTTTTTGATGTAAACACCTTTAGAAGTCGCAGGTTTTGCTTTCTTAAGGTCAGCAACAAGTGCTTCAACGTTTGAACGAATTGATTCAGCAGTGAAACCTACTTGACCAATCGCAGCGTGGATAATACCACCTTTGTCAACACGGTAGCGCGCTTGACCAGCTTTAGCGTTGCGAACAGCGCCAGCTACGTCAGGAGTAACCGTACCCACTTTAGGGTTAGGCATTAAGCCACGTGGACCAAGGATCGTACCAAGCTTACCTACAACGCGCATAGCGTCTGGTGCAGCAATCACAACATCAAAGTCAAGGTTACCCGCTTGAATGCTTTCAGCAAGGTCATCAAAACCAACAATGTCCGCGCCTTCAGCTTTAGCAGCTTCAGCAGCAGCGCCTTGAGCAAACACAGCAACACGTACAGTTTTACCCGTACCTGCAGGAAGTGTAGTCGCGCCACGAACAACTTGGTCAGATTTACGTGGGTCAACGCCCAGGTTTACTGATACATCCATAGACTCTTTAAATTTAACAGCTGGAAGTTCGTTAAGAACTTGAACTGCTTCTTCTAAAGTGTAAACTTTTTGAGCTTCAACAACAGTCGCAATCGCTTTTTGACGTTTCGTTAACTTAGCCATGTCTTATAGCTCCACTTCCAAGCCCATAGAACGCGCAGAACCAGCAATGGTACGTACACGTGCGTCTAAATCAGCACCAGTTAAATCTGGTTCTTTAGTAGTCGCAATTTCTTCCAATTGAGCGCGAGTCAAAGTACCAACTTTAGTTTTGTTAGGTACAGCTGAACCCTTTTGGATACCAGCAGCTTTCTTAAGAAGAACAGCAGCAGGCGGAGTTTTCATGATGAATGTGAACGACTTGTCGTTGTACACAGTAATCACAACTGGAATTGGAAGACCCGCTTCAAGTTTTTGTGTCGCAGCATTGAATTCTTTACAGAAAGCCATGATGTTAACACCACGTTGACCCAGTGCAGGACCAATCGGTGGAGATGGATTCGCTTTACCAGCTGGAACTTGCAGCTTGATATAGCCGTCAATCTTCTTAGCCATTTCAAATTACCTCTGGGTGCAAACGCCGATGAAGGCTCCCCAATGATTTCAAGTAACGATAACCGTTACAACAACAATGCCCGATCCATAACAAATCGGGCGTTTCAAACCAACTAAACTTAAACTGATTTTTCGACTTGACGAAATTCCAATTCAACCTGAGTTGGTCGGTTAAATACATTAATGGTCAACGTTAAACGTGACTTTTCGTACTGAACTTCTTCCACAACACCTTTAAAGTCTGTGAATGGACCGTCAGTTACGAGTAATTCTTCGCCAGGCTCAAACATCGTCTTAGGACGTGGTGCTTCACCCGTATTGCGTACACGCGCAAGAATTGCATCAGCTTCTTTTTGCGTAATTGGAGCAGGTTTTTCAGCCGTACCACCAATAAATCCGAGTACTTTTGGACATTCTTTAACAATGTGCCAAGTATCGTCATTCATTTCCATTTCGATTAATACATAACCTGGAAAGAACTTACGCTCTGATTTACGTTTCTTACCATCCTTCATTTCTACCACTTCTTCGGTAGGAACAAGAACTTCACCAAAGCTATCGGCCACAGCGCTACGCTGGATTCGATCATTAAGCGAACGCATCACTTGTTTTTCATAACCTGAATAGGCATGAATAATGTACCAACGTTTCATAGCTCTTTTACCCGATAATAAACTTCATCAACCAACCAATAATGTAATCGAAACACCATAAACCAATGGCGGTGACTACCACAACAAGAAGAACTTGCCATGAAGTGGTTACTGTTTCTTGCTTTGTAGGCCAAACAACACGACGTAATTCGATACGCGAATCTTTAAGCAGTCGTACAAAGCCTTTGCCTTGATGGGTGGCGTATAATAAACCTAAAGCCACAGCGATACAAGCCAAAATTACCCCAACGCGCACCCAAACACTATTTGCTGGGATCCAATACGCCGGAAGATGTTGATTTACCATAAATGCACCGGTTAATAATACCAATGCAATAACCCATAAAATCACATCAACTGGTGAACCAGACTGAACGACTTCAACTGAATTGTTTCTTTGAGGAATTGGCGCTTCGCTTAATGCGTCACGCGATTTATCATTCGACATTTTTGTACTCGTCGTAGGATTCGCGACTTATTATATGACCAGTTTAGCCAGCATCAAGCTTTTTATTGAAAATAATCTGGCAGGCCAGGAGGGACTCGAACCCCCAACATTCGGTTTTGGAGACCGACGCTCTACCAATTGAACTACTGACCTATAAATAAAACCGAGAATCGCAACCCTCGGTTTTAATCTTAAACTCTATTATGCAGTTACTTTAGCAAC
>CAZOGM010000031.1:0-3328 GCA_964579445.1 uncultured Acinetobacter sp.
ATTATTTAGGAGTAATAAGGGGAAACTAAAATAGCGATTCGCTCAAAAAAGGGTAGTTTAAAAAATTATAATAACTATAAAAAAATAAAGACTCCGGAGGTGCCGCTGCATGTGTCGTTACCCTGAACCCGATGAGTTCAAGGTGGATGTGACGTATACTTGCTGGGTTTTCCACACGAAGGTGGACATACACTCTAAATATACAGAACACATCCATAAGTGTTAGTATCGGCAGGGGAATAGACCCGCTGGCGAACACCCTAGAGTTAGAATAAGTATAACCAATCTAAACCATTACGCAAACGACAACTGCATTCGGCTAGCCATTTTAGGGCGCATTTAAATCTAAATGGTCAAAGAAAAAGCAGTTTTTATACTGCTTTTTCAACGTCTTCCAAAATGGTACTGAGCAAACGTTCACACTGTGCATATTCTTGTAAGGATTTGTTTAAAGTCAAAACCTCTTGCATCAGTTCGAGTGCGACCATAATCACCAATTTATTGTGTTCAACATTGGGTGCTTTGCGTCGAAATTCTTGGAATTTTTCATTCAGTAAGTCACCAGCACGTTCCAAGTCGGCTTTTTTATCTACAGTTGTCGATAAACGAAAAGATTGTTCGATCAGACGTAATTCTACAGTTACGAATTCAGACATGTTTAAGCTTCCTCATTGATTTCGGTAGGATGTGCCAGTTGCTGAATTTCTTGTGCATGCTGATCTTGCTCTGTACCTAAAATCGCCAGACGCTGAATAATCGCTTCAACTTTGGTTTTTGCATGCTCATTTTTTTGAATGAGGCGTGTGCGTTCAGCTTTAAGCTCTTGAATTTCTTGTTGAGCTTGACGCTGCTCAGTCAACATCTTTTCTTTAGTCACCCGTAGCTCATTGCGCTCAGCCAAAATTTCTTGAAAACGATTTTTAAGATCTGTACAACTTTTCTCTAAGCGTCCGTAACGTTCAGCCAATGCGGTTGCATCGGTATTGAGCGTTTTAAACTGCGCTTGTAGCTGACTGTGCTGATCATTGAGGGTTTCGAGTTCATCTTGCTTTTGCGTAATGATGCTATTTTTATGCACAATTTGAGCATGATGCTGTTCTTCACTACTGTCTATTTGCTGTAGTAAAGATTGGTTATTTCGCTCAACTTCGTTCAGATGAGTGTGTAGCTTCGTGATATGCGCCTGTAGACGCTGTAATTGTTCTAACATAACGAGGTCGCGTAGTTTCGCAATCAAAGGTAATATATACAGAAGTATAGAGATTGGATAAACGAATGCAAGACGATATTTCAGGTTGGAATGACTGGAGCCATCATTTTGGTGGTATTGAAGAGATTTCAAGCCCAAGTGAGTTACATGGTTTACTCACAGGTATTGTTTGTGTAACGCAAGCACCTACACCTGATGAATGGTTACAAATATTAGCGACACTTACTGTACCTCAGCTTGAACAAGAGGCACTCGATTTACTGGCCGAAGAAACTGATGATGTTTTTCATGCGCTGTCAGAAGATGAGCTAGATTATCTTCCTATACTTCCAGATGATGAACATCCATTGTCTGAGCGTGTTCAAGCTTTGGCAGATTGGTGTACGGGTGTCGTGCTCGGTTTTGGTTTGGCTTCAGGCAATATTCGTTCAGATGAAGCAGAACTCATTCAACATTTGCAAGATATTGCTGCGGTTGAATTTGAAGATACGGATGATGACGAAGAGGGTGAAATCAGCTACCAAGAATTATACGAGTTCGTGCGTTTAATTCCAGTCAGCCTATCAATGGGTCGTCCCAAAATAAGCGTGGCGGACAGTACTTTGCTTCAGCATGTGAAGAACAAGAAAGTTGCGACAACTGAAGCCAATGTCGTGGAAATGTTCACACCGAACCGTCCAAGTTAATTCTTAAGCTCTTTAGGTTGATGTTTACCTTCAGGTGTAAGCATCAACATTCATTTATTCATTTTATTGAAGCCGTGTAAAACATGAAATTGACTCAAGCTGATTTTCAGGAACGTCGTGACCGTTTAGCAGAACAGATCGGTCCAAACAGTATTGCGATAATCGAAACAAGCCCTGTGGCTATGCGTAACCGCGATGCCGACTATAGATATAGAGCTGACAGTAGTTTTTATTATTTAACTGGCTTTGCAGAACCTGAAGCAGTGGCAGTGATTGAAACTTTTGGTGCAGACGAAGAATATATTTATAGTTTGTTTTGCCGTGAACGTGATCGTGAAATGGAAATTTGGCATGGTTACCGCGCAGGTGTCGATGGCGCAGTGGATGACTTTGACGCTGATGAAGCTTATGCCATAGAGCTACTTGACGAAGAAATTATTGAAAAATTATTGGCTAAAGAAAAATTATATTATCGGATTGGACATCGAGCGGAATTTGATGCCCGTGTTGCAAATTGGATTGTTGAAGCGACTGATGAGTCTCGTAAAGGCACAGCCGCGCCTGCACAATTAATTCAGTTAGATCGTATTTTAGATGAAATGCGTTTGCACAAAGATGCTGAAGAAATTGAGCTGATGCAAATCGCATCCAATATTAGTGCTGAAGCGCATACACAAGCCATGAAAGCCGTTAAACCAGGCATGATGGAATATGCTTTAGAGGCTGAACTGAATTATGTTTTTGGTAAAAATGGTTGTGTACCCGCGTATAACAGTATTGTGGGTGGCGGTGAAAGTGGCTGTATTTTGCATTATGTGGAAAATAATAAACCTTTAAAAGATGGTGATTTAGTCTTAATTGATGCGGCATGTGAATATGAGTGTTATGCATCAGATATTACGCGTACTTTTCCAGTGAATGGAAAATTTAGCCCTGAGCAGAAAGCACTTTATCAAGTGGTTTTGGATGCTCAAATGGCTGCGATTGATGCAGTGCAAATTGGTCACTCTTATAAAGAACCACACCATGTAGCAGTTCGTATGTTGGTTCAAGGCTTACTAAATTTAGGCATAATGCAGGGTGATCTTGATCAAATCATTGAAGATGAATCGTATCGTCAGTTCTATATGCATGGTACGGGGCATTGGTTGGGTATGGATGTGCATGATGTAGGCTCTTACAAAGTTCAAGGTGAAGCTCGTGTTTTTGAAGAAGGCATGGTCATTACGGTTGAACCTGGATTATATATTGCACCTGATGATGAAACAGTGGATGTAAAATGGCGTGGCATAGGTATTCGTATTGAAGATGATATTGTGGCAACGAAAAATGGTCCGTTGGTTTTGACTCAAAATGTTGTCAAAACAATTGGAGAAATTGAAGCGTTGATGGCTTCTTAATTTTTTCTTTAAAGCCGATCTGATGATCGGCT
>CAZOGM010000031.1:3428-17349 GCA_964579445.1 uncultured Acinetobacter sp.
TTAAATTTATCTTATTTTAATTCAATACTTTATCGTTACCATCAAACCCCATTCATCAACGAGTGGGCTTTTTAAATGAATCTTCACTTTCCACGTATGAAATTCATACTTATTTTGATGAAAAAATTTAGTCAATCTAAATTGTAAAATAAAAATTAAAAGGCTCTAACTATCTCGCCCCATATTTACATACTTAACTAATATAAAAAGCTCACACCATCATGTAAGATAAAACCAATACGGGTTTTAAGTATTTCGACAACTAGAATCGAATACGACAGATAAGGAACGAAGCATGCAACAAGAGGTCATCATCGTTGGCGGTGGAATGGTTGGACTAAGTTTGGCACTTATGCTTAGCAAAGCCAATATTCAAGTTAAACTCCTCGAAGCGATCAAATACCCAGATTATGATGATGCAAACCTTGCTGCATACCATTCTAGCTTTGATGCTCGAAATAGTGCATTGTCTCGCCGTACAGTACAGATTTATCAAGAACTCGGTTTATGGAATGCACTCCAACAACATGCAACGCCTATTTTAGAAGTGAATATTACTGAGCAGGGCAGTTTTGGCAAGGCACGCCTAAAAGCGGCGCAAGAAAATGTCGAAAACTTTGGACAAGTCATTGAAAATGCTTGGCTCGGTCGAGTGCTGCTTGCCGAAGTCAAAAAACAAGCGTCAATTGAATTAATAGATGGCGTGCAAGTTACGTCATTAACACAAGATGATGATTTCGCATTTCTCGAAGCAAAGCGTGATAATGAAAGCATTCACTTACAGACAAAATTGGTGATTGCGGCAGATGGTCGAGATTCATTCTGCCGTAGAGCCTTGGGGATTGGTGCATCAGAACACGATTATGATCAAGTGGCCATTGTGACCACCGTTCAAACATCAAAACCACATGAGCACGTCGGCTTCGAGCGCTTTAGCCATTTGGGGCCTTTAGCACTTCTACCGCTTCCTGGTGAATACCGCCGTTCGGTGGTTTGGCCTGTGAAAAAAGGAACTGAAGGGGAATGGCTCGGTGAAGAAAATGATCAGCATTTCTTAGACGCATTGCAACAAACCTATGGTGATCGTGCTGGAAAGTTCCAAAAAACAGGCAGACGTTTTAGTTTTCCTTTGTCACAAGTTTTAGCTGAAAAACAAGCCATTGGACGTGTCGTGCTGATGGGAAATGCCGCGCACACCATTCATCCAGTTGCAGGACAAGGTTTTAATTTGTGTATGCGTGATGCGCACGTATTGGTTCGCTATTTAACAGAGCAGCTCGAAAAGAATGCTGACTTAGGCGAATCATCTGTGCTTCAAGCCTACGAAAAAGCCCGTTTAAAAGACCAACAGCGCGTGATTAAATTCTGTGATTCTGTAGTTCGCGGGTTTAGTAATCAGAATTTACTTCTTAGATTCATTCGTAATATGGGCTTAATGTGTTTTGAAAATATCCCGGGCATTAAACCTCTAGTTGCAAACTATGCAATGGGACTTAAATCATGACAGATCAGTTAAATCAAATGAAAGAGGTCATTATCATTGGTGGTGGCTTAGTGGGTGGTTTGACTGCACTTTTGTTAGCGCAAGGTGGTGTACAAGCGACTGTACTTGATGCAGCACCCATTTTAGATGAAACAGCAGTATTAAGCATGACCAATCCACGGGTATTGGCGCTGAGTCAAGCCACCATTCATTTACTCAAACAAGTCAACGTTTGGGAAAAAATTGCTCGTCAGATGCCTTATACCGGTATGCAGGTGTGGAATAAAAATGGCTATGGCGAAATCAATTTTGGTCAGGAATCGAAATCAACGCCAAGCGCTGAGCAGTGTTTGGGTTCGATGGTTGAGCCGAGTATTTTGAATTTGGCAATCCAACAACAAATGCTGGCAATCGTTAAGGATTATCGGACTCAGGTCAAAGTGGTTCAGGTTGAAAAAGGTGTGCACTGCTGGATGGTTAAACTTGCAGACGGTACTGAATTAAAAACCAAACTGTTGGTTGGGGCGGATGGGGCGAACTCGTTTGTCCGTGAGCAAGCCTATATTGATGTTGATGTTCTGGATTATAAGCAAGCAGGCTTAACTTGTGGGATTCAAACGACTCGTTCACATGACCATGTTGCACGCCAAATTTTTCTACCCACTGGTCCTTTGGCCTATTTGCCTATGGCAAGTTTTAAGCCTGAAGAAAATGGTCATTGGCAATCGATTGTTTGGACTTTGCCAGATGATTATGCAGATGAATATGCCGCACTTGATGACCAGGCATTTTGTAAATTACTCACGCAAGAAAGTCATCACATGTTAGGCGAAGTAGTTGCCGCAACGCCACGTGCGAAATTTCCGCTTAAAGCACGTGCAGCTCAGCGCTATGTTGCAGAAGGTCTGGCACTGATTGGTGATGCAGCGCATGTCATTCATCCGCTTGCAGGTCAAGGCGTGAATATTGGATGTTTAGATGCTGCCATTTTGTGTGATGTGTTATTGCATGATCTTGAGCGTGGGGTATGGGCAAATGCGCAGACTTTAAAGCGATATGAGCATCAGCGTAAAATTCAAAATGAAGCCATGATGCACAGCATGTCTGCCATTGGTTGGCTCGAAACCACTGCGCTTTTCCCTGTGGTTTGGGCAAGAAATGCAGGTTTAAAGCAGGTGGAAAACCAACCGCTTCTTAAATCGAAATTTATGCAGCAAGCCAATGGTTTGGCGGCTCTAAAAAATACCCGATATGCATACATCGCTTAAATCAGTTAATTTTCAGTCAAACGTTAATACTTTTTTACCAATTTGATTAAAAAAGATACGTTTTGGCGGTGCTAGACTCTAGTTTTCAAACAAAGAGCTTGCTACATTTCTCATTAAATCAGACCTTATTTTAATGGGTTATTATTCATGTCATTGATGGGGAGTTTAACATGACAGATTCAAATGATTTCGATGATAATGAAGATAGCGTCGTTGATGATGATGAGTCACAAGCTGCTGAAAAAGGTGCGACCGTCAGTGATTCAACAGTGTCTGATGCGGATGTTGCTGAAGCTGAAACATTAACTGTGACTGCAAAACTTAGACAACGTCAGGCTTTGGAAGACGAAATTGCAGCTTTCCTTGCCAATGGTGGAAAGATAAAAGAAGTACCGCCAGACGAAAGCGCTCGAGATTAATGTTTCAAGCAAAAAAACACCACGTTTGAACGTGGTGTTTTTTTTGAATCACTGAAGATTTACTTAAAAGCTCAATTTATTATTGAAACGGCTCTAAGTCGCCACGATATTTATACTTTATCGGTGAGTTCTAAAGCACGTTGATACGCCACTTTTTTCTTGATTCCCGTCAAGTCCGCAGCCAATTGAGATGCGGCTTTCACTGACAAATCTTCAAGTAAACGAAGCAGTAATTTGTCTAGCTCCTCTTGCGCCATGTCTTTTTCTTCAGTCACACCCGCAATAACCAAAACAATTTCACCTTTTTGCTGATTACGATCACTTTCAATAAAGCTTTTAAGTTCACCCAAGGTCATTTTTTTGATGGTTTCAAAGGTCTTGGTAATTTCACGGGCAAAACCCACAGCGCGATCTGCACCAAAAACATTTGCCATGTCTGTCACTGAATCTAAAATACGATGCGGTGCTTCATAGATGATCATGGTATGGGTACGCGATTTCAACTTTTCCAGTTGAATTAAACGCTGAGATTGTTTTGACGATAAAAAACCTTCAAAACTAAAATGGTCACTGGGTAAGCCAACGGCACTCAGTGCAGCAATCGCGGCGCAAGCACCCGGCACAGGAATTACGCGAATACCCTGTTCTTGCGCGGCGCGCACCAACTTAAAGCCGGGGTCTGAAATTAAAGGTGTCCCTGCATCACTCACAAGTGCAACATTGTCACCTTTTTTGAGCCTTTCAATAATTATATCAATTTTGTTACTTTCATTGTGATCATGGCACGCAGTCAAGGGAGTTGAGATATTATAATGCTTTAATAAAAGCGCAGATTGGCGTGTGTCTTCTGCTGCAATGATAGAAACTGACTTTAAAATATCAATAGCACGAAAAGTCATGTCGTCTAAGTGCCCAATTGGGGTCGCTACAACAAATAACTGAGCACTCATAAGGTTTCTCCATGTTGGATAAGTTAAATTTGATAAAAGGGATGATTTGCGTCGGAATAATCGGAAGCATGTTCCAAGCCCACGCAGAAGTATTGGTTATTTTACCTGAATCTGGCCCAATGGCGCGAGCAGGGAACAGTATTAAACTGGGTATAGATGCAGCGCATCAGAGCTCAAAAGCAAATATTCAGTTGAAGTTTGTCAATTCAGATCAAAAAAGTCTCAAAAGCCTTTTAAAAACCCATGTGACGAAAACCACACAAATGGTGATTGGACCTTTGGCGCGCTCAGAGGTAGAGAGCCTGATTTTAGAAAATCCGAAAATTCCAGTGCTCGCTTTAAATGAAGTCACTCAACACCATCGTAATGTATGGCAGTATAGTTTATCTAAAGACGAAGACGCGGTAGCGCTGCTTAATGTTCTTAAAAAAGATCAAATTCGCGATATTCTGGTGGTTCGGGAGCCGGGTACAGAAAATGATTCACTGAATTTTGTTAATGCCCTGTATAAAAAATTCCAAGGCAATGTATCCATTGTAGATAGCATTCCACGGTTAAAAGATAAGCAAGGCGTGCTGCTTTTGGGTGGCAATGCGTGGCTCAATAAACTAAAAAATAAACCGTCCCATTCAATGTACGCACAAGCGTTCTCAATTGAAGACAGTCAGCCTATCCCGCATGGTTTAAAATTTTGTGATGTCCCCGCGGTCTATTTGGGACAGTGGAATGACGTGGTCAGTGTCTATCAGAAGAATCCAACATCAATGCCGTATCAACGACTATATGCCTTTGGGGGTGATGCTTGGCATATTGCTGAACAATTTGTCCTGAACCCGAAAGTCAAAAACTTAAGTTTTAGTGGGCGCACAGGAATGATTAATATTAACAGCAATCGGGTAGAGCGTGCACCACAGTGTTTTGAAAAGAAACGGAACGGTTTGGTTGCATTGTAATGGTTAAAAGCAATGTGGTTCAAATATAGGTCGAATGATTCAAAGACAGTCTAATCTGTAGGACATAGATATTGAGCCTTAAAATTAAAACCATAACAGTGAGATAAAAGATGCGAGCATCATCACACGCTCAAGTTTTGGGTCAATGGGCAGAAGATCAAGCCAGTCAAATGATTCAGACAGCGGGTTTCACTGTGATTGCGCAAAATTTTCATTCACGTTTTGGTGAAATTGATGTGATTGCAGTTCGCGCTCAAGAGATTATTTTTGTCGAAGTGAAAGCGAGATCTCAAACGCAGTGGGGACAGGCTTTTGAAGTTATCACGCCGTCTAAGCAAATGAAAATTTATAAGACGGCACTGCAATATATACAAGATCATGCAGAATTCGAAAGTTTCTATTATCGTTTTGATGTTATTTGTTTTGATTTTCAAAAAGAAATTGCAAAAAATCTACAGCATAATTTTTCCAATATGCAGTATGATCAACAGTGGATTGAAAATGCATTTACAATAGATCCAGACTTGATTAGTCTGTAAAGAACATTCCTAAGCCGTTTAAAAGTAAAGAATATTGAGTTTCATAAGGAGACTTATTGCGTGTTGAGCCGTATTGTAATATCGATGATGTGTGTCGCAAGCCTGTCGGGCTGTGCGAGTTTTATTTCCAGTGGAACAGGCGCCGAACCTGTAGGTGTTTCCAGTGGTGTACGCTCACTCGGTCAAGTATTTATTGACTCTTCTATTGAACGCACAGCAAAAATCAATCTCTATAAATTGGATGCGCGTTTCAAACAATCTCGCGTTAATGTGAATAGTTTTCATAGTAATGTTTTGCTGACAGGGCAAGTGCCTGATGCGCATTTGAAACAATTGGCAGAAGACAATGTCCGCGCGATGAGTGATGTTAAAACTATTCATAACTATATCAGCATCGGTCCACAAATTGGCTATGGCGCGATTATGCAAGATGCGACTTCCACTGCCAACACCCGTGGTCTGATTATGAAAGCACCTGTAGTGTCTGACAGTAAATTGTTGGTGCACACTGAAGACGGCGTACTGTATGTGATGGGTCGTTTAAACAATGCTGAAGAAAATGACTTAAATGATGTGCTACAAAAAGTAGGCAATGTCACCAAAATTGTGACGTTGATTGATAATGTTGAACAGCAAAATAGCCAGTCTGGTGTACAACCTTCTTCGTTTACTAGCCCAATGGTGGGTAATGGTAGCATGCCAACAGATGAAACTCCTGTAGCTATTGATACGGATAATCCTGAGCCAAATGTCACAATTCAGCAATAAGATACAAGGTGCAAGACAGCACTTAGGCACTCGATTCACGCAGTTAAAAATGCATTTGAAAGACTTTAAGCCTTATAATCTTGGTGGTTATGCAATTAATAGCTTAACCCCAAAAAAAGGCTATAGCGTTCAGAAAAATCTTGCCTACGGTAGCCAACCGCGTCAGCGCTTAGACTTGTATGTTTCAGATGATAAGGAGCGTAAAGGGCTTATCTTATTTGTACATGGCGGAGCTTGGAGCCGAGGTGATAAAGACACCTACGTATTTGTCGGTGAAGCATTTAGCCGTTATGGTTATGATGTGGCAGTCCTAAATTATCATTTGTCGCCTGAGTTTATATTTCCGCGTTATGTAGATGACTTGGCGGAAGCACTAAATTTCTTGGAAATTAAGCAAGAAAATTTAGGTATTTCTACAGACAAAATTGCGCTCATGGGGCATTCAGCAGGAGCATTTAATATTGCTTCTTTGATTTATCATCCCAGTGTGTATCAATTAAAGCTGAAACAGAATATCAAAACGATCATTGGCATCTCAGGGCCTTATCATTTCGATTATAAAAATGATCCTTTGGCACAACATGCGTTCGATCAATTGATTCCCTATGATCAAGTCATGCCTTATTATTTCGTTGAAAAAAATCATATCCAACACTATTTACTCATTGCTGATAATGATCAAATTGTTAAACACAGCAACAGCTTAGATTTGTGTGCGCAGTTGCATTCGCAGGGCAATCATTGTGAAGTAATCAGTATTCCAAAAACTGGACATATTACGATTATGGGCAGCGTATCGAGTTTATTTAGTCGTTTTTATGAAACACGCCAACACATTTTAAATGCTTTGGATCGTTCGATGCAGAGTTAGAAATATTTCACATCACAAAAAATCTTATTTAAGTTCGTGAATAGATATTCCTAATCTGGCATAGGTGTGTTGTGAATTACATGCTGAATCATGGCGTGCGCAATACTGCCTGCAAACGGAATTTCAGGCAGCGCATCAAATTTAAAAAATTGAGCATCGCTGATTTCATCTTCTTGTAGCACAATATCACCTGAAGCATACTCGGCTTTGAATGCGATCATTAGATTGCTTGGGAACGGCCACGGTTGACTGGCTAAATATTGAATATTCTTTAGCTTTAAACCAATTTCTTCCATGGTTTCGCGTTGCACCGCTTTCTCCAACGTTTCACCGACTTCCACAAATCCTGCAATCAGACCGTACATTTTAGATTGATTCTTGGCATTTTTTGCAAGGAGAATTTCGTTAGTACCGCGTGTAATCACAGTAATGATGCAAGGCTGTACACGAGGATATTGGTGATAATTACAGGCTGGACAAATCATGGCATATTCAGAAGCATGGACTTGAGTTTCAGTACCACAGTGGCTGCAAAACTTATGATTTCGACGCCACTCCAATAACTGAACCGCTCGACTGGCTTGTTCAAACTGGGCACGAGTCCACTGAGAGATCAGTTGGCGAATAGGGACCAACTGATATCCCTCAGGAATTGCTTCTTCAATATGCAGATCGCGGGCAATCACATGATCACCCGCATGGAAACTTAAATCACTGTCTAACTTTTCAACTTGCGGAAGTTGAAAATGTTCATCGACCAAAAGTTGATGTTGTTTAAAAATATAAGCTAGTGATAGTTCAGTCATTATGCGATCGCTTTTAACGCTTTGCTACTGTTCAATGCGATATCAAACATCGATTGTAAAATCGGCTGTTTATTTTGTAAATTTTCAATCAACATCTCCGGGCTGGCTAAAACATCCAGTAATTTTTCGATATGTTGTTTGTTTAAGGGGCGCTCTTTATTTAATTCAATGTTCAAGAAAGCCTGACTGTTGAGCAGTGCCAATTGACCATCTTTGGCATTTAAGAATAACAACGCACCACTGATTTCTTTTAATTGAGCAGGCAAACCTTCTAAACTCGTGGTTTGAGGGTCTTCCAGATATTGAACTAGAGTTTGACTGCATAGCTCCACCAGTGTCTTGGTTTCATTCAATAACACTTCATGTGCTTCATCTAAACGGTCAAGCGAGATTTGCATATTGTTGACGCGCAGTTGTAAGCGACTCGATGTAAAGTTACGCTCTAAAATACCAATCGAGTTCATGGCAGATAAGATACTGTTCATCAGTTGCTGTGCAAACTGTGGATTGTTTTGCATGTTGTCTTGAGATAAATTTTCAGCTTGTGATTTTAGTTCAACATAAGCTTCATTTAGGTTCATCACCTTAAAGACATTGGCCAAATTAAACAACTTGTCTTTGATTTCGGCTGTTTTTTCCAATGACATATTTTTGTAATTAAATTCAATATCATTGCGAATTTGCGTCATTTCCTCAGTAATGAGTTTGCTGACCGCGTGAACTGTATCAAAATCAGGTCCGAACAGATGACGACTGAAAATTTGTAATTGGGTATCAGTCAAGATGTCTTCAGCGACATTAAGTTGCTCACGAATATGTTGAGAAATATCATCTTCTTGACTGATACACACCCCCAAAACATTGGCAAGATCAATCATAGGAACATTGAAGCTTTCGCGGGATTCAAAAAACTGAGCAATATTAGACTCAATCCCAATCAATGTTCGCAGGCGAGCATCACTTAGTACCAAACTCTCTATTTGATTGAACGCAACATGCACCAAAATCCAATATTGCTGGCTTGGGGTATTCTGCGCAAGGTTAGACATATAAGTGCCAACCAGTTTAATAGCTTGAAAATCGAGCTTAGTTTCATTTTGATTGAGCAGTTTGTTCAAGCACATTTTATAGAGCTTATGTATATACACTGATTTTTCAAGTTCAGGTGCGGCCGGAATGTTGAACTTTGGCTCGATACATTCAAGTGATGATACAATCGCTTGACCTTCTTGAGTTAAGGGCTTACCCAGTGCAATTTCAAGATTATTCAAAGTGTCTAATAAAAACTGCGGAACACGGACTTCGCGTAAGCAAATAAATTCGATATAGCGTTTAATCATGGTCGTACCTTCGCTTAAAGCAACGACATCTTGCGTAATAATATGCTCAGGATTTTGCATGATTTTGCGCATCACATCCGCACAGTACTGAATTAACTGAGACAACTGCGGCATATCAATCAGTAATAACACTTGGGCGCATTGTTCAAACTGAATTAAAGTGTCATCTATTCCAAACGGTAAACTCTGGTCTTCAACTAAGCTACTGACTGCTGTTTCTACTTGTTGTATTGAGTTATCAACTTCTTTTTTTATGATTAAAAGTGCCGTAGGGTCGAAATGAATTGAGGTTTGGTAAGACATTGATCTGCACCTTTCCTAGGTCTATAAATGTTCTGGTATAGCCTCTTAAAAAGAGGCTAAATTTTTGTATGATTTAATATAACTGAACTGCATCTTCTTTACAAAAAATATCAAAATGAAACAGCGATTTATTTTGCAAAAAGACAAGGCTCACCTTTCTTTTCTTGATATTGTTTGACCCAGTTCTCATGTTGTTCAAGCTCTTCTGGCGATGCCCAAATGACAGGTAAATCAATCTCAATTTTTTGACGTGTGGATTGGTTTTCATTGTGATTGTGGTGAGATGACAACGCATCCATATCAAATGAAACTTGCCCGCCCGTCATAAACAGATAAACGTCGGCTAAAATTTCTGCATCGAGTAAGGCACCATGGAAGGTACGATCGCGCTGTGGGACTTCATAACGTCGAACCAGTGCATCGAGTGAATTTTTCTGTCCAGGATGTTTGGCTTTGGCCATAGCGAGAGTGTCTGTTACAGTGCAAACTTCAGACAGCGCTTTATAGCCAGCACGTTTAAACTCCATGTCTAAGAAGTTCATATCGAAGCTGGCATTATGCGCAATAATTTCCGCACCTTTCAAATAATCAAACAGCACGTCTGCTATTTCTGCATAAACAGGTTTATCTTTTAAGAAATCATCTGAAATACCATGCACATTTTCAGAATCGCCCACTGGTTTTTTCGGGTTAATGTAAATATGAATAGAGCTGCCCGTCAGTTTGCGATTGATCATTTCAAGCGCCCCGACTTCAATAATACGGTCACTGTCTTGGTAATAAAAACCAGTGGTTTCTGTATCTAAAATCAGTTGGCGCGGACCTTGCAGTTTTAATTTTGCCGGTGTAATGACAATGTGTGGGTGCTGATTGATGACATGATCCGCACGTTGCTCAGACATTTCTGAATTTAAATGTTCTGATGCGGAATGGTCTGGATCAACGTCATTCCCGTTTTCGATTTGAGCCTCAATATTCTTTAAATTGGAATCAGCGACTTCTGTCGCTAATGTTTGCTTGTTTATTTCTAAAGCGACTGAATGATCATGCTGGTCATTCTTGGCATCCACTTCAGGATCGAACTCATCTTGTTCATCCATCAAGTCAAAACCAAATGGGTCGTCGAGTAACCAGTCTTTATCTACTTTTTTTTTATCATCTTGTATCGGCGAAGCTGTTGCAACTAGGGATTGAACATGAGTTTCACCCTTTTTTAAACGCTCAGCAGTTTGGTCTGCGCCTAAATTGGCAAGATGATCTGCCATTTCATTGCCTGGATGTCCTGAATGGCCTTTGATCCAATTCCATTCGATCTCACGGTTTTGACAGGTTGCATCCAGCTTTTTCCACAAATCTGGGTTTTTAACGTCTTTCCAGTTTTTCTTTTTCCAACCTTGAATCCATTCCGTAATACCACGTTTTACGTAAATAGAATCAGTCCAAATCACAATTTTGGCATCCATGGGACAAAAAGCGATGCCTTCAATCGCTGCACTTAATTCCATTCGATTATTGGTGGTATTGGGTTCGCCACCAAATAACTTATGTTCGCCATTTTCTGTAATGACATATGCACCCCAACCCCCTAAACCGGGGTTTCCACGGCATGCACCATCTACATAAAGCGTAATTTGCGACATAGTTTGAACCAATAAAATTTAAATTAAAGTTGAACAACAAGTTCTAAGAATTTATTGTATACGCAAATCGGTAATATCAGTGCGATAACTCGGTTTTTTTTAATTTCTTGTAACATTTATATGCAAATACTATTCATTTAGAGGCTTGTCTGGATGTGACTCTCATCTAGAATGTCTTTTATAAAATAAATTTATTATACGTTGTTCGGAATTTGTATGTATAAACCAACCACAGCAGTGTGGCAGCCATCTGCATCTTTTTTATTTAAATTATCTGTCATCACGTCTGCTGTGGCGGGAATCGGTTTAACTACGGGATGTACCTCTACGCCATCTTCAGCCAAAACCCAAAATTCTAAGCAATTGGGTATGCTCGATGCGAACAGTTTAGACTCTTTAGAAGATTTACTATCTGCGACCGATATGCGCGCAGTTGAAGGTGATCGCCTTCTTATTTTGAAACACGGTGATGTCTGGAAGCGTATGACAGTCGGTTTTAAAATGGATGAAACCAAATGGGATCCACGTATTGAAGCGCAGCGGAGTTGGTTCATTACCCGTCAGCCTTATTTGGATCGTTTAAGTGCGCGTGCGTCGCGTTATTTGTACCATACTGTTAAAGAAGCAGAACGCCGTGGTATGCCGACCGAGCTAGCACTGCTTCCTGTAATTGAAAGTTCATATGACCCAGCAGCGACCAGTACTGCCGCTGCGGCAGGAATGTGGCAGTTTATTCCAAGCACCGGCAAAATTTATGGCCTAAGACAAACCAGTCTGTATGATGGTCGCCGTGATGTGGTTGAGTCGACCCGTGCTGCTTATGAGTTTTTGGGCAGTTTATACAATCAGTTTGGCTCATGGGAGCTGGCGCTTGCCGCTTATAATGCAGGGCCGGGGCGTATTCAACAAGCCATTAACCGCAATAAAGCAGCAGGTTTACCGACGGATTATTGGTCTTTGAAACTGCCACAAGAAACCATGAACTATGTGCCACGGTTCTTGGCAGTTGCACAAATTATTAAATCCCCTCAGAAGTATGGAGTGAATTTACCACCGATTGCCAACCGTCCGCATTTTAGAGAAATTTCTGTACCTGTAGGTGCATCTTTAAATCAGATTGCCTCGATTGCGGGTTTAAGTCGTGCTGAGCTTTATCAGTTAAATCCAGGGCATCGTGGTGAAGTGGTCGATGCACAAAGCCCTTTACGTATTTTGATTCCGGCAGATTTGAATCCAAATATAGACGCAAAAATTAAAGCCTTAAAACCAAGCTCTGATGGCTATTGGGCAGGTGGAACGACTTCATCAGATTCGTCTAGTAATACATCCAATCCTTTATCTAGTAGAGTTCCAAGTTATACAGCGCCACAGGTATTGACCACTCCACCTCCTGCGTTAAATAACTCAAATAATTCAAGCGCTACAGCTAAATCAAATAATGCAGCCCTGCAAGCAGCAGTGACACAACCTACAACACATAAAGGGAGAACTCCAGTCGGTTCAAATGCATTGGCCGCATTTGCTGCTTCTGCTGCTGTGCCAAGCGCACCGCGTATTCCTGTTGCAGTAACGCCAGCAGTGAATGTAAAACCTGTGAACATTGAGCCTAAACTGACAGAGCAAGAGCGTAACCAAGTTTTGGCCAGTCTAAGCCCAGAAGAAAATCTGAGCGCGAAAAAATCACTGGACAATGTAACTGAGCCAGAAGCGACTCAAGCTGAAAAAGAAGAAGTGGTCAAAGAGATCACTGCTTTAGCGCCTCAAGGTACAGAAATTGTCGATCCGCTCGATGGTAAAATCAGACTGACTGCGATCCAAACCAGTCAGTCAGTCGCGTCGCAACAAGGCCAAGAGGTCAAAGTTGGCTTTGCTTATCCAAAATCAGTTGCAGATAATACCTCTGCATCATCGGAAGAGGCAAAACGTAACCAAGACAAATCATTTTCTAAAACAGAGAATGAAATTGTCGTTGTCCCGCCAAAGGGTAAACGCAGTACCTATTTGGTATTACCAGGCGATACATTGGCTGTGATTGCCATGAAAAATAGCTTGAACTGGCGTGATATTGCGAAGTGGAATCAGGTTGATCCGAGTTCAACGCTTTTTGTTGGCACGACCTTGTATTTATATGATGCAAAACCGGTTTCAGACCAAAAAAATGATGATAAAAAGCCTGAGCTCAAACAGACCACCTATATCGTTAAGCCAAATGACAGTTTAAGTGAGGTCGCGGATCAATTTAATCTCTCCATCCAACAATTGGCAGAGATGAATAATTTAAGCACCAACAGTAATTTATTTGTTGGGCAAAAATTATTATTAGTCGACTCAACTAACAAAAAAACTGAGAAAAAAGCAGAGACTAAGACTGCCGCTAAAATCAAAACCAAAGTGTATACCGTAAAACGGGGTGAGTATTTGAAGCTCATCGCAGACCGTTATGCACTATCCAATCCAGAGTTGGCAGCCCTAACGCCTGAGCTTAAACCTGATAGTTCTTTGATGGTTGGACAAAAAATTAACGTTCCAACGGAAGAGATCAATACCAAGTTCGAAGCCTCTAACCCAACGCTAAAAGCTG
>CAZOGM010000031.1:17449-21304 GCA_964579445.1 uncultured Acinetobacter sp.
CTTGAAACCGAAAGCTATAAAGTTGAACGGGGTGATACGCTCTATAGTATCGCGATGAAATCTAAGATGACCTTGAGTGAACTGGCTGAACTCAATGCATTGTCCGTTAATAAAGGTTTAATTGTCGGGCAGAGCATTAAAGTTCCTGCTGGCGTAACGATACCGGGCATTTACACGGTACAGTCTGGCGATAGCTTGAATGCCGTGGCAGGGAAATATAATTTGTCGGTGAGTCAAATCGCAAATTTGAATGGTTTAAATCCCTCGGCTGGTTTACTTGTAGGGCAGAAGCTCAAGCTTTCAGGTGAGCCAGAACTCAAAGCATCCAGCCAAGTCAAAGACTCAGTTAAAGATACAGCGCAAGCATCGAATGTTTCAGACATTCATGTGGTGGCTTCAGGTGAAACCCTGGCCAGCGTTGCACGCAAATATAAACTGCAACTAAACTATTTAGCGGCGCTCAATGATTTATCGCGCACCGCAAGTTTACGGGTAGGACAGCGTTTAAAAATTGAGGATGATCTTGCCAAAGATAAAGTGAAAGAAGATTCACGCTCGACCTCATCTGTGAAAAGTGTCAGTACTAAAAACACGGAAGCCTATACCGTTAAAGCGGGTGAGTCTTTAAATGTAATTGCATCGCGTCTTGGTCTTGGCGTAAAAGAGTTGGCAGATTTAAATGATTTAACGCCACGTTCAGGCTTACAGCGCGGTCAAACGATTCGTGTGCCGAAAACCATCACTGAGTACCGCGTAAAAAGTGGTGACTCTCTCATTCGTTTGGCCAGTCGTTATGGAATAGATAGCAACCAATTGGCTGACATGAATGATTTAAAACCAAATGCGCCACTGAAAATAGGTGATACCATAAAAGTTCCAAATCTTTAGTTTGCATAAGCAATAAAGGAATAGGCATAAAGATGCAGGATCAAGTTGCGTATGCAAAATCATTTGGTTTTGTCATGGTAGTGTCCGTAATAAGCAGTGCGGTTTCTGCGAAAGTTGAAACCACCCCGTATATTGCGATTCATACTACTCCCAAATACGTCAATGCCAGATCTATGCCCTATGCCAATGTGCAAGCACCCAAAGGTGGCATGATCAGTTCTGCTGGAAATGGCACCTTTGACAACCTCAATAGCATGAATGGCAAAGGCAGTGCTGTTGAGGGAGTGAATTATCTTTTCGATACCTTAATGGACAATTCACTGGATGAGCCCAGTGTGATGTATCCATTATTGGCTGAAAAAGTCACCTTTGATCCACAACAGACCAAATTTGTTATTTTTCATTTAAATCCAAAAGCCAAATTTAGTAATGGCACGCCAGTTACGGCTAATGATGTCAAATTCACTTTTGAAACCTATTTGACCAAAAGTAATCTTGGATTACAGATGTATTTGTCGGATTTAGATAAAATAGAGGTGTTGTCTAAATTTGCTGTCAAAATGAGTTTCAAGTCTGACAACAATGCTGAAATGCCTTTAATTTTGGCGCAGATGCCAATTTATTCCAAAGCTGATTGGATCAATAAAGATTTCTCTAAAGTGACCATGCAACCGATTTTGGGTTCAGGACCGTATGTCATTGATCGAATTGATGCTGGGCGCAGTATTACATATAAACGAAATCCACATTATTGGGCCAAAGATTTAGCCGTCAACCGTGGTCGTTTTAATTTTAATACCATTAAATATGTTTATTATCGAAATTTAGATATTGCTTTTGAGGGATTTAAGTCAGGGCAATACACCTTACATGAAGAAAAAAAATCGCGAACTTGGGTCACCGAATACGATTTTCCTGCGGTAAAATCAGGCATGGTTACTAAGTATGTTTTGAAAAAACAGACACCCGCAGCGACGCAAAGTTTTGTTTTTAACACCCGTAGAGCGCCCTTTAACAATATTCATTTTAGGCAAGCCTTGACCTATGCCTATGATTTTGAATGGCTGAATAAAGCTTTATTTTATGGACAGTATCAGCGCTTACAGAGTCATTTTCAATTTAGTGAACTTGAAGCCAAAGGCACACCTAGCGCGGTGGAGCTTGCGATATTAAAAGCGTATTTACCCAAACTTAATCTGACCCAGCGTCAAGGGGTACTTGCAAACTGGCGTTATCCAAAATCTGATGCCAGTGGATTTAATCGACAAGGTTTATTGTCTGCGCGTAGTATTTTATTGAAAGCAGGTTTTAAATATCAAAATGCTGTATTGGTCGATCACAACAATAAACCGATTAAAATTGAATTTCTCATCCACCAAGATGGTTTACAGCGCACTTTAATGCCTTATATTCGAAACCTAAAAAAACTGGGTATAAGCGTGAATATTCGTCAGGTCGATGTACCACAGTATATGGAACGTACGCGCCGTTCGGACTTTGATATGACCACATTGGTGATGCCGCAGTCGTTAACACCGGGCAATGAACAGGCGCAAATGTGGAGTAGTCAGGCCGCAGATGAGGTGGGTAATTATAATTTTTCAGGAATTAAAGATCCTGTTATTGATGATGCAATTCAAAAGCTGATACGCGCGCCGAATCGTGAGCAGTTGATTATTCGAACCAAAGTTTTAGATCGACTGCTTCGTGCGGGGTATTATCAAATTCTGACTTATGGCAATGATCAAGATTGGCTCGCGTACTGGAATATGTACCAACAGCCGACTATTAAACCTAAACTGTCGTTGGGATTGGATTATTGGTGGGTCAATCCGCAGCAGGCGCAGAAAGTGGCCCAATATTTGAAATGATTAGTATTTTAGAAAAATCAGTGTTTATGCTCAATCTTCGCTTAAGCTAAAGATCAACTTTAGACAAAAATAAATCTAATGCCAAAAGGAATTTTGTAGAGATGGGCTTATACATTCTCAAGCGTTTACTGCTAATTATTCCCACTTTATTTCTAATATTGTTGATTAATTTTGTGGTGATCCAGCTTGCCCCAGGCGGCCCTGTTGAACAAGCGATTCAACAAGCGGAACATTTCCAAGGTGTCGGGGCGGCTACAGGTAGCGGTGAGGTTGCCTCCGCGTCGGCCCATGCAGGAAAGTACCAAGGTGCGCGTGGTTTAAGCGAAGAGATGGTCGAGAAAATTGAAGCACAATATGGTTTTGATCGACCTGCCCATGAGCGATTTTGGTTGATGCTGAAGGGTTATGCCAGTTTTGATTTCGGCACCAGTTTTTTTAAAGATAAACCTGTAACCCAGCTGCTTTGGGAAAAAATGCCGGTGACCATTTCACTGGGGCTATGGAGCACTTTGCTGATTTATTGGGTCTCGATTCCGCTTGGAATTAAAAAAGCCAAACAACACGGCATGCTTTTCGATAAATCGACTTCACTGCTACTGGCTGTAGGCTATGCTGTACCTTCTTTTGTCTTCGCAGTTTTGCTGATTGTGTTTTTTGCAGGGGGTTCTTATTTTCAGTGGTTTCCGCTGCAAGGCTTGGTTTCTGAAAATTTTGAAAGTTTAAGTGTTATAGACAAAATTAAAGACTACTTTTGGCACATGGCATTGCCGTTAGTTGCGATTGTGCTTGGTGGTTTTGCAAGTCTTACCTATTTAACAAAATATTCATTTATGGAAGAGATGAATAAGCAGTATGTGCTTGCAGCACGTGCGAAAGGACTTAGTGAAAATCGTGTCCTATATAGGCATGTATTTCGAAATGCCATGCTGATTGTGATTGCAGGCTTACCCGAAGCCTTGGTGGGAATTTTCTTTGTGGGTAATCTGTTTATTGAAATTATTTTCAATTTGGATGGTTTGGGTTTACTCGGTTTTGAAGCGATTCAACAGCGGGATTATCCTGTGATTTTTGGTACTTTGTTTATTTTCACATTATT
>CAZOGM010000031.1:21404-27718 GCA_964579445.1 uncultured Acinetobacter sp.
ACTTATCCTGAAACCACATTTGGCGGTGTGTTTGAAACTGAAACCGATTATAAAGACCCTGCTGTCAAAGCCATGATTGATGAAAAAGGTTGGTCTATTTGGCCAATGATTCAATATTCATACCAAACCCCAAATTTCGAATTGGCTGAACCTGTTCCATCTCCACCGACACAGCAAAACTGGTTAGGTACAGATGATCAAGGTCGTGATGTCATGGCGCGTGTCTTATATGGTTTAAGAGTGTCTTTAGTGTTCGGGTTGGCTTTGACCTTGTTTGCGTCAGCGATTGGAGTTGTGGTGGGCGCGATACAGGGTTATTACGGCGGTTGGGTTGATTTGGTCGGTCAGCGGATTTTGGAGGTATGGGGCGGTTTACCCATGCTGTTCATGGTGATGATTTTGGTCAGCATGTTTACACCAAGTGTGTATTGGTTGTTTTTAATCATGCTGCTGTTTGGTTGGACAGCGCTGGTTGGACTGATTCGTGCTGAATTTTTAAGAGCACGCAATTTAGATTACGTGCGCGCAGCGCGGGCACTGGGCGTGAAAGACCATACCATTATGTTCCGCCATATTTTACCCAATGCGATGAGCTCAACATTGTCGCAGCTACCTTTTATGTTGACCGCGAACATTACCGCACTGACGGCACTGGATTTTTTGGGTTATGGGTTGCCTCCTGAGGCCGCATCTTTGGGGGAGTTATTGCTTCAAGGCAAAAACAATCTAAATGCACCATGGTTGGCATTATCAGGATTCTTCACCTTGGCACTGGTTCTATCATTACTCATTTACATTGGGGAGGCGACACGCGATGCATTCGATCCAAGACGTCGTTAAGATCAAGACTAAGCAAGCGCCGTTACTCCATGTTGAAAATTTAAGTATTCAATCTGCTGAGCAGGTTTTAGTCCATCATTTGAGTTTTGATTTAGCTGCTGGCGAAACCTTGGCCATTGTCGGTGAAAGTGGTTCAGGAAAATCCATCAGTAGCTTAGGACTCTTGGGTTTATTGCCTGATAATTTAGTGGTGCACGGGCAAGCAATTTTTCAACAGCAAGATTTACTTAAATTAAATGATCTGCAACTGCGTCAGATTCGTGGGCAGAAAATTGCCATGATTTTCCAAGAACCGATGACTGCACTGAATCCGCTGCATCGGGTTGAAAAAATTATTGGAGAGCCTTTATTACTTAAAGGTATGAGCAAGCAGCAGGTCTATGATCGTACTGTTGCGTTATTACAAGATGTTGGTATTGAGCGACCAGAAGAAAAGCTCAAGCGTTATCCACATGAGCTTTCTGGTGGTCAGCGGCAACGGGTAATGATTGCAGCCGCATTGGCACTTGATCCTGATGTGCTGATAGCAGATGAGCCGACCACAGCTTTAGATGTGACCTTACAAGCGCAAGTATTGAACCTTTTAAAAGATTTAATCCAAAAACGTGATATGGCGATGATTTTGATCAGTCATGATTTGAATTTGGTTAAACGTTATGCCAATCATGTTGTGGTGATGAAGCAAGGTGAAGTGGTAGAACAAGGCGATGTGAATGAGATTTTTCTCCATCCGAAATCTCCTTATACCCAGCATTTACTGGATCATGATTTTGGCATTGCTAATCGTGTGGCGGTTGATCAAAAAGTACTGTTAGAGGTCAATCAAATTGCAGTAAAGTTTCCCATAAAAACGGGATTGTTTAATCGGGTTCGTGATCATTTTATTGCAGTTGCGCCTTTGAGTTTTAAGCTTTATCAAGGTGAGTCGATTGGCATTGTTGGAGAAAGTGGCTCGGGTAAAACCTCTTTGGCGCTCGCTTTAGCAAGGCTCATTCAAAGTGAAGGCAAAATTGTACTTTTAGGGCGCGATTTAAACAGTTTGAATGAATCAAAACTGCGACCCCTGCGTAGTGATTTTCAAATGGTTTTTCAAGATCCGTTTAGTAGCCTCAACCCACGCATGAGTGTGGCACAAATTATTGGAGAAGGCTTGGGGCTTCGAAAAATCTCACAGCAAGACATGAAACAGCGTATAGATGACGTGCTAAAAAAAGTGGAGCTGCCTATCGCATTTGCGCAGCGGTATCCGCATGAACTTTCAGGTGGACAGCGTCAACGTGTGGCACTTGCGCGCGCATTAGTTTTACAACCTAAACTGATGATTTTGGATGAACCGACTTCGGCTCTGGATCGAAGTACTCAGCGGGCGATTGTACAATTGCTACGCCAATTACAGCTTCAAGATGATATCAGTTATTTATTTATTAGTCATGATTTGCAAGTGGTCAGAGCATTATGCCAAAACGTATTGGTGCTGAGAAATGCTGAATTAATCGAGTTTCAAGATACAGAAAAATTATTTAATTCACCTCAACATGATTATACCAAAGCGTTGATTGAGGCGAGTCGCTACTGAGCGGATAGGTCATAGGCTTAATTTGACATTATGGATTGTCAAATTTACACTGAGTGAAAGGATTTATTCATATTTATGTCGTATTAAAATAAGAGATCATCTTCATGAGTCAAATTGCACAGCAGATTCAAATCCGTAATACCGTATTTAAAAATCGTATTATTAAGGGGGCAATGAGTGAAGCCTTGGCCAACACAGCAGGTGAGCCGAATCATTTGCATTTGGGTTTGTATGAAGCGTGGGCTAAAGGTGGATTGGGTTGTGCAATTACCGGCAATGTGATGGTGGACTATCGTGCCAAGAATGAACCGGGTGTGGTGGTACTTGAAACTGAGCGCGATTTAGCAAAACTGACGCAATGGGCACAGCTTGGAAAAAAATACGGGATGGTGCAATTGATTCAATTGTCGCATCCAGGTCGTCAATGTCCTAAAGGGCTAAACCGAGAAACTGTTGCGCCATCGGCTGTGCCGTTTAGTTCTATGCTTGCGACCACCTTTGCCACACCGCGTGAACTACATGAAGATGAAATTTGGGACATTATCCAGCGCTTTGCAACATCTGCTGCTATTTGTGAGAAAGCGGGCTTTGAAGGTGTACAACTACATGGTGCACATGGTTATCTAATTAGTGAATTTTTATCGCCACTGACCAATAAGCGTCAAGATCAATGGGGTGGCTCGATTGAAAATCGTACACGCTTCTTGCTTGAAATTTATAAAGCAGTACGTGCAGCTACATCTGAAGACTTTATTATTTCAGTCAAACTCAATTCTGCAGATTTTCAAAAAGGTGGGATTACTGAGCAAGAAGTGATTTCTGTTTTTAAAGCCATTGATGAAGCAGGAATTGACCTGATTGAAATTTCAGGCGGGAGTTATGAAGCGCCTGCGATGGCGGGTGCAAAATCCAAGCATATTAAACAAAGCACCATTGCCCGTGAAGCTTACTTTTTAGATTTTGCGGAAAATATTCGTAAGGAAGTAAATTGTAAACTCATGGTCACGGGCGGTTTTCGTACTGTAAAAGGTATGAATGATGCGCTTGAAAGTGGCGCATGTGATTTTATTGGATTGGCACGACCACTGGCGGTTGAAACCGATTTAACCAATCGTTTGATTGCAGGACATGATGTACGATATGCAGTTAATCCGATTAAAACGGGTATTCCCTTTGTCGATAAAATGGCAATTATGGAAATTATTTGGTATGCGGCGCAGTTTAAAGCGATTGGTGAGGGTAAAGCGCCGAATCCTAAGCTTTCACCTTTAAAAGTATTTTTTAAATATGCCAAAGGCAATATTAAAGCCATTATTCAGGGTAAAGTGAACTCGCGAAAGAGTGCTTAAATATTGAATAAAAAAACCGAACTTCAAAGTTCGGTTTTTTTATGTATGATGAATTTTAAATAACAAAATGATTCTGATAAAAATGCACAATAATTTTGTAATATGCCTTGTATCTGTTCTGAGTTGTTTGATATCAACACAATCCTTCGCAGTGAACTTTCAAACTGGTGATATCATTTTCCATACCTCACAATCTTCCCAAAGTATCGTGATTCAGAAAGCAACAGCTTCCCCATATAGTCACATGGGTATGATAGTGTATAAACAAGGTCAACCATGGGTTTTAGAAGCCATACAACCTGTGAAATACACACGATTGGATGCTTGGATTAAACGCGGTGTAAAACAGCATTATGTCGTGAAGCGATATATCAAATCACTGACATCTGTTCAGCAACAAAAATTAGTGAAATCAGCAGAGCAGCATTTAAATAAAGATTATGATTTATATTTTGGTTGGAATGATGATGCAATTTATTGCTCTGAAATTGTGTGGAAAGCCTATGATCAAGCTTTAGGAATTCAGCTTGCGCCATTACAAAAACTTAAACAATTTGATTTATCAGCGCCCCAAGTCAAAAAGTTAATGCAACAGCGCTATGGCAATAAAATACCGTTCAATGAAACGGTCATTGCTCCTCAAGCTATCTTTAGCTCTAAACTTTTGAAATTGATTCATTAAATAAAACTTTAAGATACTAGGTTTTATTATTTTGTTAGCCATTCTGACTCACACAGAAAAGCCCAAGCCAAGTCTTGGGCTTTTTCTTGTTTAAATGCGATGTGCAGGAAACAAGAGTTGAGCGTACTGTTGGGTTGCCCATAATCCTGTCGTTGTTGCATGTAAATTTGGCGCTAAATAGGGGGTGAGCAGGGCTAACTGATGCTTTAAGTCGTTGGATTGTTGCATTGATTTTTTCAAGTGGCTCAGTTCAAATTCATCTTCATTTCTGGTCAACTGAGTACAGCGCTGTGTGGTTGAATATTGCGGATGTGTAGCTTTAAGTCGAGTACTTAAACATGCACCTTGAATCCAGTCTTTAATAATTTGTTTTTCGGTAGAATTAAACACTCCAAACATACGACCGCTAGGTAGATCAATCATTTGCCAGAAACGACTCTTTTCTACGGCTTCATGTTGAATGATCCATTTTTTTTCAATTAAAATGTTTAAGAAATTTTTGACCTGATCTGGTTCCGACAACCACTGATTAATGGTTTTTCCTGCAAACTGACATTTGTCATTATGAATAAACTGCCCAATGCGAGCTTTGTCTTGAAACACTTGAAGGACGAACTGTTCTAGATTCAGTTCAGCGATAATTTCAGTAGAGCTTTTACCAATATCATTCAGTAAATAACCTTGTTTCACTTTTTTTAGATACAGGGCTTTATCCTTAGAGCTGTTTAAGCCTTGATAAAAAGCATCAATTGATCTTTTTGCATGTCCATTGTGTAGATTATCTATGGTGATGTGGACATTGAAATACTGCGGATCTATGCCCAATTCCTGTAGCTCATAATTGGTGATGAGCAGATGTAGGGGAAGCTGTTCATAGCCCAAGTTAAAGCCAATGACCCAAGCTAAATCCTCGACGTCTACATAAGCTAAAGCAAGCTGTACAGCGGCCTGATCATAATAAATGGAGGGCAGTGGCTCAATAAATCGATCTAAGCCATGCTGACAGAGCAGATCTTGATACATGCAGACATGATTGGCCTGAGGATCACCTAAACCCAATTCTTCTAAGTAAGTCAAAATCAGATCTTGATGCGCGTACAGATCATCTTGTTTAAGGGCAGAATATAACCATGCGCCATCGACAAACTTAACAGGTGCAACTTTGCTTAAAAATTCGAAAGCGTGTGACACTGTCGGGAAGTATTCACGAGGCTGAAACTGTTTGCGCCGTGCAAGATAATCTTGAAATTCAGCACAAGTGCGTTTTAAATGTGCATAGCAATGTTGTTCAACCTGAGTAGTGTCATTTATCCAATCTAGAGTGTGTATGTCAGTACCTAGCTCATGACTTATATCAATCTTTGACACCAGATATTCTAAATATTGTTTGGCTTGTTGTTTTTTTTCATGCTCAGAAATAAAAATATCTTGATAAAATTCGACGTGTTTTTTGGCATTCTTTTCAATCAGTTGTTTTGGTTTTAATGATGATGCAGGTAAACAAAACTGTGTCTTTGTATACATAATCTTATCCTTGCATGCGAGTACTTCTACCTTAAGCAACAAACAGCCCGCTTGTGTTTATATTTTGTGCTTTTTGTGAGGGAGAATGATTTTTATTTTTTTATAGTTTTAAACCTGTGTAACAGCCTTGATATGATTAGGGGTGAATTAACGAAATTGAAAAGATAGCTTTTGCGAATTGAAGGATGTGGATTTGGAGGTGAACATTTGTGTGAACTACATTTGTAGTCATAAAAAAAGCCCAAGTCGTAATGCTTGAGCTTTTTAAAAGATGTTGCCATCTTGAATATGGCGTCCCTACGGGGATTCGAACCCCGGTTACCGCCGTGAAAGGGCGATGTCC
>CAZOGM010000032.1:0-14639 GCA_964579445.1 uncultured Acinetobacter sp.
GCGAACAAAGTGAAGCTAAAGGCTTTGTTGAAGATGCTTCAGGTTCAGTTTTATTTCGTACTGGCTTCTTATACCGTGACAAAAAAAATGGTGACGATGACACCAGCTCTACTGCACAAACCGCAATCGTTAAATTAGAGTCGGGTTACACAAAAGGTTTAGTCGGCTTTGGTATAAATGCTGTTGGTGATGCATCCTTCAAATTAGGTAAAAATGATCATTCTGGCAATAGTATGATTCCAAAATACGAAGATGGTTCTGCTTATGATCATTGGGCACGTGGTGGCGCAAGTGTTAAAGCACGTGTATCAAACACCACTGTTGAATATGGTACGCAAGTTTTAGACCTACCTGTTCTTGCAAGTAATACAGCTCGTTTAGTTCCTGAATATTTCACGGGTGTACTCGCTAAAAGCCGTGAAATCGAAAACTTAGAAGTCATTGCTGGTAAATTCACTAAAAATCAATATTCTGATCAGATGTCTACAGACGGTAATGAACTAGATAGCGCGATTGTTTGGGGAGCTAAATATAAATTTAATGATAAAATTAATACAGCATATTACGGTACTGATATTAAAGATCGCTTAGATCGTCATTATGTGAATGCCAATTATTCACACAAATTAGCGGATAAAAGTACTTTAACATACGACTTCAGTGGTTATCGCACAGAGTGGGATGCAACTGCTTCAGGTAAGGCATACACCTACTCACATACGTCTAATGATTTCAATAATTTAAGCAATAATATTTGGGCAATTTCTACAACCTATAATACTGGGCCTCATAATGTCATGGTTGCTTACCAACAAAATACAGGTAACACTGGATATGACTATGGGCTAGGTAAAGGTGTGGGCGACGGTGGTCAAACTATCTATCTACCTAACTCTTACCTTTCAGATTTTATCGGTAATGATGAAAAATCTCTACAACTGCAATATACCTATGACTTTGGTGCTTTGAATATTCCTGGTCTTTCTTGGACTTCAGCATTTGTTTATGGCTGGGACATTGATGTGTCTGCTGGCTTGGCTGACCGCTCGGTACTTGCAACTGATGATGCTCAGGAACGTGAATTCTTCAACCAAGTGAAATATACAATTCAATCTGGTTTTGCTAAAGATGCGAGTTTACGTGTACGTCATTCTTACTACCGTGCAAGCGATGACTACCAAAGTGCTTATATCGGTGATACCAATGAATGGCGTTTATGGTTAGATATTCCTGTGAAATTATTTTAATTTTGCTTAAAGTCTAAGTCATAAAAAAACCTGCACCATGTGCAGGTTTTTTTTGCTTCTGAATATCTAACTCAAAAACTAAATTTCACAAAGCAATTATTTGTTTGCGTCTTGGTAAGCTGCGATAGAGCTTATTACTTCTTGTTTTGCAACATCAGCATTTTCCCAACCGCTTAACTTCACCCATTTGCCTGGCTCTAAATCTTTATAGTGCTGGAAGAAGTGCTCGATTTGGCTGATTAAAAGCGGCGGAAGATCTGTATATTCTTGAACATCTTTATAAATTGGCGTTAACTTTTCATGCGGAACAGCAACCAATTTCGCATCGATACCACCGTCATCTTCCATGTTCAGTTTGCCCACTGGACGGCAACGAATCACTGAACCTGGTTCAACTGGATATGGCGTTACGACCAATACGTCTAATGGGTCACCATCAAGCGATAATGTATTCGGTACATAACCGTAGTTTGCTGGGTAGAACATTGCTGTACCCATGAAACGGTCTACAAATAGCGCGTCAGAATCTTTGTCGATTTCGTATTTAATTGGCGCTGCATTTGCAGGGATTTCAATAATTACATAGATATCATTTGGTGCATCTTTACCCGCAGGGATATTACTGTAGCTCATAGCAAACTCTTTAACAGTGAAGTGTTCAGTGAAATTTTGTCGATTATAACGCTTTATCAAGCAATCAGCATTCGATTATACAATTTGCAGAATAAAATTGGCGATCAAGTGATCTGATTTATATTTTAAACTGTTCGGATCACAATGAGTAATAACAAGATCGGACACGCCATGGACAGGAACCAAATGATTGACCTTAAAGTCGATAGATTGGCTAAATAACAAAGCCCGTAGATCACCCTAAGCACCAAATAGGCAATGCCCAGCATCATGATCAGATCTTGATTGATTACCATGTATTCCGCCATGAGAATCGATGCAATAAATAAGGGCAAGCTTTCAAAGCTATTTTGTTGCACTGCATTGGCACGTGCGGCCAAGCCTGAGCTTTTCGCCAAGAACTCACGTGGGTTCTGATTGTCTTTAATGCTAAATCCACCCGTCATTTTTGCGAGAATGGTAAATACATACGGCATTAAACAGGCAATTAAAATTAAATAAATGATGCCATCAATCCCATGCATGAATTTTATATCCAATAAATGATTTTCTGACCTATCATAGCATGGTGTATATGCAATAATTTTTGCTAAATTATGGTGTTTTTGAAAATGATGAGTGGACATGACATGGTAAATCTCGACCAAAAAGAATTGTTTAATGTGTTAGATCAACAGCGTCAGCACCAAAAACAAGTAGACCGTGTCATGTACATCGTCTTACCCATTATGGCTTTCTTACTCAGTGTGATTTGCGCCAATATGAACTGGCAATCGACGATTGGTACTTTCGTCATGCTGTTGATTGCCTTTTGGGCGGTGGGTATTCAGCGTCAAAACTTATGGCTATGGTTATTTTTTGTGGCAGCGTATAGTCTGGTCGACATATATTTCAGTTATTCAGGGCAACTCCCCCCTTCAGCTGTCGGTCGTCACATGGGTACGATGTTAATTTTCACAGGGATTTTTGGGATTGGTCGTCCTTATTTTGACCGCTGGTTAATGAAATAAAATGACTGCGATAAAAAAAGCGCCTTTAGGCGCTTTTTTTATGAAGATGAATAATTTTCTTAATTATTTACGTAAGTCTTTACGCAAAATTTTACCCACATTTGATTTTGGCAACTCATCCATAAATTCAACATAACGTGGACGTTTATAGCCCGTTAAGTTTTCTTTCGCGAATGCTAGAATTTCTTCTGTGGTTAAAGATGGATCTTTTTTCACCACAAAAAGTTTAGGCACTTCACCTGATTTTTCATCAGTCACACCAATTGCAGCGACTTCCAAAACTTTTGGATGTGTTGCAATGACTTCTTCAATTTCAGAAGGATAAACGTTAAAACCTGAAACCAAAATCATGTCTTTTTTACGGTCAACGATTTTGAAATAACCACGTGTGTCCATCACACCAATATCACCCGTACGGAAATAACCATCTGCAGTCATCACTTTTGCGGTTTCGTCTGGACGGTTCCAATAGCCTTTCATGACCTGAGGACCACGGATCGAAATTTCACCCTGCTCACCTTGCGCCAAGTGATTACCATCATCATCTAAAATGGCAACGTCTGTGAGTGGCACTGGAATACCAATACTTGCGCTGAACTCTTCAGAAGCCGGTGGGTTTGCAGTTGCAATTGGAGATGTTTCAGACAAACCATATCCTTCAATGATATTGGTTCCTGTAATCTTTTTCCACGCAGCTGCAGTGGATGGCAATACCGCCATACCACCGCCCATTGCCATCACCAGCTTACTATGATCAAGCTGTTTAAATTCTTCATTGTTCACCAGTGCATTGAACAAGGTATTCACCGCAGGGAAAAAGCCTGGTTGGTATTTACGAAGTTCTTTGACCACCGCTGGTAAATCACGTGGATTGGGGATCAAGACGTTCGCCTGACCTTTATACATCCCATAAAGTGCGCATACCATAAATGCAAAGATATGATAGAGCGGTAATGCACAGAAAATACGATCATCTTTCGCACTATCTTGCTTACCAAATTTACTTTGGAAAATACCATCGGCTTGAAGCAGGTTTGCAACCAAGTTACGATGCGTCAGCTCCGCACCTTTAGAAACACCTGTTGTACCACCTGTGTATTGCAGCACCGCAGTGTCACTTAAAGATACAACTGGACGTTTATAGTTGCTCGGATTGGCTTTCGCCATTGCAGCATTAAAAGTCACATGTCCTGGAATGTTCCAAGCTGGAATCTGTTTACGTACTTTACGCAAAACAAAATTCACTAAAGTACCTTTGAGTGTACCCAGCATATCCCCCACAGAAGCAACAATCACATGCTTTACAGTCGTTTTACCAATAATTGCTTGATAAACAGAGGCAAAATTTTCAATAATAACTAACCCTTCCGCGCCTGAATCATTTAACTGATGTTCAAGTTCGCGTGCGGTATACAGTGGGTTTACGTTCACCAGTACTAAACCGGCACGTAATACACCAAGCGCCACTACTGGATATTGCAAAACATTTGGCATCATGACTGCAACGCGCGACCCTTTTGCCAAACCTAAACCTTGTAAATAGGCAGCAAATTGACGGCTAGCAACATCGAGTTCATTGAACGATAATGTTTTATCCATGAAGATAAATGCATCACGTGAACCAAATTTTTGGAAATTACGCTCAAAAATATCAATAAGAGACGTATTTTCCTGTGGTAATTCTACAGTTTCTGGAATCCCAGTTTTTTGGTATTCAGCGAACCAGATCTTTTCCATAATGCCATGTTCTCCAATTAGTAATCCTTGGTTTTAAACTGTTCTTCTCGATATTGAGCATATTATTTAACTTGTTTGTGCTCAATAAAGCACCCATCTTAACAAATACGCTTCATATATAACGTATTTTGCTTAACAGATGCTAGTGTTATCTTTGAATGAACAGTTTATTTGCTTTTTGATATCCTCGTGGTAGCAATTGACCTTTCGTCGCTCGCTTCGCCACATACTTTTGAAGATCATCACCTTTCAGCTTTAACTGTTGTTGTCCAGCAACCACATGAATTGTTTCATTTAAATGAAGTGTGGTTATAGAGACTACAGTTTCATTTGCATCCAATTGTATCAATTTATTGCCTTTACCTTTATTTAGCATTGGTAATTCTGACAAATCAGTCACCAGCAAACGTCCTGCTGAACTCAACACCGCAACATGGGTACTCTCTTGGATCTCATGCCAAGGCAGCGCTTCTGCACCTTCGCTTAAACTTAAGAATGCTTTACCCGCTTTCGCATTGGTATCCAGTTGTTTTGCTTGTGTTTTAAAGCCATAGCCTTTAGAGCTAACTGCTAAAATTTCAGCTTGGTCATCTGCAATGAAAATTTGTTTAAACCCGACCCCATTTGCAGGCGCAAGTTTAGAACTTAAAGGCTCACCCAAACCACGTGCTGACGGTAAACTGGTTATAGCCAAGGCATAACTACGTCCAGCATCATCCAGCACATAAACTTTCTGATTGGACTTGCCTTGTGCATGGCTTAAGTATTGATCACCTGCACGGAAGTTGGCATTGACTGCATCTACATCATGTCCTTTGGCACAGCGAATCCAACCGGCTTCAGATAAAATGACCGTCACAGGTTCAGCAGGCATGAGATCTTGTTCACTGATGGCAGAGGCTTCTGCACGTTTTACGATTGGAGAACGACGATCATCACCATAACGTTTTGCATCATCTTTGAGTTCACCAATGATCAAATTTTTCAGTGACTCAGGGTTGTCCAATTGCTCACGAATAATGGCTGCTTTGGCTTCCAATTCTTCTTGCTCACGGCGCATTTCCATTTCTTCAAGCTTAGCCAAATGACGAAGTTTGAGTTCTAAAATGGCTTCTGCCTGAATTTCATCGATTCCAAAACGTTCCATCAGCACAGGCTTAGGTTGATCTTGTTCACGAATGATCTGAATGACTTCATCGATATTTAAATAAGCAACGATTAAACCACCCAAAATATGCAGGCGTTTTTCAATTTTATTGAGATGATATTGCAGACGGCGTGTGACAGTTTGTTTACGAATTTCAATCCATTCCAGCAAGATACGACGAATCGATTTCACTTGCGGACGACCATCTGCACCAATCATGTTCATATTGACGCGATAGCTTGACTCTAAATCAGTGGTTGCGAACAAGTGACTCATCACTGCTTCAGCGTCAATGCGGTTGGAACGCAGTACAATCACTAACCGCGTTGGGTTTTTGTGATCGGATTCATCGCGCACATCACTGACCAAAGGCAGCTTTTTCGCTGTCATTTGATCTGCAATTTGAGAAATAATTTTTGAACCTGAGACTTGATACGGCAGTTCAGTAATGACAATTTCATTTTTTTCAATGCTAAATACCGCACGCATACGGTAGCTACCACGACCTGTTGTTTGAATTTTCAATAATTCTTCGGGCGGGGTAATAATTTCAGCTTTGGTGGGTAAATCAGGCGCAGGAATATATTCTGCAATTTTTTCATCCGTCAAAGTTGGATTGCGAATAAGTGCAATCGTCCCTTTAATCACTTCACGTAAGTTGTGCGGTGGAATATCGGTTGCCATACCCACAGCAATACCAGTGGTACCATTGAGTAAAATGTTAGGTACGCGCGCAGGCAAGTTAACTGGTTCTTTCATTGAACCATCAAAGTTGTCTTGCCATTCACAGGTACCCTGCCCCAGCTCTGACAACAACACTTCACTGTACTGTGACAGCTTAGCTTCGGTATAACGCATGGCTGCGAACGACTTCGGATCATCGGGAGAACCCCAGTTGCCCTGTCCTTCAATAAATGGATAACGATAACTAAAAGGCTGCGCCATCAGCACCATTGCTTCATAACACGCTGAGTCACCATGCGGATGATACTTACCCAGTACATCACCGACTGTACGTGCAGATTTTTTGGGCTTACCTGTGTGTTTTAGCCCAAGCTCACTCATGGCGTAGACAATACGACGCTGTACGGGCTTGAGACCATCACTGATGTGGGGCAATGCACGATCCATAATCACGTACATGGCATAATTTAGGTAAGCTTGTTCAGTAAATTCTGCGACAGAACGATTCTCTGTGGCTTGATGCGCAAGGCTTGTCATAAAACCTTTCGTCCTTTTAAATATTTCTTGTGTCTAGGGGCTTATGCTAAGTCGCAGGATGCTTGCACACAAGAGTGGGAAGCAACACACTGCGACAATTTATGTCTTATGTGGTGTCTTATGGCGTAAAAGTATCCGTTTATCACTGCTTGATCAATGAAAAAAGCAGCGATAGATACTTTTACATGCCTAAGGATTCTAAGGTTTTGCCTTTGGTTTCTTCGCCTAAAACTACAATGACAAAAGCCACGGTCAAAAGAACTGCGGTAAACATGATAAACACATGACTAAAGCCATTTTCAGCCACCATCATGTGGGTGACGACTAAGGGTGCAACGATTCCACCAATACGCCCAACTGCTGCCGCCCAGCCTGAACCAAAGGCACGGATATTGGTGGGATACTGCTCTGGGGTATAGGTATACAACACGCCCCACGCACCTAAGTTAAAGAAGGACATGAGACAGCCCCAGAACATAATGGTGGCAACACTCTCGGATTGTCCAAAGCAATAAGCTGAAATTGCACAAAAGCCGATAAAACCTGCCAATGTCGGTTTTCGTCCCAGTTTTTCAACCAACCATGCTGCCACCACATAACCCGGCAGTTGCGCCAAGATCATGATCAAGACATATTCAAAAGACTGAACAATGGTATAGCCTTCTTTGACCAAAAGACTTGGTAACCATGTGAAAATGCCGTAATACGAATAGACAATACCAAACCAAATCAGCCACAGCATTAAACTACGGCGTGCAAAGCCACCCGTCCATAGCTGACGAAATGAGATATTTTGGTGACTTGAAACTGGTTTAACTTCGATGGTTTCAATGACGTCGACACCGCACTGGCGCTCAATTTTTTGCACTAAGGCATGCGCTTCTTCTATACGTCTACGGTTAATCAAATACGGAATAGATTCAGGTACTTTCTTTAAAATCACAAAGACATATAGAGCAGGTAAGCCACCCAATAAAAATGCCATCTGCCAATCAAATTTTGGAATGACGAAATAGGACACCAGTGCTGCAACCAACCAACCCAGACCCCAAAAACTCTCCAAAAGCACAATAAAACGACCGCGCACATGCGCAGGAATATATTCACTGACCAAGGTCACCGCAACGGGGAGTTGCCCACCTAAACCCAAGCCCACCACAAAACGAAACACCAACAGCCACGTTAAATTCGGTGCAAAAGCACAGGCTGCGGTTGCAAGGCTATAGATCACGAGTGTGCCCGCAAATACTGCCTTGCGCCCAATCCGGTCTGCAAGCCCACCCGAACAGACTGCACCAATCGCCATGCCGACAAAACCAATCGAGACCACCCAACCTTTTTCAGCGGGTGACATCTGCCAGTCTTCTGCCATTTTTGCCAAAATAAAGGAAATCAGCCCTGTATCCATGGCATCAAACATCCAACCCAAACCAATCACCCAAAGTAAGGTGTAATGGAATTTCCCAATCGGAAGTCGTTGTACGCGTGAGATTAAATCCATATCAAGATCTCTATGTTTACTGCTGAGCAATAACTGAATATGAAAATGCTGTCTTCGCAACAGGGTTTATAATTATCAATCTTTTTTATCAAATACAGCGTTTAGCATAATTGAATCATCATAGATAGGCTCAATGATTCTAAAAATTAACGAATTTCTTACACGCCTTGATGATATGAAGACACGACTGATCTTGGTCGTTAAAAATCGAGTTATGATGCATCTTTTGAAGAAGCAGAGTGTTCGTCATCTTCTTTATAAATAAATTTCGGCATTTCCAAACCAAAATAAATCGCGATACAACGTAATGAAAAACCAAAAATCAAAGTCGAAATAATCGTGATATCTTGCGAGAACCCAACCTGAATACAACCCCAATAAAAGATCACTGCAACAAATGAAACACTGGCATACAGTTCACGGCGGAACACAAGGGGCACATCATTACATAAAATATCGCGTAAAATACCGCCAGATACCCCAGTCAGAACACCCGCCACCGCACAGACCACAAAGCCTTGTTCCATTTGAATCGCAATTTGACAACCAATAATGGTAAAGCCAATCAAACCCAGTGCATCGAGTAACAAGAACACCGAACGTAAGTGACGCATCCACTTCGCTATAAAAATAGTAAAAAGCGCAGCGCAACACGTCAACACCAGATATTCAGGATGTTTGACCCACGTCAATGGATAATGCCCCAGCAATACATCGCGTACTGAGCCACCGCCTAAGGCCGTGACACAAGCAATAATAATTACCCCAAACCAATCCATACTACGCCGACCCGCAGACAATGCCCCTGTCATGGCTTCTGCCGTAATAGCGATAATATAAATAACGGTAAGTAGCATTGCCCTTCTTCCAATGAGGGTAATTGATGCGCATTATTCTATGACATATTAGAAAAAAAACTACACAAATTGCGCACAACATTGCTTAAATTTTTTTCCAGATCCACAAATACAGTTTTGTTTCATAGTGATCTGTTGATCTGTAGTGGGATCGAGGAAATACCACTGCTGTTGAAACTTCACAAAATGCGACACTTCGTGATGAATCTGGGCGTGTTTATCATCATGATAATGCGCTTTAAATTCGACACGAGCATGATGTTTATCTATTTTTTCATTGGCTTGAACGATTTCCAACTGGAGCCATTGATTGGACTTTGCCCAGTCAGCAATTGCTGCCCTGTCCAGTGCTGACTGTTGTCCTACGGCTGTGGTCTTAAGAATATAATCTACATCGTGCTTGGCAAATGCGCTGTAGCGTGAGCGCATCAGCTGCTCTGCAGACTGTGCGTAAGCTTTCCCTAAATGCAAGGGCGCACAGCACTGATCATAAAGCCCTAAACCACAAGGACAGGCAAGTTCAGACATAAAATTTCCAAAAAAAATAGCACGTATCGACGTGCTATTTTAACCAAATTTTCAATTCAAGTCCGAAGAGTTGAGTTTATTCGATCTCTTCATTTGGGGTGATATGGACTTTTTCAATTTTATGCCCTTCCATGGTCACCACTTCAAAAATATACCCTTCTGCTTCGAAGCGCTCACCATTTTCAGGCAAATGTCCCAAGTGAAATAAGATATATCCTGACAAAGTCGAGTATTGCTCAGACTCGTCGACTAAATCTCGATCGAGCAACAATGAAATGTGACGTATATCGGTTGAGCCTTCAATGATTAAAGAACCATCTTCTAGACGTTCAACCGATGTCTCAAGCTCACTTTCATTGGGGAATTCGCCTGCAATCGCCTCTAAAATATCAATTGGCGTAGCAATCCCTTCAATCGAGCCGTATTCATTCAGTACAATTGCCATTTGTAAGGGTGCTTGACGGAGCTGTTCCATCACCATCAATACCTGTGCACTCTCATGCACAATGACAGGTTCACGCACGTGTTTTTCAAAGTTAAACTGACCAAATTCAATAAAATCTTTCAAAATATTGTGGGTTAATACCACCCCAGAAATATTGTCCAGTTCACCACGCGCTACTATGAGACGCGAATGTTTCATCGCCAAAATTTGTGACTTAATCGTGTTGACGTCATCATTTAAGTCAATCCATTCAAGCTCTGGACGCGGTGTCATGACTGACTTTACAGGACGCTCGGACAATCCCAATACACCTTGTACCATGACACTTTGATAGACCGAATTTTCATCGGAGAAAATCTCATCTGCCAGTGCTTGAGTCGCCAACACGTCTTCATTTTGATGCTGTAGATCCGATGAACCGTTACTCTTTCCACCCAACATCCGAATGACGGCAGATGCAGTCCGAAAGCGCAAATCATTGGTGGTGACTGTTTTTTCTTGGTTACGGCGCATCAACTGGTTTAAGAACTCAATCAGAACAGAGAAACCAATTGCAGCGTATAAGTAACTTTTCGGAATATGGAAACCTAAACCTTCCACAATCAAAGAGAAACCAATCATCATCAGGAAGCATAGACACAAAATCACCACGGTCGGATGTTTATTGACAAATGCCATCAGCGCTTTCGATGCCCATAACATAATGCCGACTGCGATAATGACCGCAATCATCATGACCGAAAGATCTTTCACCATACCCACAGCAGTAATCACACTGTCGAGTGAGAACACTGCATCTAACACCACAATCTGAACAATCACCATCCAGAAAATGGCATGTGCTGGATTGTCTTCTTTAACCACCACCTTACTTTCAAGGCGCTCATGCAATTCGAGCGTTCCTTTCATCAGCAAGAATACTCCACCAAAAATCAAAATCAGATCTCGGACTGAGAACGGATGATCGAATAGATGGAAAATCGGTTGGGTCAGCGTGACGATCCATGCAATAGACGCCAGTAAAATTAAACGCATGCCCAGCGCCAACAGCAAACCAATAATACGGGCTTTTTCGCGCTGTTCAGGGGGTAATTTTTCCGCCAAAATTGCAATGAAGACGAGGTTATCAATCCCCAAAACAATTTCTAAGATAACGAGAGTGGCTAAACCGACCCAAGCAGAAGGGTCTGCCATCCATTCAAAAATCATAAAGATGCTCCTTGCGTATCCAGCCTGTGTTGCATAGGCGTAGAAATAGCGGTGCAGTCAGTAGATGACGAATGGACATTAAATGTGGATATACGAATATTTGATCTTATAGAGCGACGTCTATCACGACTCATGATGGTTTAATTGTTGTGAAACAGACCGTCAGTATAGAAAAGATTCAATTGAAATTCACGCTTTTTTGATTCTGCTAAGATTGGGTTTATCAATCATTTTTTTCTGTTACTACAAATCATTGCAAATCTTTTTGAATATTTACATTCAGTTGTCACTGTTTTTGCTTAATCTAGAGCTAAATGTAAAAGTCTAAAATGAAGGTGAATGATTATTTATGAATAACACACTCCCAAAAGCAATGATTGACAAAGACAGCATTGAAACACCGCATATTGACGATATGCGTATGACAGAAAATAAACTTGAAAATAACCCCTCTGCTCAAAGCTCAGCGCTTAATTCCAAGACAACTCATCCAACTGTAGCCAGCCAATGTTTAATTGCACTCTACTGTGGTTCTCGTTTTGGGCATAACCCTATCTATAAAGAAAAAGCCATCGCATTGGCTGAAAATATTGCTAAAAACGGTCTGGGAATCGTTTATGGCGGTGCCAGTATCGGGCTTATGGGTCAAGTTGCAGATAGTGTGATCGAACACGGTGGTGAGGTGGTCGGGGTAATCCCAGAGTTTATGTTGGACTATGAGATTGCCCACAATAAGCTTACAGAGCTTCACGTCGTTCAAACCATGCATGAACGTAAAGCGATGATGGCAGAACGCGCCAGTGCATTTGTAGCATTGCCCGGTGGGCTGGGTACGTTTGAGGAAATTTTGGAAATAGCCACGTGGGGACAGCTGAATCAGCATCAAAAACCCATCATTATCTACAATGTGAATGGTTTCTATAATGCCTTGATTGCACAGCTTGATCACGCCGTACAAGAAGGTTTTTTACCTCCTCAACACCGCGCTAAAATTATTGTCTGTGAACATTCAGAACAGATACTCAATGGATTGGCCAACCTGAAACACCCCCATGCGTTTGTGGTTTAGGGTCAAAGTACTTCTTCATTTTTATATAAAATTTAGACTTGAATAAAAGAGCTTCACCGCTCTTTTTTAGGCTCTAAATCAAGCCAAAATATTTAAACCGATTTTAGAATAATTTTTTGTAGGGAATAACGAATTATCAACCGAAGCCTTAACACTTTGATTTAAACTGTTTAAAACAATCAATATTGCATTCTTATGAATAGCACGCCAAACCATCAAGCATTACAGCCCGAATTTCGACTCTTGGTTTTTCTCGTGTCGATTGGCTTTTTCATGCAAGGTTTGGACACCACCATTATTAACACTGCGCTTCCTGCCATTGCACAAAGTCTAAATGAAGACCCACTCAATATGCACAGTGTGGTCGTAGCTTACGTCCTATCGGTTGCTGCCTGTATTCCCCTCAGTGGTTGGTTAGCAGATCGTTTTGGTGTGCGAAATACTTTTTTCTCAGCCATTATTATTTTTACTCTGGCATCACTGGGCTGTGCATTTTCAAACAGTCTAAATCAACTGTTATTTTTTCGTGTCATTCAAGGTATTGGCGGTGCATTATTACTGCCCGTAGGCCGTTTAGCCATGCTGAAAATTATTCCACGAACGCAATTTTTAGCCGCCATGAGTTTAATGAGTTTAGCGGGACTCATCGGTCCTCTCATCGGTCCAACTTTGGGCGGTTGGCTGGTAGAGTACATGACGTGGAAATGGATTTTCCTGATCAATTTACCGATTGGTCTTTTAGGGGTCTTAGTGACTTTTAAAGCCATGCCAAATGTGACCGAACCCAATGTAGCACGCTTCGATTTGTGGGGATTTATACTGCTGGTCTTGGCCATGGTTGGACTGTGCTTGGGCATTGAAAATTTTGCCAGTCCGCACTTAAGTCTGTGGTGGAGTGTTGGACTGATTTTGGTGGGTATGATTGCAGTATTTTGGTATGCCTTTCATGCGCACACGCACAGCAATGCACTGTTTCAATCCAAACTTTTTCGAAATCGGATCTATGCCATTGGTATCATAGGGAATTTTTTTGCCCGTTTGGGCGGAAATGCGATGCCTTTCATGATTCCGCTAATGCTTCAGGTTGCATTTGGTTTCGAGCCGTTTATTACGGGATTACTGATGATTCCGACAGTGCTGGGATCATTGGCCTCTAAACCCATCATTCGACATATTATTCAACGTTTTGGCTATCGCAATGTATTACTGGTCAATACCTTGTTGGTCGGTGCATGTATTGCAAGCTTTGCCCTCACCACCGCAGATACACCCACGTGGATACGCGCGCTGCATTTCTTTGCCTTTGGTATGCTCAATTCTTTACAATTTGTCTCGATGAATACCTTGACCCTTAAGGACTTACCTCAACAAGATGCCAGTAGTGGCAATAGTTTTTTGTCGATGATTATGATGCTATCTATGAGTATTGGTGTGGCATTGGCAGGAACCTTAATCAACGTCTTTACCGCCCATGTCGGCGCTGAAAATATTGCAACTGCCTTTCATATTACGCTGATCCTACTCGGTTGTATTAATTTGATCACAGCCATTATTTTCTGGCAAATCCCCAAAGAAACCGCAGACTAACTCGCCTTAATTACGCAAAGTTCGTGGTCTGCGCATGCAGATCACGCTATGATATTCAATATTCGTTGTTACCTATACACATGATTTATGTCCAAAGCCAAACGACAAAAAAAACAAAATAAGATTAAGCCCTATGCTTTACTTGCATCTGTTGTAGGCGTGCTTTTACTATGTGTGTCAGCCCTATTTTTCTTGTTTGGGATTGCTTCCAAGCCCGCTGCTGCGGAAGAATATCCTGTGAAAGGCTTCGATATTTCGCATCATCAACATGAGATTCAATGGTCAGAAATTTCACCTAAAGAATTTCAATTTGTCTATCTCAAAGCCACTGAAGGTGGCGACTTTCAAGATCGTAAGTTTCAAGACAATTGGCTCAAGGCGCGTGAACGTGGCTTTTTAGTCGGTGCATATCATTTTTATCGACTGTGTCGAGATGGCAATATTCAAG
>CAZOGM010000032.1:14739-27235 GCA_964579445.1 uncultured Acinetobacter sp.
TTTTTAGTCGGTGCATATCATTTTTATCGACTGTGTCGAGATGGCAATATTCAAGCGCAGAATTTTATCAACACCGTGCCGAATAAAGCGGATGCCCTCCCGCCTGTGATTGATCTCGAATATGACAGTAACTGTATTAATACCTATTCTAAAGATCAGCTATTGCTTGAGATTCAAGACATGCATGATCAGTTGAAACAGCATTATGGAAAGCAACCGATTTTTTATATTTCCAAATCATTTTATAACATTGTGCTTGCTGGACAGTTTGATCAGGTACCACTGTGGGTGCGCGAATATCAAGGAAAACCTAAGCTCAAAGGTGAACCTGAATGGCTGTTTTGGCAACATACCAACCAAGGCAAAATCAAGGGCATTTCCACGCCCGTGGATTTAAATGTTTTCAATGGCAATCAGGATGCATGGCAAGCTTTTCTAGAAAAAAATAAGCTTGATCTAATCTCCAAAAAATCTCAAGATTAATCCGCTTCTATTCTGATTATTGCTGATTTAAACAGATGATTTTTCAAATATGTTCTAAGATATACATTTAAGACGTACATTGACGCAAAGCTATTTTGATCCTGTTTGCATTCGCTAGAATTACGCTAAACTAAAGCGATACGTATACATCGTCTTGATGATTCATGAGAAAAATTATTCATATCGACATGGATGCATTTTATGCCTCCGTAGAACTTTTAGAGCGCCCTGAATTAAAGCACTTGCCTGTAGTAATCTCATCACATCATCCTCGTGCCGTGATTGCGGCAGCATCCTACCCAGCTCGAGTCTTTGGTCTAAGATCTGCCATGTCTATGGGTCAAGCACGTAAGTTATGCCCGCAAGTGATCGTCATTGAACCTCATTTTCAAAAATATCATGATATTTCTCAGCAGATTCACCAAATTTTTCAACAGTACACCGCTTTAATCGAACCACTTTCTTTAGATGAAGCGTATTTAGATGTCACTGAAAACTTTAAACAGCTGTCTAGTGCAACCGAAGTGGCCATGCATATTCGAGAAGACATTTTTAACGCGACAGGTTTAACAGCCTCAGCTGGGGTTGCACCGAATAAGTTTTTAGCCAAAGTCGCATCCGATTGGCATAAACCCAATGGTATTTGTGTAATTAAGCCACATCAGGTTCAAGACTTTATACAACAACTGCCCTTAAAAAAAATTCCTGGTGTGGGCAAAGTCACACATGAAAAACTTAAAGCTTTGCAACTGGAAACGCTAGGCGATTTACAACGAGTTGAAGAAGCGGTACTGATGCACCACTTTGGCAAATATGGTAAACAACTTTTTTTATATGCTCAGGGAATTGATGAGCGTCCAGTGCAAACAGAACGAAAACGTCAACAAATTTCTAAAGAAACCACATTCGATCAAGACTTTAACTTAACCCAGTGTGCACCGTTTTGGCATGACCTGCTTGAACGAGTTTGGCTCAATTTAGAAAAGAAGCAATTTCATGCACGCGGAGTAAGTGTCAAACTTAAACTGAAAAATTTCCATGTACTACAGCACAGTAAAAGTTTTAAACAGCCCTTAAGTTCGATGCAAGAGCTAGAACAAATTCTGCATCATTTATTGGCAGAAATGCATATTTCAGAGGATCATCAGTTTCGTTTGATTGGTGTAGGCGTATATGGGCTGTCAGAAAAACAAGCAGATGCACAGCTTTCACTGTGGTAAGCATGACTTTAAGTGTTTAAATTTCAGCCAAAAGAATAAAAATACAGCAAAAAATTGTCCGAAATCCAATTTTTAGCGTAATCTAATTCGCGCTATACATTACCCATGTATATGCTGAGATGCTCAAGGATGACCTATATCTTGAGCAGACCAGTCCTGTGATTGGCGCGACGATCAATCCGAATATTGCAGGACCCTCTGATACACCCCACGGGCTCTCTTCTGTATGCAAACTGCACCTGCTATTTCTGAACTTCAAGAAAAACGTGCCCGTAAAGCTGCGCTCAGTAGTTTTGTCGGTGCTGTCGTCGATTGGTACGACTTTTTACTCTATGGCATAGTTGCCGCACTTATTTTTAAAGATCAATTTTTTCCCAGTATTGAAGGCAATATGGGTACCCTTGCCGCGCTTGCAACATTTGGGGTGGGCTTCTTATTTCGTCCACTTGGCGGCGTGATTTTTGGACATTTTGGCGACCGTATTGGTCGTAAGAAAATGCTGGTCCTTACCGTGGTGCTGATGGGAATTGCCACGATTGGGATTGGCTTATTGCCCAATTTCGAATCGATTGGTTGGTGGGCACCTGTTTTGTTGGTGACCTTACGTGCCATTCAAGGTTTTGCGGTAGGCGGTGAATGGGGCGGCGCAGCACTCATGGCAGTTGAAAATGCCCCTGCTGGAAAAAAAGCTTTTTATAGCAGCGGCGTACAAATTGGATATGGCGTGGGTCTGGTGCTTGCCACAGGTTCTGTTTCGATTATTTTAGCGGTATTTGGCGAACACGCTTTTGCCGAATGGGCATGGCGTATTCCTTTTATTGCCAGTGCAATTTTACTTTTCGCTGCTTTTTGGATTCGACGCGGACAGGATGAATCTCAAGAATTCATCGAAAAAGTGATTGAAGCTGATAGTAAGCCTAAAAAGTTACCAATTTTTCAAGCGCTCAGCCAGCATCCAAAAGCCTTTGTATATATTATTGCATTACGCTTGGCAGAGCTTTTGACCATGTATATTGTTGCGAATTTTGCTTTGAACTATTCAACCAATAATTTAGGCATGGATAAACAGTTCTTTCTCAATATCACCCTCATGGTCGGTGCAATCAGCTGTTTCAGTATTCCTTTTTTTGCATGGATCTCAGACAAAATCGCGCATAAAAGCATGTGTGTGGTTGGGGGTCTAATTGGTGCTATGGTCGCGTATCCATTTTTTATGGCACTCGATGCACAAAACACGTGGATGATTGTACTGTTTGCTATTTTGCTTGCCAATGTCGCACATGACATGGTGGTCAGCGTACATCAACCCATTTTCACCTCACTATTTGGTACAGAATACCGCTACAGTGGTGCAGGTGTTGGCTATCAAGTGGCGAGTATTATTGGCGGTGGATTTACCCCTATGATTGCAGCTGCATTGGTGATTTGGGGCAATGGCTCTTGGCAATATGTCGCAATGTATTTGGCTATCGGCTGTTTTATCACCGCACTGGTTGCTGCGATGATGCCAAATACCACCCAGCATCAACGCGTTTAAACGCAGTTTCATTTTCTATCTTCCAAAAGGTGCTTAAGGCACCTTTTTGTTTTCTCACTGTTTAATATTTTCTAATTTTTAAAACAAGTTGCTCATCACATCACGACTTGCGCCTAACTTTGCAGAATTAAAGCAGCTCACGTAAAATAAGCACAAACTTGTTTATAAGAGCATTCGCATGGCTGTACAACGTCTACACGTGGCAAAGCGTTTTTCTGAAGTGGCCATTTCAGGAAATTTGGTTCATTTGGCTGGCCAGTTGGCATCAGATACAAGCTTAGATATTAAAGGTCAAACGCAGCAAACTTTAGATTTTATTGACCAATTCCTAGCAGATGCAGGCACAGATAAATCTCATATTATGTCTGTGACCATTTTTCTTAAAGACATTGAAAATGATTATGCTGGTATGAATGAAGTCTGGGATGCTTGGTGTTCAGACATTCAAGCCTTACCGCGTGCATGCGTGGAAGCGAAAATGTATAAACCTGAAGTGTTGGTTGAAATGACCGTTGTGGCGGTAAAACCTGAGTAATTGCAAAGCACATTTTGAAATAAAAAAGCATGCCAGAGCATGCTTTTTTTTCCGATTACGTTGGTAATCTAAATTTTAAGCTATCCAAATACTCGAGTCTTCTGGCTATAACGTGCGGAGTACAGATTTAACTTTTCGGTTTGTTGCTCAGATTCGGGTAGGGTCTGCATATTAGAATATTCAGTTAAAAAATCCTCTCGCAATTGCTGATACTCAGGAACCTGCTGATAACGAATGATTCGATAGCCTGCGGCATCTAATAGCGCATCTTGATCAATGGTTGCATGTCTACGTCTGGTCGTCATAGCATCACCTAGCGCGATCACTGCTAAAACACGACAGTCTTTATCCAGCAGTACAAAATCTGCAAATAACCTTTGATATTTGCGCCGCGTACGTGGAAATTTAGTGGTAAGTAATGCATCAAAAGACACATGTGCCAATACATTCGCTTCAGGAAAAATCTCTTTCAAACGTGTAAAAGTCAGTTGTTCAAAAGTGTTAAACACTGCTCTTTGCCGCAGTGCACTGTCTGAAGGTTGCTTATGTTTCAATCCTTTATAAGCAACGATCAACACCACTGCAAGTATTAAGATACTCGCGATGATCATCATGTTCATGGTATTTATCCTTATTTATATTTTTATCATTCGTTTGTTCTTTTTAATTTCGGCACGACAACATCAACCGAGCGTCCCTGTTTTTTATATCGACCTAAATTTAATATCCATTTATTTAGGTGGGCTTTCTAACAGATTTTTAAAACTATTTTTAGGATGATCATCCATAAAATTTCAAAATAAAAACCGTCTAAATTTTAAAAAAATCAATTGTATGAAACTCTAAAGCAAAGGTGTAGTTCATTTATCATGACTAACCTTCATCTACGTATACTGAAGTAAAACACACTTTTATTGTGCCCCACCTGAATCAGTATAACGAAAATTCTTGATTCTGAATGTAGACCAGATATCACTTTTTTAGATTTAAATATATTACGTTTGATTTTATTTGTTACTCATGACAAAGGCATGACAACTATTATCTTTTCTTTTATAGCTAATCGTTTCATTAAAAACAATTTTTTTCAGATGAAATGAAATGATTTAGCTTATTTATTTTTATTCCTAAAGCCTTGAGCAAATGTCTTAATTTGTAATAAATCTTATCAACATTTCAAAAAAAGTTATCCACAAAAAAGAGGGCTACTAATGCCCTCTTTTTTCAAAGTTTGTATTTAAGCTTTTGATCTGTTTTTACTTTTAGGTTTGGCTGAATGAGGACGTTTTGCATCTCCGGTTTCACGTGGAGGCAAGCCCGTATGTTGTGTCAAAATTTGACCACGTTCAGGACGCTTCTTGGTATTCGAAGGACGGCCTTGGCTACCGGTAGTTTGATTACGCACCGTATTATCAGCACTGCGTTTTTGTGAATCGCCCGCAACCGTCGAATTTTTCTTACGTGCAGATTGGTACTGACCTTCTGTACCTGCAGGCTGATAAGTGGGAATCAAATGATGTTTCGAATTACCAATCAGGTCTGCACGACCCATGTCTTTTAACGCTTCGCGAAGCAGTGGCCAGTTATTCGAATCATGATAACGTAAGAATGCTTTATGAATACGACGACGCTTATCACCTTTCACAATGTCTAAATTTTCGGTATAACGCGCAACTTTTGCCAGTGGATTTTTACCGGTGTAGTACATGGTGGTTGCTGTTGCCATTGGCGATGGATAAAAGGTCTGTACTTGATCTGCACGGAAACCATTCTTCTTGAGCCAAATCGCTAAGTTCATCATGTCGTATTCGGTGGTGCCCGGATGCGCTGCAATGAAGTATGGGATTAAATACTGTTCTTTGCCTGCTTCTTTACTATAACGATCAAACATTTGCTTGAAACGATCATAGGCACCAATACCCGGTTTCATCATCTTTGACAATGGACCTTTTTCGGTGTGTTCAGGCGCAATTTTTAAGTAACCACCGACATGGTGCTGTACCAATTCTTTGACATATTCAGGATTTAATACGGCAAGATCATAACGCAAACCCGAACCAATCAAAATCTTTTTAATGCCTTTCAAGCTACGTGCTTTACGGTATAACTGGGTCAGTGGTGCATGATCTGTAAGTAAGTTCTGACATACGCCCGGATACACGCAAGACGGTTTACGACAATTTTTTTCAATTTCAGGGTCATTACAGTGCAAACGATACATGTTTGCTGTCGGACCACCGAGGTCCGAAATAATACCAGTAAAGCCTGGTGCAGTATCTCGAATTTTTTCAACTTCACGCAAAATAGATTCTTCAGAACGGTTCTGAATAATTCGACCTTCATGTTCAGTAATTGAACAGAAGGTACAGCCACCAAAACAGCCACGCATAATGTTGACTGAGAATTTAATCATGTCAAAAGCGGGGAAACGTGCTTCGCCGTAAGACGGATGTGGCAAACGCGCATACGGAAAGTCAAACACGTAATCCATTTCTTCAGTGGTGAGTGGAATAGGTGGTGGGTTTAGCCACACATCACGTTCACCATGTTTTTGAACCATTGCACGGGCATTTCCCGGATTGGTTTCCAAATGCAAAATACGGTTTGCATGCGCATATAAAACAGGATCTGCTGCAACTTCTTCAAAAGCAGGCAGACGAATCACAGCCAATTCACGTGGCGGTAACTTATGTTTAATGGCTTTTGAAACAGGTTGAAGTCGTACAATTTGAGTGTCCGCGTCCAACGCATCGCCTGCACGAACAATCGGGTTGGCAACAGGCTCTTTCTCAAAACCTTGATACTGAGTCAAGCTATCATCTTTGCCCTTCTCAATTTCACAACCTTCTAAATCTTCGGTCATCACATAGGGGTTAATGATTGGATCAACGCGCCCAACGGTGTCGACATCATTCGATGCGATTTCAACAAATTTTGCTTTGGAAGCACGGTTTAATTTATTGACAATAAACGCTGTACCACGCACATCCGTAATTTCATGGATTTTTTCACCACGTGCCAAACGGTGCATAATTTCAGTGATTGAACGCTCACCATTACCGTACATCAATAAGTCTGCTTTAGAATCCATAAGTACGGAGCGACGAACTTTGTCTGACCAGTAATCATAATGGGCAATACGACGCAGTGAGGCTTCAATACCACCGAGCAATACAGGCACGTCTGGATAAGCTTCACGTACACGTTGGCAATACACCGTCGCTGCACGATCTGGACGTTTATTGGGTACATTATCAGGTGAATACGCATCATCAGAACGGATTTTACGATCTGCCGTATAACGGTTGATCATGGAATCCATGTTCCCTGCCGTTACACCCCAAGCAATATTTGGCTTACCCAAAACGCGGAATGCATCGACATTGGTCCAATCTGGCTGCGCAATAATACCGACACGGAAACCTTGCGCTTCTAAAGTACGCCCAATGATGCCTGAACAAAATGATGGATGATCGATATAAGCATCACCACAGACCAAAATAAAGTCGCAAGAATCCCAACCGAGTAAGTCCATCTCCTCGCGTGACATCGGCAAAAATGGCGCAGGTTCAAAGCATGACGCCCAATATTTGTCGTAATCAAACAACGCCGTCGGCGCTGTCTGAGCAGTATAAGCTGTAGACATGGTGTGTATATCTCGATTGGCAGTTGGCGATCGGGAGAGATCTAAAATGAAAGCCGACCATTTTAACATGAATACGCTTCAGGATGCTTGATTAAAAAACAATCTAATATAAAAAATGAGCAGATCATTATTTTGCAGTGATATCTACAGCAAATTGACATAGGGTTTAAACTAAAGATTGCTTAATATCCGACAAATGGAAGATTATAAATTATGATGTTAAATCAACGTTTCAGATCAATATTTTTAAACAATTGACTCAAAATCGAGTCGAGCGGTCATTAAAGATATATATCCTATACAAGCAAATATTTACTCTCATTAAAAATAATAAATAGGTGCAATGCATCATGCTTAAAACATTTTTTATGTCGGTCTGCTTCATTACACTTTCAATGTTACTGTATTCATTGGCTTGGGCAAATGTGTCCAAAGAAAAAAGCTATGCTGAACAAGAGGCATGGAAAAAACTGCAAAAACAATTACCGCCTGAATATCAGCTTTCATCAAATGAGCTCCCACAAGAATATTTTTGGTCTTGGCCACAGCATCAGGTCCATATTGACTTTTATCCTCGCCCTGAAGCAAAAGCAAAAGTAATTTTATTACATGGCGTAGGCACCAATGGTCGGCAAATGAGTTTGGTCTTGGGTCATCCATTGGCACAAGCCGGTTATGAAACGATGGCCATCGACTTACCAGGCTATGGATTGACCACTTATCCATCAAAAAGTAACATTCGTTATGAGGACTGGATCAAACTGGTGAGTGACTTTATTGACAGTGAAGCTCAAAAAGATGATCGTCCAATTTTTCTCTATGGTCTGTCTGCGGGTGGCATGTTGACGCTTCATGTTGCGATGCAGAATAAGCACGTCAAAGGCATCATTGGAATGACCTTTTTAGACCAACAAGATTTAGATGTAAAAAAAGGCACAATGCGTTTTAGCCCCTTGAGTCCTGTCTTGTTGCCCGGAATGAATATCACTGCAAAAACACCCTTTGGTAAACTTCCAGTCCCCATGTCATGGGTGTCTAAAATGTCAAAACTCACCAATGACCCCAAAGCCCTGAAAATTATGCTGAGTGATAATACTTCGGCTGGCAATACCATGTCGATCCAATTCTTAAATAGCTATATGAATTATAAACCGCCCTATCACGTGTCTTCATTTGTACAATGTCCCATACTTTTGACACAGCCTGCAGAAGACCACTGGACCCCACTGGCACTGAGCCAAGAGGTTATGAAACGTCTGAGCGTGGCGCATCAAACCGTTTTACTGCCGAAAGGCGGGCATTACCCTGTAGAAAAAGAAGCACTTGATCAGCTCCAAAAAAGTAGTATTGCTTTTATTCAACAGCACTTAAATTGATGAATATCGCATCACTTCATTAATTCACTGAATCGTTTGGCATACGACTCAGTTTCAGTGCGATATACACACCGAAAAGTAAAATCACACTGATACTGAGCGTAAGTCCTTCCCATCCAAAGGCTTCCCAGATCAATCCACTGCCACTTCCTAATACACTTGACCCTAAGTAATAGCAAAATAAATATAAGGCTGAACCTACTGCTCGATACTGCAAAGATTGCACTGAGACCCAACTACTTGAAGTAGAGTGTGCTGCAAAAAATGAGAAGGTAAAAATCAGAAGTCCAAAGAAAACCATCACCAAAGATGGAATCAACATCATCCATGAACCCAAGATCATCATACAAAGCATAGCCCCTAAGACACGACCACGACCAAATCGATTGCTCCATGACGCTGCACGCGGAGAGCTATAGATTCCAGACAAATACGCAATCGAAATCAGACCAATCCATGCTTGCGATAGCTCAAAAGGTGCTTCCAGTAAGTGATAACTCATATAGTTAAACACAGTCAAAAAGCAGCCCATGAGGATAAAACCTTGAGCAAACAGCAACCGAAGTTTAAGATCCTGAAAATTCTTTGAAAAAGACTGAATAAAGCGATCTAAGCGGATGGGGTAAGCTTTAAAATGCTTTGAATTGGGTAAAGTCAGATAAAAAATCACCGCAATCGCAAAATTTAACATCCCAATCATTAACATGGCTGTTTGCCATGGAATGACATCAATCAATACACCCGCAATCAACCTGCCACCCATCCCCCCAATTGCTGTACCTGAGATATATAGCCCCATTGCAAAACCAACATCTTGTGCAGCTACTTCTTCACCAATGTAGGTCATCGCAACAGATGCCACCCCACTAATAGCAAAACCAATGCATATTCTGGAGAGTAAAAAAACTTCCCAAAGTAGAAATCTGGAACTTAAAATCAAAAGAATTGAGGTTGAAAACAGTGAAACCACCATGATCTGTTTACGACCATAACGATCCGAAATTAAGCCTGCAAACAGCAATCCAACCGCCAATGCAATGGTTGAAAACGACAAAGGAAAACTACTCTGTGTCGGGCTGACCTGAAAAAATTGCGCAAACATTGGCATCATCGGTTGTACACAGTACAAGGATGAAAAAACAGCAAAACCTGCTAAAAACAAACAGAGTAAAATTGCATAAAATGGTCGAGTTCCATATGCAATATAAGTTTCAGACATAGCAATGGGTTTAACTAATATTTTAAGGGTGATTCAAGTATACGATTTTTAAATTCAGCTCAAGTAACTCTTAAACGCAGATTTTTTTAAAAAAATAGTTAGAGACTCTCTGTTCGAATCAACTAAAAAAAGCTTAATAAAAATTTAAAACTTCAATTTAAGAATTAAAAATTGTAAAGAATCCATACTGTAGCCATTCAAAATATTGAACATTCACAAGCGCTTAAACAAACCACATCGAAAAGGCTACATAGCAAAGAGGATTAAATTGTTAAGTTAAAACCCAACCCCTTAAAACTATGGTGATAAACATGTCTAAAAAAGCACTATTTATTACGTCAAATCAAGGTATTGAACAAGATGAATTGATTAAACCCCTCACATACCTACAATCCAAAGGGATTGAAGTGATTCATGCTGCAGAAACTTCAGATGATGTTCAAACGGTAAAATCTGACAAAGACCCTGCAACCCGCTACACGCCAAATACCACCCTATCTCAAGTATCCTATGAGGATTATGATATTTTGGTGATTCCAGGTGGAACAGTAAATGCTGACACACTTCGGATTAATGAAGATGCGCTTAAAATTATTCAATATTTTACTGACAATCAAAAGCCGATCGCAGCAATTTGTCATGCTCCATGGGTATTGATTAACGCTGAGCGCATTAAGGATAAAAATCTGACGTCTTACCACAGTATCAAGCTTGATTTGCAAAATGCAGGCGGAAAATGGGTAGATGAAGAAGTGCATCGCTGTAATACAGGCGGTTGGCCACTAATTACCTCACGTAATCCAGATGATATTTCAGCTTTTAATCATGCTATTGTAGAAGAATTAGGCACTTAGGGAATTTTGTACGCCAATGCTTACATCAAAAGCCTCTCTTGTCTGCTATTCATCACAAATAAGGTTGGATAATATTTAGTTATCAGGAAGCAGGATGTTTCCCAAACGAAAAACAACAATAATATGTTTGTACATCAGGAGTGTGAAGTTAGACAGGAGTCAGACTTAGTAAAACCCGATACGAAGAAAAGCCCATCAGGATGATGGGCTTTTCTTTATTTGAAATTCAATAATTTAGAAAAATCTTAAAATTTTAGAATTGTTTTAGATATGCTACAACTTCTGTATTGTCTGCCATTTCAGCAAGTTGCAAAGCAGTGTACTCGCCTTTGTAGTTGACGTTTGCACCTTTAGCCACAAGTAGTTTCACCACATCAAGATAGCCATTTTCAGCCGCTGCTTGCAGGGCGCTATAGCCTTCGTCGTCGGTTTGATTCACATCTACGCCTTGCGCTAAAACTTTTTCGACTTCTTCGACTTCGCCTAACGATGCCCAATATACAAGTTCAGGAAGATGCAGCTCTTCATCATCTTCAGGGATTGGGGAGAATGAGTTGAGTTTCATAATATTGTTCTCAAGCTAAATTACTTAACTTCTTACTATACATCACTTCCATATAAGGATTCTTTCTCAAATTTTAATGCTTCTTTATTTGAACCTAAATACCTACTGATTCCATCCAAAGCAAAAAAACCACCTATCGGTTTTTCATGATGTCCAATAATTAACCCGCCCAAACAATTAATAGCACTACAACCTCTAATAATCGTCCTGTTATTAGTTATGAAAATATTAGTAGGTCGAACTAAAATTTCTACTCCATTGCGCAGAAATCTTCCTCTTTTAAATATCACTTTATTAGGAGGACAAAACTCTATTTCTATCAAAATTTTTCGATGGTTTTCACGCACAGTAAGGACTGTACCTACTAATTGAATATCCCATGCAACAGGTTTAAAAATTAATTGATTGTTTTTAATATGAAGAACTGGTGAATTGTATTCATTAAAAATTACTAGATTTAGTAAAAAATGCCCATCAGCCAATATCAATCCAATTAATGGTATCCCGTCAACACTAATAGGTATCATTGCTGTACCATAGCCTTGATCTGTACAACTAAAAGTATTCCCTCCTATTTCGACGATCGCTTCATCACCAGAAAAATGCAATAAGTAAGGCTTAGATATCCCCTCTCTTAGATTAAAGGGATCTTTATTAGCTTTTCTAACAACTTCTTTCGGTAATAATCCGTTAGTTTTTTCACGATGATGATGATCGCAAAGTAAAGTTATTTCATTAGCAATATGACGCTTAACTAAAGCCCATTCTTCCATATGCTCATATTCATATAATGGCATTCCACACATAACACATCCAAACCCACACCTTTCTCTAACTTCTCTCTGTATAGGTAATGGTATATTTCTACTATTCGGTTTTTCTTCATTCATATTTGGAAAATCTTATTAGAATTATTTGGTTATAACATAAGAAAGCCCCTTTACGGAGGCTCTTTAAAACAATTTTAATTTAGGCTTTTGCAATTGTTAGTTCAGAAAGTCAACTTGCTCAGATTAATCCTCATGGAAAAACGAAAATTCAGCATGGTAAATGATTCAAAT
>CAZOGM010000033.1:0-8893 GCA_964579445.1 uncultured Acinetobacter sp.
ATTACTTCGAACCTTTAATCCCTGCTTGAAGTAACAATGCACCCAAACCACCAATTTTTGCTTCTTGAGGTTTAGACGATTGGGGCTTTTTGTTCGCTTGCGGACGATCCCCTTGTGGGCGTGCTTGCTGAGGACGTTTCGCCTGTGGCTTACGTTCAGTACGCTGTTCCCCATTTGCAGGCTCACGACGTGGCTGACGCGGTGCCTTGGCAGGTGCTTCAGAACCTTCTGGACGCATAGACAAGTTCACACGATTACGTTCAGCATCGACTTGTAATACGCGTACTTGAACAATTTGACCCGGCTTCACAATTTTATGTGGGTCCGATACAAACTCATTGGCAAGTTCAGAAATATGCACCAGACCATCTTGATGAACACCAACATCAACAAAGGCACCGAAGTTGGTCACATTGGTGATCACACCTTCAAGCTGTAAACCTTCTGTCAGTTGTTTAACATCCGTGATGTCTTCGCGGAATTTCGCGGTACGGAACTCAGGACGTGGATCACGACCCGGTTTTTCAAGTTCAGCAAGAACATCTTTAATGGTAGGTAAACCATATTGTTCATCAGCAAATTCTTCAGCATTCACTTGGCGAATGATTTCAGTATTACCAATGATATCTTTTACAGTTGTCGCTTTCGCTTCCACAATCTTGCTTACAAGTGCATAAGATTCAGGATGAACAGCAGACGCATCCAGTGGCTCTGAACCATCTTGAATACGCAAGAACCCTGCGGCTTGTTCAAAAGTACGCTCGCCTAAACGTGGTACATTTTTAAGTGCTTGACGGTTATCAAAACGACCATGTTCTTTACGGAAGTCAACAATTTGCTGAGCAATCGATTTGTTCAAACCCGCGATATAACCCAAAATTGCAGATGACGCAGTATTAACATCAACACCCACTGAGTTCACACAGTCTTCAACCACAGTCTCAAGCATTTTTGCTAGGCCTGTTTGGTTTACATCATGTTGATACTGACCCACACCAATTGATTTTGGATCAATTTTTACAAGTTCCGCAAGTGGATCTTGTAAACGACGTGCAATAGACACTGCACCACGAATTGAAACATCTAAATCAGGCAGCTCATTTGATGCAAGTTCTGACGCTGAATAAACTGATGCACCCGCTTCTGATACAGAAACACGCGTCAATTTAAGGTCTGTATGTGCAGCCATCATTTCAGCAACTAAGCTTTCAGTTTCACGGCTTGCAGTACCATTACCAATGGCAACCAAATCGACATTGAACTCACGGCATAAACGTTCAAGTTCAGCCAGTGAACCGGCTTTGTCTTCTTTCGGTGCAAATGGATAAATGGTGCTATGCGCCAATACATCACCCGATGCATTAACTACAGCCAATTTCACACCCGTACGAATACCAGGGTCAACACCCAAAGTCGTGCGTGCACCCGCAGGAGCAGACAATAATAAATGACGCAAATTCTCAGCAAATACATCCATTGCTTCAGCTTCAGCATGTAAACGCTTTTCAGTCAGTAGCGAATGTTCGATTTGCGGACGAACTTTACCCAGCCAAAACAATTTTGCTGTTTGCTTTAAGAAATCTTGGCGTGCTTGTGGCTGAACTGTTTCAATTGAGTATTCAGTTTCAATTCGTGCAAGTGGCGCATCGTCTTGACCTTCTACTTTTAGACCCAATACGTTTTCTTGACGACCACGTAACATCGCAAGTAAACGATGTGAAGGCACTTTATTTAAGTTTTCAGAGAAATCGAAGTAATCACGGAATTTCTTACCGACTTCTTTTTTCTCATCACTTGCCACTAAGCTTTTAAGTACCGCTGTTTTGGCAAATATAGATTTTAGTTCAGTGGTCAAGCCAATATTTTGCGCCCACTCATCAATGATGATGTGCTGAATAGCATCAAGCTGGCTTTCAAGGTCTGCATAGTCTTCATGACTAAAACCTGCCAATGCTTCAGTAGGCTCTACATTTTCAGCAAGAATTTTGGCCGCAATTGGACCTAAGCCCGCTTCTTTTGCTTTGAATGATTTACTGGTACGTTTAGGGCGGTACGGTGCGTAAATTTCTTCTAATGCATTCTTGGTTTCAACAGCATTAATGCGTGCCAATAAATCATCTGACAATTTATCTTGTTCTTTCAATGACTCAAGAACTTTCTCACGGCGTTCAAATAAATCACGTAAATACGTTAAGCGCGTATCGAGCTGGCGTAATTGCGTATCGTCTAAGCCCTGCGTTACTTCTTTACGGTAACGTGCGATAAATGGAACACTAGAACCTTCATCAATCAGCTTAATGGCAGCTTCTACTTGGTTTGGACGTACGGCAAGTTCACTTGCCAACTGCTGAACTAAGTCAGTCATCGTGTTAAATTCCACAAGGATAAGGACTAAAAGTTAGTGATTATAAAGACCGAGACCATAAAATCCACAGTTGTTTTGAATATTTACAATGGAAATTTTGATAAAACTATTTTTTTAGGAATTTTTCAGCATTAAATTTACGACTGAGCATTGATTTATCACAGTTTCATAGTAAAAGCAGAAAATCATTTTATGTCATTTAAAATTGATTTATTTTTTTCTAAAATCAAAGAAAAACTAAAAATCTAGTCATTTTCCTTCAAGCTGTACTTTTAATCATCATTAAAACCAATTCTTAAAAAGAAACATCTATTTAATGTAATATTTCATGGCTTTTAGATTGCCAAACCAATGCTTGATTCTTTATAAACATAAATGAATGTAAAGCCCTTTTGAAGATGTTGTTATTTGGTTTCAAAGCACGGTTAAAATTGTAATTTTGAGCAAATTGATACATAGTCTTAACAAGAACTTAGGCTTTATACTGAGACTAACGAATATTTATAAATACAACTTTAAGGGAGTGCATCATGAGTTTGGTTGTACCTGCTGAAAATACAGATGTTGTACACAATGAAACTGACCGAGTCGAACGCATTTTGGTTGTCGATGATGATGTGCGTTTACGTACCCTTTTGCAGCGCTTTTTAGAAGACAAAGGTTTTGTGGTTAAGACGGCACATGACGCGACACAAATGGATCGTTTATTACAACGTGAGTTGTTCTCACTGATTGTGCTCGATTTTATGTTGCCCGTTGAAGATGGTCTAAGTATTTGCCGTCGTTTACGCAATTCAAATATCGATACGCCAATTATTATGCTCACGGCGCGTGGTAGTGATTCAGATCGGATTGCGGGTCTAGAAGCAGGCGCAGATGATTATTTGCCAAAACCATTTAATCCAAATGAGTTATTGGCACGTATTCGTGCTGTACTTCGCCGTCAAGTTCGTGAAATACCAGGCGCACCGAGTCAAAATGTAGAAGTAGTGTCGTTTGGTCCATGGTCACTGGACTTGTCTACACGTACTCTGACTCGCGAAGGTCAAGTCGTCACTTTAACCACAGGTGAATTTGCGGTACTTAAAGCATTGGTACAGCATCCACGTGAACCTCTCACCCGTGACAAGCTGATGAATTTAGCCCGTGGTCGTGAATGGGGTGCCATGGAGCGTTCAATTGACGTTCAAGTATCTCGTCTTCGTCGTCTAATTGAAGAAAACCCTGCTCGAGCACGTTATATTCAAACAGTTTGGGGCGTAGGTTATGTGTTTGTTCCAGATGGTGCAGAGTAACTTCAAACTTTAACGCAAATCAGATCCCCTATTTGATTCGCGTAAGTGCCATTCGTTGCTGCTTGCTTGAGCTGAGCATAACCAGAAGCCTCGTAAATTTTTGGTGATTTCAGCGAATGGCAAAGTTTTTTGATTACTTTTTCTAAAAAAGCAATACAACAAGCTCCTCCAATTGAATCTATAGCTTTAAGATTCCACCATACAAATTCTTCTATAAAATCTCACAGGAATAAGGTGTGAAACTAGAACCCGTTGACCCACAAAAATTCAATGACTTTGAAACCTACTCCGAAAGGAAACGGACCAAGTGGGAACGCTTTCTAGATAAAATCAAACCACGCTCAGCAGCAATGCGCACCACAGTATTGGTGCTTTTTGTGGTGTTTTTTAGCCTATTTATGTCGCTATGGTTTTTTTGGAAAACGCTGTACTTGCCTGAAATTCAGCAGCATGCACGCTATCTTGCAGTTGAACTTGAAATCATTAACAACCCCCAACTTAAAATATTCCATGGCGGACAAGAACTCGATACAGACCAATGGCTAAAACAACGTGTCGGGATTGAGTACGTTACTGACCCGAAGGAATATCCGAATCAACGTGAAAAATTTATAGCTGAGTTTTTTACCAATCAGATTGAAGAAAAACTGGTTAAAGAACTCGATGTACCGAATGTCACGGTTTATTTTCAGTTTAAACCCAGCCCTCGCATTTGGATTCAAACTCCAGAAATGAAGGGTAACTGGGTACAAGAGCCGTTAAAAACCTATGCCAACTATAGCCCTGAGCTGATTTTGGCATGGCTCTTGGGTGTACCACTTATTTCAGCGGCCATTATTTTGACGTTGGTACGTCAGCTGAACCGCCCTTTGCGTCGTCTACAAAATGCCGCCAATAATTATAGTAAAACAGGTAAAGCCCCATATTTAGAGACCAACCACGGTCCACTTGAAATCCGTCAAGTCAACCAAGCATTTAATCACATGATTTATACTTTGGAGCAGACAGAACGCGATCGTCAAATCATGCTTGCTGGAATTTCACATGACTTGCGTACACCGCTCACCCGTATTCGTTTAAGTGCCGAAATGATGCCAGATGATGACTTTTTAAAAGAAGGTCTGATTTATGATGTCGAAGATATGGATGCGATTTTGAATCAGTTTATCTCCTATATGCGCGATGGTTCTGACGAAGAGCCTCAACAGACCAATCTAAATACAGTATTGCAAGAATTAATCATTCAGTTTAAGCCCTTAGATATTCGATTTACAGCGCAAGAGCTACCGCTTATTTCAGCACGCACACTGTCTTTAAAGCGTTTAATTGGCAATTTAATTAATAACGCTAAGCGTTATGGAGCAGAGCCGATTGAAATTTCTGCACATATTGAAGACCAGTTGATCAAAATTAGCGTTGCAGATCATGGTGAAGGCATTCCAGAAGATCAGATAGAAGCACTGATGCAACCCTTCGTTCGCGGCAATGAAGCTCGAACCATTCAAGGCAGTGGACTGGGTTTGGCTATTGTGAAACGAATTGTCGATTTACATCAAGGCGAGCTGATTATTCATAATCGTGCCGAAGGTGGACTCGAAGCGATCATTTCCCTCCCCCTTACAGAGACTCAAGCTGTTGAAATTTCGAACAATAGCACCCTAGAAAAACTTAAGCAAACCTTCTCCGATCGCTTTTAACTTTGATTGATTATTGAACATTTGATTTTGTTTAATCATTACGCAGTAGCATTTAAAATATTTAATATCAAATACTTAAAAAACATAAATAATTCTTATACCCACATTTCATGAAAAAATTAGACCTTAGCCTAACAGGTATGCACAATGTGCCTCGTGATCGGTACAATCGGTGCCAGATCCAGAATATCAAGAGAGTAAACCATGTCTTTAGATCGTATCCGTTTAGCATCACTTCACGGTAAAGTCATCAGCGCAGAAGATGCATCTGCTTTTATTGAAGATGGCATGACTGTAGGTATGAGTGGTTTTACTCGTGCCGGTGAAGCAAAGGCTGTTCCGTTGGCATTGGTTAAACGTGCGCATACCAACCCACTTAAAATCACCCTAATTACCGGTGCGTCTTTAGGTAATGATCTAGACAAAAAATTGGTAGAAGCAGGTGTATTGGCACGTCGTCTTCCATTCCAAGTAGACAACACCTTACGTAAAGCCATTAACAAAGGCGAAGTGATGTTCATCGATCAGCATTTGTCTGAAACCGTTGAACAAATGCGTAACAAGCAATTGAAAAAACCAGATATCGCAATTATTGAAGCTGTTGCAATCACTGAAGATGGTGGCATTATTCCAACCACCTCTGTAGGTAACTCTGCAAGTTTCGCTATTTTTGCTGATAAAGTAATTGTTGAAATCAACACCAACTTAAGCCCTGCATTTGAAGGCTTACACGATATTTATATCCCGTCATATCGTCCTACTCGTCAGCCGATTCCATTGACTGAAGTAGATGAGCGTATTGGTACGCAAGCGATTAACATCGATCCGTCTAAAATTGTCGGTATCGTGATTAACAGTGAACTTCATGACTCACCATCAACAGTCACTGAACCAGATGATGAGACTCAAGGTATTGCGAATCATTTGATCGCATTCTTTGAAAAAGAAGTGGCTGAAGATCGCTTACCAAGAAGCTTAGGTCCATTACAAGCAGGTATTGGTTCTATTGCCAATGCAGTTTTAACGGGTCTTAAAGATTCAAACTTTGAAGACTTGATCATGTATTCTGAAGTTCTTCAAGACTGTACGTTTGAGTTGATTGATGCGGGTAAAATGAAATTTGCGTCAGGAAGCTCTATTACGCTTTCTGCTAAATATGGCGAAAAAGTATTTAACAACATTGAAGCATATAAAGACAAACTTGTACTCCGCCCACAAGAAATATCAAACCACCCTGAGATTGTACGTCGCTTAGGTATTATTGGTATTAACACTGCGCTTGAGTTTGATATTTACGGCAATGTAAACTCAACACATGTATGCGGTACCAAAATGATGAATGGTATTGGGGGTTCAGGTGACTTCGCCCGTAATGCTCACATTGCGATCTTTGTAACCAAATCAATTGCCAAAGGCGGCGACATTTCATCTGTGGTGCCATTTGCATCTCATGTTGACCACACAGGTCATGACGTAGATGTATTGGTGACAGAGCAAGGTCTTGCTGACCTACGCGGTCTTGCACCACGTGAACGCGCTCGTGCGATTATTGATAACTGTGCTCACCCTATGTACCGCGATGCATTGAATGATTACTTCACACGCGCTTGTGAACGTGGTGGTCAAACGCCGCATCTTCTAAATGAAGCGTTGTCTTGGCATGCAAATTTTGAGGCACAAGGTCAAATGCTTGCAACTCAACCTGCAGCTAAAACTGCGTAATTGAGTCCATAACAAACGTCCTTCGGGACGTTTTTTTATGTCATTTAAAAATAGTATCAAACACGTCATATAGCCAATAGATCTAATCCATGAAATTAACCTTTTTCATATTCCTATTCATGTTTCTACCCTTACTGTCTTAAGCCCCATAAACATGCGTACCAAATATACAAAAATGGTTTAATCTCAAAATAACAAGAGACACAATATTTCCAGCCATCTTATTCATTATTCGTGTTTATTGAATTTCTGAGCTAGAAGACATCATTACGTCTAGAGCATTGTTCAATTTAATTCGGCCGTAAATCCATCCTAGAATTGCTATTTTTAGAAAAGTGGCGCAAAAAGATGGACTGTTTTTAGCTGCAATCAAAGATCAACAACTGATGACCACCCTTATAGGCGGTTATGACAGTCATCGTGGTTGGGTGAATTATTTGGCAGTGCATCATCAACGTAATGGCACAGCAACAGCGCTCATACAACAAATTAGAGAAATGTTTGGTTGTCCTCTTGTGCTTCATGCTACAAGCTCTTATACGCAAAGAAAAGATTGCCCTGAAGAGCTTTTATGATCAACGAGTCCATGAAGAAATTGAGGGGGGTTTAATTAGCCAAGTTTCTGATCAAAAATCAAAAATAATGAACTTTAAATTTATGCGATCATATATGCCTTTAAGCCCATTGAAACTCGTTTAAAAATAGACATGATCTTGGTCGGATGATAGACATAGTTTTGTTTATGGGATTTGAACTGTGATCGTCCAATTCTCATAAAAATCGGAAAGTGAATATCAACATCGACATTTTTGTTTTTTAAATAATCAATAATGGGTTTCAATGGATCGATATAGTCAGCAGCAGCGTTTTGACTACGGTGATGTTTGAGTCCCGTCCACGTATTTAGATATGCCAAAAACTGCGTTACCGACCACTGTAGCGACATATCAAAATGCGGTGACGCAACTTCATCAAAAGGAAATGGAATGCTCTGATAGGACAGATCCACATGCTTACGCTCAGCATCCCAATAATCACCCAAAATATCTCGATATAAATGGTGAATCAAGCCATTGAGTTCCACGTCTTCAGTTTGAACCAAGCCATAGCCAATTACCGCCAAAACCCCATCCTGTTTTAAGGTTCTTTTGACCTCTTTATAAAATTCATCAAAGTTAAACCAATGAATCGCTTGTGCAACCGTAATCAAATCAAAACTTAGCTCTGCAAATGAAGTCTGTTCAGCCTGCTGTATTTGATAACTGACATTTTCAAAATAAGGGGCTTGATTGAGTTGTTGGGAACTCAAGTCTGTTGCCACAATCTGTTCAAAATAAGGTGCCAAAAGCTGGGTAAATTGACCTGAACCTGCACCACAATCCCAAGCAAACTGTCTTGAAGGCACATGTTTCAATATTTCTTCAACGACTTGATGTGGGTAAGTCGGCCTCGCTTGATGATACAAGACACTTGAGTCTGAGAATAAATCTTTCATTGTTTTTCGTTCTTGTTGTTATAACCATTACTTTACACGGTTTAAAATTTTCAAAAAGTTAAAGGTGTCTAACAATACAAAAAAGCGCAGTTCAATTTTCAGATTATTTATTCTAATTTTTCATATATAAAATGAGCTCATTAAAAGGCTATACCCCCTTTACGCTTCACTTAAATTGCGAGTTATTGAAATTTCACCCATAAAAAAACCCCAAACATACATTTGAGGTTTTTTGAATATGGTGGCGAGACCCAGGATCGAACTGGGGACACACGGATTTTCAATCCGTTGCTCTACCTACTGAGCTATCACGCCGATG
>CAZOGM010000033.1:8993-22820 GCA_964579445.1 uncultured Acinetobacter sp.
GGGGACACACGGATTTTCAATCCGTTGCTCTACCTACTGAGCTATCACGCCGATGCCGTGTATTAAGCCGTAACTGCGCTTATTAGTCAATAACATTCACGCTTATTTTATTCGTTCGAGCAAATTTTACCCAAAAAAAATCTCTGATATGATCAGAGATTGAAATCTTTAAAAGATTTTGAATATGGTGGCGAGACCCAGGATCGAACTGGGGACACACGGATTTTCAATCCGTTGCTCTACCTACTGAGCTATCACGCCGATGACGCGTATTAAACAGTTTCAGCGGGATATCGTCAAGTCTGTTTTACACAATTTTGTGCAAATGCTTATTTTTAAATCAATTTCGGCTGTTTATTTAAAATAATCGCTTAAAAAAAGCAAATCTAGAAGCCTTCTGGAAAAACCAGTGGGACTGACCAGTGGTTTCGGCTCCAAGATCAATACAAGCTGAATTTAGATTTTTTCCAAACTCATTAAACAGCGGTGAATCGCACCACATCCTGGTTCAAATTTTTTCACACCTTTATCTTCTTCCATGCGACACACTTCACCGACCAATCGCTCAGCAACACCGCGTCCACGATTGGCTGGATGTACCACTATATTTTCCAGTGTTCGGCTGTCCCCCTGACCCGTGGCCCAGATTGCGCCAATGATTTTTGTATTAAATTCTGCGGTATAAAGTATTGTATACTGAGCAAGGTTTTGCTCCAGTTGCTCTATGGCATCTTGACCATCGCCAAACTCGGGACTGGTGTCATATAAACGCTCAAGCTGTTCGCGAACGTCTTGATTTTGAATCGAAGTTTTCGCATGTACGGTAATAGGCATTGATTAACCCTCCTGAGCAATCTAATATGCTGTGGCTTTCGTCACAACGAAGTATCTACATTCATCATTTTTAACGTTTTTGAGGAACGTGTCTATGACGCAACGTATCAGTGAAGTGGTAAGAAACACGAACGAAACCAAAATTCGAGTTCGTGTGAATCTTGATGGTACGGGTCAAGGCACCCTCAATACTGGTGTTCCATTTTTAGACCATATGATCGATCAAATCAAGCGTCATGGTTTATTTGATATTGATATTCATTGTGATGGTGATTTGGACATTGATGATCACCATACAGTTGAAGACTGCGGTATTACGCTGGGGCAGGCTTTTGCTCAAGCCTTAGGTGATAAAAAAGGTCTAAAGCGTTATGGTCATTTCTATGCACCGCTAGATGAAGCACTGAGCCGTGTTGTGGTCGATCTTTCTGGTCGTCCTGGGTTATGGATGGATATTCCGTTTACTCGTGCACGCATTGGTACTTTTGATGTGGATTTATTTTCAGAATTTTTCCAAGGTTTTGTTAATCACTCACTCATGACCCTGCACATTGACAATTTGAAAGGCAAAAACAGCCATCACCAAATTGAATGTACGTTTAAAGCATTTGCACGCGCGCTTCGTATGGCATGTGAAATTGATCCACGCGCTGAAAACACTGTGGCTTCAACCAAAGGTAGTTTGTAATGACCCGTATTGCCCTTCTTGATTATGGTATGGGAAATTTGCACTCTGCCGCAAAAGCTTTAGAGCATGTGGGTGCTACAGTCGATGTGACCAATGATCCGAAACTGATCGCACAAGCAGACAAAATTGTTTTTCCGGGTGTCGGCGCAATGCGTGACTGTATGCGGGGTATGCATGAAGCTGGCATTGATGAGGTTGTGCGTAATGCAGTCTTTAACAAACCTGTTCTAGCAATCTGTGTCGGTATGCAAGCCTTAATGCAGCGTTCTGAAGAAAATGGTGGTGCAGAGGCCTTAGGCATTTTTGAAGGAACGGTAAAGCATTTTCCTGAAATGGCTGGTTTAAAAGTGCCACATATGGGCTGGAATCAAGTACATCAAGCAGATCCAAGTCATCCAATGTGGAAGGATATCGAGCAAGATGCGCGCTTTTACTTTGTTCATAGCTTCTATGTTGAACCTAAAAACACCGACTTAATCGCAGCGACATGTGCTTACGGTATGGATTTTTGTACTGCGATTCATCAAGATAATTTATTTGCGACTCAATTCCATCCAGAAAAAAGTCATACAGCAGGTCTACAACTGCTTAAAAACTTCGTGGAATGGAAAATTTAACGTTGTATGAAAGCCCACTTCGGTGGGCTTTTTCTTATGTAAAAATAGCTTCTAGGTTTAAAAAAATAAGTTTGCTATGATCTATAGGGCAATAAATTAAAAAAAATGTTTAAAACTTAAAACTCTTACAAAGGTTAATTAAAAATGAATCAACCCTTCCCTATAGACAAGCCAACGCGCGTATCAGGACGTTTTGGTCGTTTATCTTATCTTGCATGGCTATTTATCAGCTCTATTATTTTCATGATAATTGCCTTTGTTTTGTTCGCAATATTTGGCTCTATTATAGATCCACAAAATCCTGAAAGTATCTCTATTGTAGCTATTATCATTGCAGCGATCCTTTATATTGCATTTATTTATTTTTCTATTGTTTTTATGATCCGCCGTTTGCATGATCGCAATCATTCAGGTTGGTTATCATTATTGATGTTTGTTCCCGTATTAAACGTTGTATTCGCTTTATATCTCATATTTGCTAAAGGAGATGCGGGAAGCAATAATTTTGGTGCACCACGAATCACCTTAGGTTGGGAAAAAATAGTCGGGTGGCTTTATATTTTAATGATTCCATTAGTAGGTGTATTGGCCGCTATTTCCATTCCTGCGTACCAAAGCTATGTTGAACGTGCCCAACAGGCTCAGCTTCAGCAACTTTATAACGAATCTTCCCCAGAGTAATTAAAACAGCCCATCATCAGATGGGTTTTTTTAATCTTCAAAACCATCCTTTGAGACAAATCCACCTGCAATTGGTTCAACACTAATTTTAATCTCAGCTTTTAAATTCAGTGCGGCATAGCGAGATTTTAACTCTGCAATTAATTGATCAGGGCTTGCTTCAGTCAGTGAAATATCGGTTTTATTCTCTTTTGAGCTTTCAGTTTTCTTAGCAATTTTACTCTCTGCAATCCAGCGTTCAGTCACGCTCAGCAGCTTCGCCAGCTCAATCAAGCTTTGAGCATTCGGCGTCGCTGACTCTTGTACCCATTTAGACACCGTGTCTTTAGAAACGCCTAAAGCATTTACAATATCCGTAGGCTTGATATTTTTATCTTTAATGAGTTGCTTAATCCTTTTTGCACCTTCACTAAATAAGTCATCATCCTGATTTGTCATGTTCTACACCCGACATTGCCTTAAGTTGTTCTATTAAAGCTATCACTATACCCCTGTTTATTGCTATAACATTAGCGTTCAAATCATTCAAAAGTCGTGCTGTGCTGCTTTCTCATCAAAATTCACCCATTGAATATACTCTCCCCAGTCCTGAAGACATTCGTGGTTATCCACGTTTTAAAAACCTGCCTCCTGAACATATACTGGTCATCTCTTCAAGAGAACAATGCCAAAATATTGAAACTGAGATTAAGACAGCCACTCTCTTAGGGTTTGATACTGAATCAAAACCCACCTTTACCAAAGGTGAAATATCTACAGGCCCTCATCTGATTCAATTGGCAACGGCTGAAAAAGCCTACTTGTTTCAGGTCAATAATGAAACTATAGAATTTCTAAAACCCATTCTGTCCAACCCCGCTCAGATCAAAGTCGGTTTTGGTTTAAAAAATGACGCGCACTTATTTCGAAAAAAAGGCATTGAGCTAAATAGTAGTCTTGATCTCGCAAAAGCATTTTCTGCATTTGGGATAAAAAATCCACTGGGTGTGAAAAATGCCATGGCGCTATTGTTTCAAGTTCATTTTCAAAAAAATAAAAAAATCAGTACTTCAAATTGGTCAAAGCAACACTTAAGTACAGAGCAAATTTTCTATGCAGCAGCTGATGCTTACGCCCCTGTGCTCATCTTTGAAAAGCTGTTGGAATTAAAAGTGCTCGATCCCATTATTTTAACTCAATTCGGTTTAAAGCCTGATCAGTAACCCGTTTAAAATATACTGGGTTCAGGTTCATACGATGTCACACTAAAATTCATTTGTGCTACATGAGGCACTCAAATGTAAGATTAAGTAAATGAAAATAGCACCAAAATCTGCCACCTTAAAATGTGATATAAAACACCGTTTAATTTAAATAAAATGACACCAATCTCACAATATAAATTCCATGATTTTTACAGGGAATTTGTTTTGCATTCACACGCGACAAAAATAAAATATTGCACCATTAAAATCAAAATAAATCACTGTTTTTAATAACAATAATTAACAATTAAAGAAAAATGACAAAAATTTTTATATCTCTTTCATATTCCAAATAAAAATCAAATTTTAGTTGAAAATTACCACTTTAATCTGTTTGTCGTATCTCGTTTTATTTGTTAATTATCTAAACGCTCTAACAATAAACGCACCATCAAAACAATTGATTTCAATGTTGATTCGAAATCATCAAAAAATTAATCTGGAGAAATTTGCATATGTTTAGTCTGTTTACTGGAAAAATAAGCGGTGTACTGAGCTTAGCATTTCAAGGCATCAGTAAAGCGGTCGGTTTGGTTGTTGAAACTGTCAGTAATGTGATTGATGGTGTCGTTGAAACGCTCGGTGCAATCACAAATCCGATAACTGAACAATTGACTCAACTGCCTGTTGTGGGTGACACAGTTGATGCTGTATTAGATCTTAAATCGAATATATTGAACAATTTAGGTAATGGTTTAGACGCAATTGCCAGTGATCTCTCTCAAGGTGACTTACTCGGTGGAGTAACTACAGCACTAAACGGCGTAACCTCAACCGTAGGACAAACCATGACAGATACCGCAGATGTCTTACAGCAGGTATCCGGTTTGGCATCTCCCATCACGGGTCTCATCAGTGACTTACCAGGGCTGGAGGGTATTTTAAATGCCGCCAATCAAACCACGTCGAACCTGATTGGTTTTGTCGCAGAAACAGGTCAATACGTGGGCAGTATCAATCCAACTGAATTGGTAAGTGGTTTACTGTCAGATCCCACAGCGAGTCTTGGCGGTGTAGTTCAAGATGCATCAGGTACGCTTGAGAATCTACTCAATGATTTGGTTCCAGTGACAGACGTGGTGAGCGAGCTTCCTGTGCTAGGCGATGTAGTGAGTCAAGTCGGTCAAACTGTACAAGGCATAAACCAAGGTATCTATGACCTCGGTACGCAGATCAGCCAAATTGACTTACTCAATCCTTTAAATCAGAACCAGCCTTATGTTTAATCCCAAATATATTTTTGAGATATTTAAAAAAGGCTGTGGAAAAAAATATAAGGTAGATTGATAAAATATAAGAACTAGAATTCTTTAATCTTGTCATAACCGCATAAAATAAGCAGCGCCCCCCCTTTAAACCGCCGTAATCATACAGCGGTTTAATTTTACCAATTTGCACAATTGCGTTTAGCGATTCACCTTTTATTTGCTAAGATTAGAGTCATTAAATTCAATGAGAATGAGGCAAGGAGCGAAAGCATGCTGATCATCCCTGCAATTGACCTGAAAGATGGTAAATGTGTCCGTTTAAAACAAGGTCGAATGGAAGACGATACTGTATTTTCAGATGATCCAGTCGCAACAGCACAGCATTGGGTGAATGAAGGCGCACGCCGCTTACATCTGGTCGATCTCAATGGTGCTTTCGCAGGCACACCTATTCATAAGCCTGTGGTTGAAGCTATTGCACGTGCTCAGCCTGAACTTCCTATTCAAATTGGCGGGGGTATTCGCTCACTTGAAACCATCGAGCATTATTTAAATGCAGGCGTTTCGTTTGTAATTATTGGCACTAAAGCTGTTCAAGACCCAAGTTTTGTAGAAGAAGCATGCCGTAAGTTTGCAGGTCACATCATTGTAGGCATTGATGCTATGAATGGTATGGTTGCAACCAATGGCTGGGCTAACGTGACTGATGTCAAAGCCACTGATCTTGCAAAACGTTTCGCAGATGCAGGCGTGTCGAGCATTGTGTATACCGATATTGCACGTGATGGCATGATGCAAGGCGTGAACATCGAACAAACTGTGAATCTTGCGACCTATTCAGGACTTCCAGTAATCGCGTCTGGCGGTGTAACCAACCTTGATGATGTCCGCAACCTCAAAGGTCAGCCGGGTATTTTGGGTGCCATTACGGGTCGTGCAATCTATGAAGGGACTTTAAACCTTCGTGAAGCTCAAGCACTGTGGGATGACCAAGCCATCTAAAAGGCTGCCTTAAAATTTGAAGCACGTTTAGCAATATAGAAGAGGTCTTGATGACCTCTTTTTTTTAGCTTTGCTTTAAACTAGCACTTTCATTTTTGCCGCTCTTTTATTTTTTCATGTCTATTCTCTCCGCTCGCTTTCAACATGCCAAAGCGCCACAGCTCGCGCTGATACTCATCACCATCATTTGGGGTGGTAGCTTTATTACAGTGCAATATGGACTTAATTTTAGTAGCCCTATTCTGTTTGTCGGATTGCGCTTTGCTGCAGCTGCTATTGCCGTCATGCTGATTTCAATGTCGCATTTAAAAGGCTTTACGCTCAAAGAAGTTGTGGCAGGTGCCTGTATTGGGGCTGTAATTGCCATTGGCTATGGTACACAAACCATTGGCCTACAAAGTATTAGTAGCAGTGAATCAGCTTTTTTGACGGCGCTGTATGTCCCGCTTGTTCCCATTCTGTTATGGCTACTGTTTCGAAAAAGACCTTACTTCATGACCTGGATTGGTGGATGTTTTGCCTTTGTCGGTTTGGTGTTTTTAACAGGAAATGGCATGGGTGCTATTGAGCTGAATTTTGGTCAAGCCATCACATTGTTTGGCTCGTTTGCGATTGCACTTGAGATTATTTTTATTAGCCATTTTGCAGCGCAGGTCAATCTACAGCGGGTCACAGTGTTGCAACTGATTTTTGCATCGCTGTTTTGTTTTATGCTCGCGCCAATATTGGAAGAAACCATATTACCCAATTTTGAATGGCCACTCATTTTCGTACTGGTCGGTCTAGGCATTGCCAGTGCCTGCATTCAATTAGTTATGAACTGGGCACAGCGAAAGGTCGATCCTTCCCAAGCCGCTATTATTTATGCAGGTGAGCCTGTTTGGGCTGCCCTTTTTGGTCGAATGGCAGGTGAACGCTTACCTGCTCTGGCATTATTTGGCGGCATATGTGTGGTCATTGGCGTAATTTTAAGTGAATGGAAACCAAGATTTTTCCAAAAAAATAGCCTCTCTACACGTTCATTTTATTTTTAACATCATACAAGGTTGATAATACTCAACCTTTGGCATGGGCGTATAGAAAGGATGCAACAAGGCTTTCCACTGTTGGTAGGCTTCAGACTGTCTAAAACCTTCCGTATGGTCTTCTAAACGATCCCAAAAAATCATCAAAATATAGGCATCTGGCTGTTCAATATGCTTCATCAGTTGAACCGCATTCAAACCTTGCATCGGCGCAATAATACCTTTAGCCGTCTGAAATGCGATTTCAAAATCTGCACTTTGATTCGGCTTAATCTTTAGATGTACATGTTCAATGATCATAGGCGTTTTTTCTTAACCTTTAATTTCTATATTTGAAATTTTTTTATATTAGACAGTAGTGTTTGAAAGATTGTTTGAAAATTTCTTGAAAGTGAAGACTGTTAAACCACTTATTGATACATGGGTTGATTATCATTTAACCGTATAATGCCTCGAATCGCACGGTACACAATCCAAATCCAAGACAAACCAATGACAGTCACACAAAACGTGGTCGCACCCAATGCAACGCCTGCAAATGCATTTGGGTTTTCACCAGTAAAGAATAAAAAAAGAAAGGGGATAAATGCAATGATATTCCAAATCAGATACCACCAAAACGTCCGAATTTGCCACGTAAAATGACTCTCAAAAATAGAGCCTTTGACACTGCTTCGTTTTAAATAGTTAATGATGAGTGCAATCACAGCCAAAATACCGGCTGAGAAAATTGCAATAATGTACAGCACATACAAAATTAAAGTTAAGCTTCGATTGGAATCTCGGTCAATTGAATAATTCATTATTATGCCTTTTAAATGTCACTCTAGACTCAAAACACCATCGAGTTTAATGGAGAGATGAGCCACAAAATGATGAGAATATTAAAGATAATGGTACAGAAATAGATTTTACGAAACGGTTGTTTTTGTGTTTTATGTCGCAGTTTTTGTTGTGCAAGCCAAGCTGCAGGCCAACCGCCCAGTACCGATAAAATATGTAATGTATTTTCAGGCACACGGCGATTTCCTGCTTGAGCCGCTTCTTTATCTTGCGCATACATCCAGTAAGTAATCGCATTCATCACACTGATCAGCAATAGAACAATACTATTGAGCAAGCCTGCCAACATCAGACCTGCCAGCACGATAATATAAATAATAATACCGATTTGCATGGGTTGCATTTTGGCTTGATTCTTCGAATGCGTTGGTTTTGGTTTCGCCGTATTTTTCTGCGTTTGCGCAGCTTTTAAATAGGTGACTTGTTTGGCTTTATAGCGTCCCTGCCCATCCAATTGCACCAGATATTCTAAAGCACAGCCAAGAATTGGACGTGGCCCTGGACGAGCAAAATCCTTGATATGCAAAAATACGCGACCCTTCGATCCATCCTCAGGTTGAATAAAGCCATAGCCTTTATCATCAAACCATTCTACTAATCGACCTTGATCGCGCATTGAGTTTCCTATTCCTATCTTTTAAAGCAGCTTAGCAATTAAGCGGTCACAAATTTTAAGCGTTCAACCAGCATATTACGCATTTCTAAAGGATTTTTCTGCAAAATATCCTCACCGGTGCGACCAAGCTCTGTATTTTTCTGCGCGACTTGTAAACGCATCATCCAAAAACGCCCCGCTGCCATTGCCAAATATAGCTCTAAGCAAGATTTTTCATCTGAAGTCAGCGGGCGAACTGTTTCATAAGCCTCAAGGAATGCTTGCGCTTTGGCTTCATTCAAATGCACGTCTGGGTATTCGGTACAAAAGTCATTGATGCTAATTGCAATATCAAACAACCATTCATCTTTATTGAGCTCATAAAAATCTAAAATTCCTTTGAGCTGATTCCCCTCAAATAAAGTATTGTCACGGAATAAATCCGAATGAATAAACCCTTTTGGACGCTCAGGGTACATGGCGGTGAGCGCATCGTATAAACCCAATAGGTTATTTAAAAGCACGCTATCGGGTGGGTTTAAACTTGGTTGAATCGCTTTAGCCACATTTCGCCAGTAGCTATGGTTACGGTATTCGGCACGTTCCAGCGGGAAGTCTTTTAACGCCACATGAATTTGCGCTTGTGCCGAACCTATAGCAGCAGCTTGCTCAAGGGTTGATGGCATAGGATGATGCCCGATTAACCGTGGTGCAATTTGTGCCGGTTTATCCTTTAAGCTTTGAATTGCACGACCATTTAAGCGTAACGGCACTGGCACAGCTAAGCCTTTTTGCCCCAAATGTTCAAGTACAGGCACAAGTTCATCTGCACCATGTTCATCCATCTCTTCAAAAACAGTCAATACATACTGTTTTTCATCCGCGCACACCAAAAAATAATTGGTATTTTGGATACCGCCTTGAATGGGAATCAGGTCAATCACCTCCAATCCATAAGGTGCTGCAAAATCCTGAACTTCCTTTAAAGTCAAAGTGGTATAAACCGACATAGAAAACCTGCAAAAAAACTTACATAATTTTGATAGAATACCCGCTCCTACTATGAAGGTGTAGCACCTTCGTGGCGAAGTTTCATAATCGGCTGTTATTTTTGGAAAAAATTATGCTTGCTAAACGTATTATTCCTTGCCTCGACGTAGATAACGGTCGAGTAGTGAAAGGCGTTCAATTTCTTGATATTCGTGATGCAGGCGATCCAGTTGAAGTAGCGCGCCGTTATAATGAACAAGGTGCCGATGAAATTACCTTTTTGGACATTACTGCAACTTCAAATGGTCGTGATACTACCTATCGTACAGTGGAACGTATGGCTGAAAGCGTGTTTGTTCCATTAACAGTTGGTGGCGGTGTACGTAAAGTAGAAGATATTCGCTTACTCCTCAATGCAGGCGCAGACAAAGTCAGTATTAACTCCGCAGCCGTATTTAATCCAGAATTTGTACAAGAAGCATCTCAACGCTTTGGCGCACAATGTATTGTGGTTGCGATTGATGCGAAAAAAACACGCGATAATAAATGGGAAATTTTCACCCATGGTGGCCGTAAAGCCACCGGTATTGACGCGATTGATTGGGCAGTAAAAATGGCCGAATACGGCGCTGGCGAATTACTGATTACGTCCATGGATGCTGATGGTACCAAAGCTGGGTATGACCTGAAACTTATGCGTCAAATTAATAACCGCGTGACCATCCCAACCATCGCATCTGGCGGTGTGGGCTGCTTACAACATTTGGCAGATGGCATTATACAAGGGGGTGCAGATGCGGTACTTGCAGCCTCTATTTTCCACTTTGGTCAACATACCATTCCAGAAGCAAAAGAATACCTTGCCAATCAAGGCATTGAAATGCGTCTGTGATCGATCTTTTTGAGATAAATCTCTGATCTGTCATTGATAAATAAGAGTGTAAAAATCGCACTCTTATTTATTGAGTATTTATTGAAAAAATCATCATCAGCCAAGCTCAGACATTTATTTTGATAAAATATAAGACAAAAAAAAGAGCCCGAAAGCTCCAAAAAACCAAGAAAATTACAGCGCTTGGTCTAGAAATTATGCAATTTAAAATTCTAAACTTTACTCAAATTATTACGCTTAAAAGCATGAATTGCTGCGCCATCATGCTGAATACTGATTGACTATATGGACAGCACATTTAAAAATATTGACCATTTACACGCATTTTATTGACTATTTACGACAAAAACCAACTCAATTTGGCTGAGCAAGCGTTTTACAAAGCTGAGTGCTGAACCAAATTGATTCAAGCAGATATGCGCGGTTTCACCCATTTCGCTGGAAAATACCTATCGACTGATTTATTAAGCCAAGTCGAAATGAATTCAGGTAAGGCAATACCCAACGGATTTTGCTCTGCTAACTCGGCAGATGAGATGACTCGCGTTCCCAACACATAATCAAACCAAGGTTTGGTCACACACCAATTGGCATCCTGATTTGAGTTCATATGATGATCATAATGCCAAGGTATTTTGCGCTTTGCCCAATCAGGCTCTAAATGTGCTCTGCGATGAATATAATAATAGTTTCCAGCGCTATACAATGCGGCAGCCACCATCCCTTTGGACACAGGATAAAAAACCAGACTGGCAGCCCCCGCCACTATAATTAAAGAGATCATTTCATTTTTGGTACGCCAATTCGATACTCCTTCCACATAGCCAACATCATGAAAATGCGCTTTACGCACTTCTCTGTGATGTGCCCAGTGAGACTCCATACTTCTCGGCACAGGACTAAAACGCGTTTGTCCCGCCCGATGTGTACCATGCAATATATATTTATGCGCAATCCATTCAAAACCATTGGCAAACACCAATCCTGTTAAAAATCCTTTAATCATGTGCGACTCCCTCTATTTTATTTCTGTTTATTGTTGTCACTATAATCCTGCTTGAGTTTTGATCATTGACGAGAATCATTTTATTTATTGACCAATGACGACATTTTAAAATCACTTAAGCATAAAATTCGTTTGTTTTAGCTCACAGTCCTTGCCTTAGAACTCTTGAATATGGCTTACTTATTATGTTAAAAATACTAAATAGATTTTTTCTTTCGCCCTAAAACAATAACAAGATCGCTCAAATGCCTCAACTCAAGGATTACACAGGTTCAGTTTATGGTGGACTGGGTCAGTTACTGTATGTCTACTGCCAAACTCAGCATATAACGATTCCCGACACTTTGCTCACGCTACAAAATGTTGAGCGTTTCGATTTCAACCTGTGGCGTGACTTACTGAATCAAATTAATCAAATAAGCCCAAGCTCGACCTTAGGGTTAGATATTGCTCAATATGTGAAACCTCAGCATTTAGGTGTTATTGCCTATATTGCGCTGTCATGTGACACCTTGGCTGAAGCGCTGCACCGTTACCATGACTATCATCGCCTCATTTATGACGGCTCTCCACTTAAAATTGAAATGCAAGTCGATTCAATTGCGGTACGCTGGGAGAAACTTCCCTCGCACTTAACCACGCAAGTGACCGATGAAATTGCGATTGCGCTTTTAGTACAATTCTTGAGAATGTATCTGGCAATAGACAATGTTGAGATTGCGGAAGTCCATTTCCGCGCGCCTGCGCCGAAAAATTTGGTGGCTTATGAGCGTTTTTTTCACTGTAAAGTTAAGTTTTCACAGCCAACGGTGCAAATTATTTTACCTATACAGTTTTTAGATACACCTATTCATCAAGCAGATCCCACTTTGCAAAAATTGTTGATGCAGCAAGCTCAAGACTTATTGGACAAACTTCCGAACAGTACACAGTTAGATGAGCGCTTACAGCAAGCTATTTTAATAGGCATTCAAAAAAATAATTATCAGATTGAAAGCATTGCTGAACATTTATCAATGTCTGTCAGGCAACTGCAGCGCCATTTACAACAGCAGCAGAGTACTTTTCAAAAACGTGTTGAAGACGTGCGTAAAGTACTTGCGATTCAGTATTTACATGACCCCCATTTGAGCTTACAGGAAATCGCTTTACTGCTGAGTTACTCAGAACAAAGTGCATTTCAGCGCGCATTTAAAAAATGGATGGGGACTACACCTCAGCAATGGAGAATTGAAACCTTAAATTGAAACCTTAAAAGGTTCTATAAGTGACGAATTAAAATGAAATTACACTTCATCATTTTTTAACCTTTTTTATTTAAATCGCTTAATATTTACTCACATCAAAATAAATAAAAGCTCATTTTCAAAACATCACTTTATATCACTCAGTACATAACAAAATAGGAAAAATAATGAATAAGTATTTGGCAGAATTTTTAGGCACATTCTGGCTGGTCTTCGGTGGCTGTGGTAGCGCGGTTTTGGCAGCAGCATTTCCAGAATTAGGCATTGGTTTCGCAGGCGTGTCACTGGCATTTGGTTTAACCGTGCTCACTGCCGCCTATGCACTCGGGCATATTTCAGGGGGTCATTTCAACCCTGCGGTTAGCATAGGTTTATGGGTCGGTGGACGCTTTAATGCGAAAGACCTGATTCCCTACATTGTGGCGCAAGTGGTCGGTGCTGTAGCGGCAGCATTTGTGCTTTATCTGATTGTCCAAGGTCAAGCTGGCTTCACGGGTACAGGCGGTTTTGCCAGCAATGGTTATGCTGATTTATCGCCAGGTCGTTATGCGCTAAGCTCTGTGATTATGATTGAAATTGTGCTGACTGCATTTTTCTTAATCATCATTATGGGTGCAACCGACAAACGTGCACCTACGGGTTTTGCGCCTATTGCCATTGGTTTGGCTTTAACCTTGATCCATCTGATCAGTATTCCCGTGACCAATACCTCTGTGAACCCAGCGCGTAGTACAGGCGTGGCTTTCTTTGCAGAAACTGCTGCAGTAAGTCAGTTGTGGGTGTTCTGGGTTGCCCCAATTATTGGTGCGGTCATTGGCGCTTTAATTTATAAAGGTATTGAGAAGAAACACCATTAACTTGGCTTCACTTTAGTCTTAAATTTGACATCTCGTAATCCTCAATATAAAAAAGCCTGCTTATGCAGGCTTTTTCTCTATTAAGAGTTTATAGAAAG
>CAZOGM010000033.1:22920-27199 GCA_964579445.1 uncultured Acinetobacter sp.
ATTAAGAGTTTATAGAAAGGGATTCTCTATTTCATTTTCTGTGCTGCTTTGAATCTTTTCTGGTAACGCTTTGTGTTGCTCAAGTTTTGTCACAATCGCGTTGATATAAGCTTGCAGCGCTTTGGCAGCGGCTAAACCTGCTTGATCTTGTGTAAGCTGTAAATTGCCATAAATACTGACGCGATCTAAGTCATTTTCTAAAGTTAAATCATGAATTGAATGCGACTCTGTGCCTTGTTCAAAAGGTTTAAACATTTTTCTGGTTCTCTTTGATTTTGTTTGTTCTCCTTCAAAAATATAGCGTATTAAGAAAGAAAACAGCACAACTTACTTAAAGAATTGTAATAAATATTGCAACAGTGCTTGAACCAACTCTTTGACTAACGCATCTTGAGTGTGTTCATCAATTTTCGGTGTTTCAACAGCAGCGCTGAGGGTTGATTTTTGAGTGGTGAATTGTTTTTGTAGCGCTTTAATGTTCTCTGCGCTGGCATCTTCTGCACACTGACTTTCTGCATCCCAATGTGAATAAGCAATTTTTTGATTGGCTTTTACTTGGGTCGCTTTTAAAGGCAAATTATAGGTATTGCGTTTTTGTTCAGGTGTGAGTTGTGGAAACAGATTAATGCCTATCTGTTCTTCTAGCTGACAAACACTGATAATTTTGACCTGTAAGGAGTCATTATTCGGTGCGTAATACACGCCAATAATGCCATCCTTCGGCATATATAGCGCTTTATATACCGCAGTCGGTACAATCACCCCATCACCAATGGTCTTTAATTTTTTACCTGAAAATACAGGCCCTGTAATCACATAAACGTCTTGTTTTTGCTTGGTCACAATTGCACGAGTGGCTTCTTCAAGTTCACGCCACACTTGCTGGTTATTTTTGGGTGCTTGCGGAATCATATTGGCTAAAGAAAAGCTGTCATATTGTGCAGCTTTGTTCGGCATATCTGCATTTGGTGCTAGATGCCCCCGGTCATAACCCGACCCCCGATAATCTGCAAGCGTCGCTCTATGACTTGCACTCACGCGGTCTTCTTCATGAAAGCTATCTTCACGCTTGATTTTTTGGCTTAAACGCGAAGTCGATAAATGTTCTGCTGTCCATAACGGTGTTTTCGATACTCCAGAATACATCGTGTTAAAACCATTAAAACATAGCGGATAACTGTGCTTATTTAGACTATCTTTAACCAGAAACGGCGGTTCTTCGCGGTAAAACTGATTTAAGCACGCAGCATTGCTGGCACTATCTGAAAACGGAAGATATTGGGAAATTTTTTCTTGACCGAATGCGAAAGCAAAACTGCTTGCCGCCACGATTCCAAGTACAGCTTTTACAACTAAATTACTCAATCTCACACACCTTATTTCAATCCGTTTTCGGCTCTGTTTTTGCTGTTTCTCGGGGAAATGAACCGAACTGAAAACAGCTTAACAAGCTCTATGATTGAAGTATATCAAGTGAATTTTCAAGTGAATAAAGCTTCTACGATTACTGATGAATTAAACAGCAATTTGCGTAACAAATTGTTGTTTTTATAGGTGAGTTTTTAAATAAAATGAATGATGTTACGTATATTTTATTGAAAGCATGCACATAACTATGACAAGGTAAAAATGAATATTGATCAGTATCAGTTAATCATTACAAGAATTGGAGTCTATTATGCGTTCACATGTTGTTCATTTAGCGATGGTTACCGGTTTAACATTTGCGAGTATGACTGCTTTTGCAGAACCTCCCGTTCAAGCAGGTGAAACCCTAGAGAGCTTATCTAAAGCTAAAGTGACCACCACAGTGAATGGTCAACCTGGCTCACTTAATGAATTATTGGCAAGTGGTCAAATTAAAGTGCTTCCAGGTACACAAGCAAGTGCTGCAACGACGACCCAAGCACCACCTGCAGATGCCACTCAGCAAAGCCCAGTTGTTGCTGATCCTGCGAACCAACCCGCTGAAATTCAAACTGAAGCACCACAAGTCGAACCTGCTGCAAATTAATAGATCTAATCCGCTTGTTTAACTTGTCTGTTTTGTAAAAATAAGGCGGCGTAACGAATCTATTCAATAAAAAAGCCAAGGTCTTAACCTTGGCTTTTTTATGACTCTGTGATTTTCATGATCGAAGCTTAAGCATCTTTTCAAAAATTAAATTTCGATTTGGCTGCCCATTTCAACCACTCGGTTTGGCGGAATCTGATAAAAATCACTCACAGCACTGGTGTTACGTTGCATCGAGATAAACAACTTTTCACGCCAAGGTGCCATACCATCGCCTAAGGTATGAATCAGACGATCCCGCGAAATAAAGAAGCTAATCTGCATCATGTCGTATTCCATCTCGAGCTGATCATAGGCTTGCTTCAAAGCACGCGGAATATTCGGTTGATCTTTAAAACCGTAATACACAAATATTCTAAAGAAGCGTTCATCAAGTTTTTCGACTTCAATTCGATCAACCTGCGCCACAAAAGGAACATCACGAGTAACCACGGTGACCATGATATTGCGTTCATGCAAGACTTTATTGTGCTTAATATTGTGAAGCATGGCATGCGGAACGATATTTGGTGTGCCTGTTAAGAAAATAGCATCTCCTGGAACGATCATAGTTTCAGCGCTCATGCTGAGGCTTTTAATAAATAAATCTATCGGTAGAGCATCAGACTGGAGACGGTTCAATACAATTTGACGACCATCTTTCCATGTCATTAGCAGGGTGAATACCACCGCACCAATCAAAATAGGCACCCAACCGCCACCTGCAATTTTAAGCGATGTTGATGCTACAAAAATCAAATCGATCAATAGTAGCGGTACAGCAAACAGTGCCACTTTCCAAATAGGCCAACGCCAAAAACCATAAGCTAAAATTGAAATTAAAATTGTGCCACAGAGCATGGTCATGGTCACAGCCACACCGTATGCGCTGGCTAAATTTGCACTGGTTTCAAACAGTAAAATCAAAATAACCACAGAAATAAACAGCACCCAGTTGATAAACGGTACGTAAATCTGACCTTGTTCAACCTCTGAGGTATGCTGCACCGAAAGACGAGGTAAATAGCGAAGTTGAATCGCTTGATTCACCATGGAAAAAACGCCAGTAATCACGGCTTGTGACGCAATTACAGCTGCCGCAGTCGCCAATCCAATCATGGGGAAAAGCGCCCACTCTGGGACCAGTAAATAAAATGGGTTTTCAATGGCATTTGGATTACGCAGTAACAATGCACCTTGTCCTGCATAATTGAGCAGCAAGCACGGCAAGACAACAATAAACCATGCCAGTTTAATCGGCATACGCCCAAAATGCCCCATATCTGCATAGAGCGCCTCACCGCCGGTCATGGTCAAAATCACCGCGCCCATGGTCAAAAAAGCCACATAAGGTTGTTCGTAAACAAAATTAAATGCCCAGTGTGGACTGACCATCGCTAAAACAAAAGGCGTTTGAATCACGCTCCAAATTCCCAGCAATCCAATGGATAAAAACCACACCAAGGTTAATGGACCAAAGAATTTGCCCATCGTGGCTGTGCCATGACGCTGTACCAAAAACAATCCTGTCAAAATACCAATCGCTAAAGGCAGTAACCATTGGTTAAACATTGGAGTGGCAATACTTAAACCTTCGATCGCAGATAAAATTGAGATCGCAGGCGTAATAATGCCATCGCCAAAAAATAGCGAAGCACCAATAAAGCCGAGTGCAATCAAATAAATTTTCTTATTGTCTGCAATGCGTGTGGAACGCAGATTTAATGCCAAAAGAGACATAATGCCTCCTTCACCATTGTTATCGGCTTTCATAATGACAGATACGTATTTGAAACTGATGGTGAGCATCATGCACCAAAAAATCAGTGACAAAATACCCAGTACTGTTGCATTGGATATAGCAATGTGTGCGGTAAGAAAACATTGTCTAAGTGCGTAAAGTGGACTGGTTCCGATATCCCCAAATACCACACCCAGTGCAGCTAAGGTGATCGCTGGTAATGCAGCTTTTTTTGCGGTGCTTTGCATATAATTGTCTTCAAGTGATTAGACATCATTTTTCGGCAATCATATCACTCGTTTAAATCTTTTTCTCTAAATCAATTGTTTCATCTTGGCATAGCCTGTTTTTTTGGTTATCATCGCTCGCCTTGGTGAGGTGTCCGAGTGGCTTAAGGAGCACGCCTGGAAAGTGTGTATACGTTTGCGCGTATCGAGGGTTCGAATCCCTCTCTCACCGCCAGAATTTAAAAAGGGTTTGAACGT
>CAZOGM010000034.1:0-10773 GCA_964579445.1 uncultured Acinetobacter sp.
TGAATCTGAATTAGAGGTTGAATCCGAGTTTGAGATCGAGTCAGAGTTTGATTCTGATGTCGAGTCGGAATTAGACTCGGACGCTGAATCTAATGGTGTAGAAGAGTCATTATCATTAACTGCCGCAACAACTCCGCCCAATACCGCAACACCCAATGCCCACGGTAGCAACCCACCAACGCTAGTTGCACTACCTACTGATATGAGTGCATCAATAGAATCCATTACATTATATTTAATTGTTGGTGCAATATTATTAGCAGCATCGGTGAACTCAGCCCAATGTAATTTACCTTCATTTTCAAACACAATATGATGAGCATTTTTAGGACTATCAAAATAGCTTTCTATTTTTATTTTTTCGCCATTTTTAAGAGTGATAATGGCACTGTCACCTTCGCGACTGAAATTCGCAACATCCTCAAATGGAATGTTAATTTTTACTACAGAGTTTTCCTTAAGTAAAATTGTATCCCAACTCGTACTTTCAATTACAGCACCAGTCCCCTTAGATATAATCTCTAACATTGGCATAATATTACCTCGTAGTTTATTGTGATACTTTTCTCATTCCTCCTTTGTTTTAACAGATGCTTAAAATATGTAAATGACATTAAAAAATAATGTTATTTAATTAAACTAATTAAATTATTTACATATACTTAATGAAATTCATTAAAAACATAAGCTCCTGTTTTAATAAATATTAATTAAATAGACAAACTTCAAATATTTAAACAATTAAGTGACTTAAATTATATTTATAAATAATTAAGTGTTAATAGTCACACAATGATTAAGAATTAAACGAAATTCTTTTTTACACTTAAATAACATATACTTTCAATTAATTACAATTAAAGCAATTTTAATACAACACTCTAAATTATCACTTGCGCTTACATAATTAACATTATTATTTAAAAACAAAATATATTTCATACACTTAAAATTAAAATACCACTTAAAAATGAATAAATCAAAAAAAACCAAACAATACATAAATTTTTTGACAAAAAAAACACCAAAAAAATGGTGATCAATTACACATAGACTGGCTTAATATTACAAATAAAATACTCAAATATAAAATAAAAGGAAATAGTTTAGGGCGTGTTGACATTTTTAGGATGAAATTCATTCTATAAAGGTAAACATATAAATATACAAGCTAAGACCACAGCACTTAAATAGTTTCTTTTTAGCTTGTCATATCGTGTTGCAATACCTCTAAACTGTTTTAATCGTGCAAATGAATTTTAAACTAAGTGTCTAATTTTATATAAATACCAATCCATATGATTATTATTGGATAGCGTATTAGATTTCCTAGGAATATTTGGCTTTGTTCTTGTTTGTAGAATTTGTTCACGTAGTGATTCAAAATCATACCCTTTATCAGCACAAAGAGTTTCTGTACCCTTTAAATCTAGCTTTGAAACCAAATTCGGAGCCACTTTCATATCATGAGTTGTACCATCAGAAATCATCAACTCCATTGGATTACCATTGGCATCAACTGCGAGATGTATTTTTGAACTATTGCCACCAATACTTTTGGAGATGTCTTGATTTTTAATCGCAGAAGAATGTTGATGGGCTCTGACGTGACTCCCATCAATAAAAAACCATTCTTTAGCAGCATTTTTGCTGAATAATTTAAATATATTCATGAGTTTATTGTTTTTAAACCATCGATTATATTTCTTGAAAATTGAATTTGAGTTACCAAATTCTTTGGGTAAATCACGCCAAGGGCAGCCCGTTCTAATCCGAAATAGAATGGCTTCAATGAAATTAGGTAAATTCAATTTGAGATAAATATTAAAATGTCTGAAAATAGATTTTAACTTAGACCAGTGTTGATCATTTAACATTGTACGAGACATAGCCAGAGTAAAATTGGGTTTGGCAATTTAATTTTACATTCTCGCTATTTTTTTAGGCAATAAATGTCTAAAAACCTTAATAAGGTTATTAACATTTAAAATATATTTAAGAATTTAGATATTAAAAAACCGAACTATAGAAGTTCGGTTTTTTCAATTTAGCAACTACTTATAGTGAATAAATTTAAGCAGGAATACGAAGCACTTGACCTGGGTAGATATCATCTGCATCTTTCAATAACGGACGGTTTGCTTCAAAAATTTTATTGTATTGATTCGCATCACCATAAAATTCTTTGGCCACTTTCGACAAATTATCTCCAGATTTAACGGTATAAAATTTACTCTCGGCTGAAGGTGTCGCCACAGTCAATTGATCATCTACTTTAGCAACGTGATCTACATTCCCCACTGCAAGAATAATTTTTTCACGATCTGCCTGAGTCTGTACCTGACCTTTAATCGTCGCTAAATCTGTATCACCATTATAACCAACAGATAAGCCAGTCACAGGCAAACCTAAAGCTTTCACATGACCCAATAGTTTATTTGCAACTTCTTGTGCAGATGGCTCAGTAGGTGTTGCAGGTGCTGCTTGTTGTTCTGCTGGTGCTGTATTTTTCTTACCAATGCCTTTTACAAAATCAAAAAGACCCATTGTTATTCTCCGTTATGATTAAAATGAATGACTATTATTTAAAATAGTATGTTCTACAACATACTTTAAAATTACAACTCTATTTTTATACCTAAAATTTATACGACTTAAGGTTGTGTTTGGTGAATTAAACGTAACTATATGTAAATAAAAAATGAATAGACATTAAAAAAGCCATCTCAATAGATGGCTTTTTTTTCAGCTATGCTGAAACATCAGCAATTAAGCAAGTTTCTTAGAAACATAGTCAATTGCAGATTGAACAGTCGTGATTTCGTTAGAATCTTCATCAGGAATCGTGATGTCAAAATCATTTTCGAAAGACATAACAAGCTCAACTAAGTCTAAAGAGTCAGCACCTAAATCATCCATAAAAGATGCTTCATTTTTGATTTCTTCAGCCTTAAGACCAAGTTGCTCAGCTACTGCTTGTTTGATACGAAGTTCGATATCGCTCACAGGAATTCTCCTCATTGCTCGTGGCGGCTTTTTAATGCCTATAGTTTAATTGAATCTGAAAGTTTTTAAAAGTTTATACATCGCATTACGCCATGTATAAACCTCCATTCACATGTAAAACCGTACCTGTAATGTAACTAGCTTTGTCAGAAGCTAAAAAACTTACAGCATTGGCAATATCTTGTGGTTGACCGAAACGGCTTAGTGCCACTTGATCACTCATTTTCTTGCGAATTTCTTCACTTAATTGCTCCGTCATTTCTGTCGCAATAAAGCCTGGTGCAATACTATTCACCGTAATTTGACGACTGCCCATTTCTTTAGCAAGGCTACGGCTAAATGCCTCAATGCCAGCTTTAGCAGCTGAGTAGTTTGCCTGTCCTGGGTTAGCAAAATGCGCAACCACAGAACTAATATTAATAATGCGACCGAAACGCGCTTTGGTCATGCCTTTAAGGACACGTTTAGATAAACGAAACACTGCTTTTAAATGAATATTTAAAATGTCATCCCAATCATCTTCCGACATACGTAGTAGCAAGTTATCTTTGGTAATGCCTGCATTATTGACCAAGATCATCACTGAACCGTAATTTTGCTCAATATCAGAGACCAAAGCATCAATAGCAGCACCATCACGTACATCTAAAACTTTACCTGCGCCATTTTCTGCAAATTGTGCAGATAATTTTTCCGCACCAGCTTCAGATGTCGCTGTACCTACAACAAAAAATCCGTCTAAAATCAGTTGCTCAGCAATCGCGGCACCAATTCCTCGACTCGCACCTGTCACCAGCGCCACTTTGCGTTCTTGTGTCATGCAATTTTCCCTTCTGCAACTAAAATGGTATTTAAGGCATCTTCCATACGCGACTTGGTGTCTAGCGGAAGTGCTTTTTCAATATTGGGTAAGCGTTTGGCCAAATTACTCAGTACGTTACCTGGTCCACATTCAGCCACAAAGCCAATACCTTGGTCTTGTAAATACTGCAAGGTTTTAGTCCACTGCACAGATTGATACAACTGCGCTGTTAATGCTTGGCGCAGTGCAGCCACATCTGTTGCAGCTTCAGCATTTACATTTTGAATGACGGGTATGCGTGGCATTTCAATTGATATTTGTTCTAAAGCTTGTGCAAATTTTTCAGCCGCAGATTTCATCAGTGAACAATGCGAAGGAACAGAGACAGGCAATGCAATTGCTTTCGCAGCATTTTCTTTTGCCAGTGCCATTACTGTTTCAACTTGCGCAGTAGAGCCTGCAACCACAACCTGACCTTGGGCATTGTAGTTTGCAGCTTCAACAGCGCCTTCACCTTGCGCACTGGCTTGCTGACAAAGCTCAACCACTTTAGCGTCATCCAGTCCTAAAATAGCAGCCATTGCACCTTGCCCTTGCGGTACAGCATCTTGCATAAGTTTGCCACGTAAATTGACTAGCTTGACCGCATCACCCAAACTTAAGCTGCCTGCTGCAACCAAAGCACTATATTCACCCAGAGAATGACCCGCTAAATATTTTGGTGTAACGCCACCCACTTCCAACCACACGCGCCATATCGCGATACTTGCGGTTAAAAGTACAGGTTGAGTAAATTCAGTTTGGTTTAAGCCTTCACCCGTCTGTGCAATCTGCCACAAATCAAAACCAACCGCTTTCGATGCCTCGGCAAAAGTCGCTTCAACACTGCTAAATTGTTCTGCAAGTTCAGCCAACATACCGACTTTTTGAGAGCCTTGACCCGGAAATATAAAAGCAGTTTTAGTCGCCACTGCTAAATTTGAAGCTTCTAAAATGGACATCTGTTTTCCATCTTGTTTGTCTAAACTGAATTGAGGCATAGCTTAACAAGCTTAATGGGCTGTCGCTATCGCAAAAAATACCGTTTTTTAGATATTCTTCAGTTGTCGAAGGTCTTACACAATATCGTCACACAAAGAATTTAAACCCTTATTTTTTAAATATTTTTATCTTCAACATTGCACAATATACTGCAATCCAATCAATTTCTGTCCATTGAAATAGGCATAAATTAAGTCATCTTGATTCCATTTTCGAATGCTATAAAGCGAGGTATACTCATATTGAGCATGAGTCAATCCATCTACTAAATACCCCGTTTCAGCATGCGCAATAACTTCTGCTTTCAATGTTTTGATGTTTTTTTTAAAGGTATCTTTAAGCGTATTTTTATCCCAGATGATCGAGTCAAAAATCACGTTCAAGTTTGCTGTTTTGCCCATGAAAATAATTTGATCAATCGCATACTGATTTTGATACTGACGAAAATTTAAACCCTCTAAACTCAAAGCTTTTTCTTCATCATTGATTATTCCCACACAAAATTCGAGTGGATTTACGATGGCTTTGCTTTTTGTATATTTCGTGATTTTGCGAAACTCATTTGCATTTAGCACTTTTCCCCACAACAACGTTTGAGATGAATCACGCTCCACTCGTGTTAGATGATGCTTAGACAAAGGCTTCAAATTTTTTTCTGAAATCTGGGCAAAAGCAGGATGAATTGGGCTCATCGCTAACCCTACCAATAACACTATTTTTAGCATTACACGTTCATGCATTCTTATACTCATTTTTTTAATCAATATTTTTTGTTTTTTAGATGCGTTGGCTTTTATTTTAGACAAAAAAAAGGGAGCTAAGCCCCCATTTTTTCTACTAAGCTTGACGCTTAATACAACCGTATATTATTCAGCAGATGCTTTAGCGAATAATTGACGACCACGGTAGATACCATCTTTAGTCACGTGGTGACGGCGATGGATTTCACCAGTAGTTTGGTCTACAGTTAATGCATTCTCGGTTAAAGCGTCATGTGAACGGCGCATGTCACGGCGAGAGCGACTTTTACGGTTTTGCTGAACGGCCATGATGGCTCCTTACAAAGATCGAAAAAATGGATCAGAACAAATTCAGTTGTCTTATACTAAACAGTATAACACAAAAATTAGTTAAGTTTACCCTTCAAACCTGCCAAAACATCAAACGGATTATCCCGTTTTTCTTCGACAAGCTCTTCTACGGCAGGTTGATGCTTATGCACACAAGCATCATGCTTAGGTGACAAAGGCATCAACAATAACAACTCATCTTCTATCAGTGCGAGTAAATCAGCGGTTGCAGGTGCATCATATGAACCTTTAGTCGTTGCTTCACTCTCACCTAAAACGATGAAATCAGCATCCTCATCCAAGCGCTCTATCAGTGACTCATCATCGATCAAGGCTAAATGAAAATCTAAAACGAGAGGGATTTCAACAGTACCCAAACAACGTTGGCATTCCATTGGTGCTTTCGTTTCGACGCTGCCATCTAACCAAACGACGCGATGATACGCATCCATTGATAGCTTACAGTCTATGTTAATCAATTGATCATCAATTGATCCAACAGCTTCACGGGAAATTCGAACAAAACGTGACAGTGGCAGTGTTCCTGCCCATGTAAAGCCTTGTTCAGCCCATTTAAACGGCTCAATCTGTGCCGGAAAGGTATTTGCTGACATAATTAAGGCGGCAATTCTACAAATTCATAAGTACTCTGTCAAAGATTAAGATACAATTTTGCACTTACTAAGACAGATCATTTGGGTAATACAAGTCATGCATCAGTTGCAGCCGCAACCTGAAGTCACCACTTCATTACAGTTAAACTATCCTACAAACTCAAATTTGACTGGTCACTTAGGCAGCATGCAACTGGTACCTTGGGTAAGTCTGCAAACAGAAGTTCAACAGGTAGACTGGCTTATCTTACACTTTAATCACTGGTTTTCCCACTTAAATGTGACTTTGGTGAAAGGTGATTTCGAACCCGAATATTTCCCTGCAACATCAAATACTTCCGCAAAAATTCAATTTGCACATGGTTTTTTTAACAGCGCCTTACATGAAATTAGTCACTGGACTATCGCGGGGGAAAAGCGACGATGCCTTCCCGATTTAGGCTATTGGTATGCACCTGATGGTCGCACAGCCGAACAGCAGGCATTATTCGAACAGGTCGAAATTAAACCTCAAGCCATAGAATGGTTATTCGCTACCGCCTTTGGTCGCAGGTTCCGTGTCTCACTCGACAACCTCAGTGGTGAAGGTGGTGACGGTTCAAGTTTTAAAGATCAAGTTTTTGCTCAAGTGCAGCGCTATTTTAACAACGAAGCCAAACTTCCTCGTGATGCAAATCACTTCATCGCATGTATTTGTTTGTGCTGTCGTGGTGGCAAAACATTACAAATTGATGAGTTTTATAGAGAAATGCTGGATTAACTGAGATAAAGCAAGCTCTACGCATTGAAACCAAAGATCGACTCAAGTGATAATATTGAAAATACAACAACAGTCATCAGGAGAAAAAAATTATGCTGCATTTGAGAGTACATCCTGAAAATCCACAACAAAGATTGATTATTCAAGCGGTCGAAAGAATCCGTGCTGGTGATGTCGTGGTCTATCCAACCGACGCAGCCTATGCCATTGGCTGCCAAATTGGAAATAAAAATGCCATGGAACGTATCGCTCAAATTCGTGATTTGGGTGCAAAACACCAATATGCGATTATCTGTGCAGATTTATCTGACCTTGCGACTTATGCCAAAGTCGATAATGCCACTTATCGTTTATTGAAATCTAACACCCCTGCTGTCACCACCTATATTTTACCTGCCACCAGTGAAGTGCCACGTCGCTTAATGCATCCGAAGAAAAAGACCATTGGCTTACGTGTTCCCAGCAATACCGTCTGTCAAATGCTACTCAAGGAGTTGGGCGAACCCCTTTTGACCAGCACCCTGATTTTACCCGGTCATACTGAACCTTTAGATGATCCTTATGACATTGAACAGCAACTTGAAAAAAGAATTGATGTTTTCATTGATAGTGGCTTAGGTACACTCACCACCACCAGTATTGTGGACTTAACTGGTCCAAATCCAGAAATTGTGCGTCGTGGCGTAGGGGATGTCAGTGCTTTTGAATAATTAAATACCAATTTCAATTCGAAGTTGCTGATTATGAAGGCACGCATTGAGTCCAATCGATTGAAAGATCGGTTGGACTTTTATTGATCTGGTTAAAATACCTCACTAAATTTTTAGCTTAGGTCACGATCTGGGCATAGAATATCGGTTTATTTTGTTTTTTTTTCGTAATAACGCTTTTAGCAATTTATTCACACCTCGTTTTCCTTTAGAATAGGCTTAATATTTTTATGCAATTCGAATCACTGTCTTTTTTGTACTGATTTCGATAAGTGATCTCCTGAATCGCCCAACATGCTTTTGAAAATTCGCGTGGCTAATAACTGTAATGACTCAAGCAATCCATAATCCAATGGAACCGTCTTCACACATCCGTGTATTGGATGAGTGGCAAGATAGCATTCCAGCGGATTTGTATATACCGCCTGCAGCATTCGAAATTCTTTTGGAACATTTCGAAGGACCACTCGATTTTTTAATTTACCTGATTCAAAAAAATGGCTTTGACCTTTTACAAGTCGACATTGCACCTATTGCTACGCAGTATTTGTCGTATATTGACAGTATGAAGTCCTTAAATATCGAATTGACGGCTGACTATATGGTCATGGCTGCACTGTTGGCAGATTTGAAATCGCGATTATTGTTGCCTAAACCGAAAGCTGTGCATCTTGAAAAAGATCCGAAACAAGAATTGATCGATCGTTTAGAGACTTATTTGCGGATTAAAAATGCGGCTGAACGCTTAGGGCAAATGCCTATTTTAGACCGTGACACATTTGCCACCAATGTCATGATTGGTCAAACGTCAACTGTCTATGAGGGTTATGAAGCCGATATGCTTCGTGATGCTTTATTTTGTATTTTTAACCGTCCAGAACCCGTGATGCATCATATTCATCAAGAGCCGGTGCTGCTTGAAGAGCGGATTGCTTATATTGAACACATGGTGGCATCGGGTGAAGTGCTGAGTTTTGAAAAACTGTTGAGACCAAGCCAAGGTCGTATGGGTCTTGTGGTCACATTTATGGCAGTGCTTGAATTAACACGACAGCAGAAGATTCATATTGTGACTTCAGGTATTGAAGCGCCCCTTTTGATTCAGGGAATAATGGCGTGACGATTGATCAAACACATGTATTTAATGCGGATGAACTTCACCATGAGGTTCTTATGCAAATGGAAGCGATTATTTTTGCAAGTGATGCACCCGTATCGGTCGCACGCTTAAAAGAGGCGTTTCAAGACCAGTATTCGAAACAACAGCTACGTGCTTATTTACAACAGCTCGCGGTTTTACAACATGGTCGTTCTATTGAGCTGGTCGAAATTGCTCAAGGTTTTCGTTTTCAAGTGCGTGCAAAGTATAGAAATACCATTGCACAAGTTTGGCCAGAGCGTCCAACCAAATTATCACCATCACTGCTAGAGACTCTGGCAGTGATTGCTTACCATCAGCCCGTAACCCGTGCCGATATTGAGCAAATTCGTGGAGTGACGAATAACAGTCAATTACTGAGAACGTTATTCGAGTGGAACTGGATTAAAGAATCTGGGTTTCGTGAACTTCCAGGAAGACCTGCGTTGTTAGTTACAACGCCACAATTTTTGAACGCATTTGGTCTAAATTCTTTAGGTCAATTGCCTCCCCTTCAGGATGCCAAGGAAGCTTTTATGGCTTTGGATGCGCAAGCCCCCAAGTCTTAAATAGGTGAACTGTTGATGATTATTTCTAAGGTTATGCTGTTATGAGTGAAAAATTGCAAAAGGTATTGGCACGCGTTGGTTTGGGCTCTCGCCGTTATATGGAAGAGGTCATTGCGGCTGGACGTGTTAGTGTCAACGGTCAAATTGCTCAAGTGGGCGAACGCATTGAACCAACCGATGAGCTTCGCATCGATGGTCGTAAAGTTGCGTTTGAAATTGAAGATGAAATTCGTCGTCGCGTTTTGATTTACTACAAACCAGAAGGCGAAATCTGTTCACGTAACGATCCAGAAAACCGTCCAACGGTATTTGAACAATTGCCTTCAATTCCAGGTGATCGTTGGGTTATGGTTGGTCGTCTCGACATTAACTCAACTGGTCTACTTATGTTCACAAATGATGGTGAGCTGGCAAATCGCCTGATGCACCCATCGAACGAAATTGAACGTGAATATGCTGTTCGTGTCATGGGTGAAGTGACACCACAACTGAAAAAGAACATGACTCAAGGCGTTGTCCTAGATGACGGTCCTGCAAAATTTGAATCATTCTCTGAAATTGGTGGCGAAGGGATTAACCGTTGGTATCAAGTTGTGGTAAAAGAAGGTCGTAACCGTGAGGTTCGCCGTATCTTTGAATCACAAGGTCTGAAAGTAAGCCGTCTTCTTCGTACCCGTTATGGTACAGTTATTCTTCCACGCGAACTTCGTACAGGTCGTTGGGTAGAATTGGATAAAAACGATATCGACAACTTAACCAAAGCAGTTGAGCTTAAACCACGTCAAGGGACTGGCTTATTTGGTATGGCGAAACGTCGTAACGAACGTATGCAAGATAAACCCTTAGCTGCACGTCGCGGGGGTTACTTACGCCAGCAGCGCCGTGATGAAGGCGATGCTCAACCTGAACAGCGCCGTGATACGCGCCCAGCAGGTACAGAACAAGGGCGTAGCGACACCCGCTTCCCTGCTCGTGCGCCACGTCCAGAAGGTCAAGACAACCATTTCAACAACCGTGCGCCTCGTGCCCAAGGTCAAGACAATCGTTTCAACAACCGTACACC
>CAZOGM010000034.1:10873-26684 GCA_964579445.1 uncultured Acinetobacter sp.
ACAACCGTGCGCCTCGTGCCCAAGGTCAAGACAATCGTTTCAACAACCGTACACCACGTCCTGAAGGTCAGGAAAACCGTTTCAACAATCGTACACCGCGCCCTGAAGGTCAGGAAAATCGTTATAACAATCGTAATACCGATGAAAATCGCGGCAATCGTCCTGAACGTAAAGAAGTTAACGGTAACTCAGTTGATTACCAAAGCCCGAAAGAACACAAGTTTGGTGCACGTAAACCTTTTGGTATGAACAAAGGTTTCAAAAAGTTTTAATGAATTATTCATTCTAGCTTAGCAGTTAAAAAAGCCACTCTGTTGAGTGGCTTTTTTTGCTTTATATATGAAGCATGATTGGCTTATGATTGAGCGAAGGTTAACTACTTAATACTGGAATTTCAATCCACTGTGCTTGAGGAAAGTTTTGCGCTAAATAATACTGAAGATATGCTGAAGTATCTTTTGAAATAATCGGATCTTGTGATTCATCGTTTAAGTTATACGCCAAAGCAAACAGCTCAAGACCACGTGCCTTGAGAGCCTCTAAACTTAATAAAGTATGGTTAATACTTCCCAAACGCCCTGAGCTGACCAGAATAATCGGATATTTTTGCTCGACCAAATAATCAATCGTCAACAATTTTTTGGTCAATGGCACCATGAGCCCGCCCGCACCTTCAAGTAAAACCACATCATATTTCTCTGTCAAATGTTGAGTAGCAGATTCGATCTTTTTAAAATCAATCTCTCTCCCGTCAATTTGAGTGGCCAAATGCGGTGATGCAGGATAACTAAAGATTTCAGGCATAGTCAGCTTCAACTCATCCTCTAAAAACCAGCCTCGCCCCATAATCTCACGGTGTTTTTCAATATCCTCTGAAATATCGAGATTACCCGTCTGTATCAATTTTTGCGTGATCACAGACTGACCTTGTTCACACCACAGTTTAGCCAAATAGCCTGTGACGTAGGTTTTACCAATACCCGTATCGATACCGCTTACAAATATCACTTTTTTCATTGGGCTTGCTTCCGTGCAATCACGTAAATGGGATGATAACTCAAGGGATACACTATATTTTCATGTTCATCGGTACTGATAAATTGACGATAACCCTGATAAAAATGCTCCAAAGATTGTTTAGTCCAGCGAAATTTCGAAGCCGTTGCAGTGACTCCTGTGGCTTTTAAGTGCTGTAAAACATGCTTGGGATGTTTAAAATTTAAGGTATTCACTTGCTCTGAGATATACAAAACATCAAAACCTTGTTGTTCTAGTTTTTGCTTAATTTGGCAAAGGTTGCAATAAACTAAACCTATTTTGGTTAAAGCTTTAATTTCTTTTAGGTTATTTTCTCCAAAAGTCGAAAAACACAATAAGCCATGATTTAATAAAGCCTGATTGGACTTCCCAAAAAGACCATCTAGATCACGCATCCATTGCAGGACTGAACTCGAGATAATCATATTCAATTCTTTTGGAAATTCAATGACCTCAGCATCACCCATCCGCCATTCAATTGAATCATGAGCTTTAACTTTCTGATCGTTCATTTCCTGAGCATTTGCTTGCTTATTTTCAAACTGATCAGCATCAAAATGTTTCTTCACTTCAGGGTATAAATCATTCAAGTACAATGTTTTAAATGACCGATTTTTGATCAAAAGCTTAGTCAGATTACCTGAACCACAGCCAATCTCAAAAATACGTTTTTGATCGTTATTTTGATTAGGGTTTTGAATATTACTTGCATCAGTAGCATCATATTCAGCAATTAATTGCATCAATCTATGGGCAATCTGTTTTTGAATTACCCCATGCTCATTATAGCTTTGCCCCGCTTGCGCGAAGCGTTTAGCAATTTGGAATGTATCAATCGGCTGCAATTCCATTCAAACCTCAAAGCAACGAAATGAATTGATCAAGATCATGCTGATCAATATGAGTATTCAGACAAATTCTTAAACGAGATGCGCCGTGTGGAACAGTGGGTGGACGCACAGGCATAATATAAAATCCCGCATGTTGCACCTGTTTTGCCAATGCCACTGTCTGCATGGAATCACCCACTATTACAGGGACAATTTGACTACTTGAGGGACAGTGATAATTTTTTGTAAGAATTTGGGCACGCAAATTTTCGCTCAAACCTTTTAAGTATTCCCGTTGATTTTGCATATTAAGCACTTTTTTTAAAATAAAGTTGGTCCAAGCCATGCATAAGGGTGGCTGCGCAGTGCTAAAAATAAGGGGACGCATTTTATTTATCAAAAAATCTCGAATAATATGATGGCAAATCAAGTAGCCACCCACCGATGCCAGCGCTTTTCCAAAGGTACCGACCAAGAAATCAATCTCTGCAATCACTTGGTGCTGTTCAGCACAGCCTAGACCTTGTGTACCTCGCACACCAATCGCATGGGCTTCATCGACATATAACATCACTTTAGCGTAGCGCTTTTTAAGCTGAACCAAAGCGCTCAGATCTGTTTCATCACCATCCATACTAAAAATGGACTCAGTCACGATGATGATCCGATCAAAATTTTCATCTGCATGATATTGGCTGAGCAACTGCTCTAAATGCGTTAAATCATTGTGTCGATAACGAATGTATTTGGCATTCGACAGTTGAATCCCATCGATGATGCTGGCATGAATAAGTTTATCTGCAAGTACCAAGCTTCGTTTATCACAAACTGCGGGTAAAATCCCGATATTCATGTGATAGCCACTATTAAACAGTAGCGCTGCCCGCCCATGAAAAGCATGACTGAGACTTGCTTCCAATAGGTCATATTCAGGAAAATTTCCCGTTAGAAGCCGTGATGAGGAAGAGCTCATGCGACGCTGATCAACTGGTGTTAAATCAAAAAACTCTTCTTTTAATGAGCGCTCTGATGCCAAGCCCATATAATCATTAGAAGATAAATTCAGCATCTGATGACCATCTATATAAATATGACGATCTTGCTGAGTATTGGCACAAAATTGGCGTAGGTTGCCCTGCTGTTTCAGTTCATCTATTTGCTGTGCAAAGTGATCGAGTAAGCTCATGCCGTAACCTCTTGTATTGATTCAACGACTTCAACCAATTGAATCAATAAGGTTTCAAGCTGAACTTTTGAGATCATATACGGGGGCATCACGTAGACCAATTTTCCAAAAGGTCTGATCCAAATTCCGCGCTCAACAAATTGCTGTTGCAGCGTTTTCATATCCACATTAAAGCGAAGTTCCACCACACCAATTGCCCCCAACACTCTGACATCTTGAACATGATGATGTTTCACTAATGGGGCTAAATGCTGATTTAATTGCTGTGCTATGCGCTGAATATTGGCTTGCCAGTCTTTGGCCAACAGTAATTCCGTACTTTTCAATGCCACCGCACATGCCAGTGGATTGGCCATAAAAGTCGGGCCATGCATAAAGACACCAGCCTCACCTTGGCTAATGGTTTCCGCAACATGCTTAGTGGTTAAAGTGGCTGACAAAGTCATATAGCCACCTGTCAATGCTTTGCCAATACACATGATGTCAGGTTCAACTTGCGCATGTTCCCAAGCAAACAGTTTTCCAGTACGCCCAAAACCAGTGGCAATTTCATCAAAAATCATGAGGACATGGTACTTCTCACACAGTTTTTTTGCTTGGCGCAAATACTCGGGATGGTAAAAGCGCATTCCGCCTGCACCTTGCACAATCGGCTCAATAATAAACGCGGCAATAGAGGCATGTTCAACTGCCAAAAGGCGTTCAAGCTCAGCGATATCTGTTTGATCCCAATCATCATAGAACCCGACTTTAGGTGCAGAAACAAAGAATCGATTGGGTAAACTTGTACCAAAAATTTGATGCATGCCTGTTACCGGGTCACATACCGACATCGCATTCCATGTATCGCCGTGGTAGCCTGAGCGAGTGGTCACAAAGTTGCTTTTTTTTGCGTTCCCTTGTGCTGACCAATATTGCACCGCCATTTTTAAAGCCACTTCAACCGCTACAGAACCAGAGTCGGCATAAAAAATTTTATCTAAGTTTGGCGGACAGATTTTTAACAGTAGTTTAGCCAAATCAATGGCGGGATCATGGGTTAATCCGCCAAACATGATGTGGGACATATTGTGCAGTTGATCAGTCACTGCCTGATTTAAATCAGCATGGTTATAACCATGAATAGCACACCACCATGACGACATACCATCAATCAACTGACGTCCGTCCTCTAACTCAATAATGGCACCATGAGCCTTTTTCACTTTAAAGGTCGGTAATGGATCGGTCATCGATGTATAGGGATGCCAAATGTGTTCTCGATCGAATGTATCCGTCATTCATGCCTCAATATTTTATTTCACTTACTCATAATCTTGCACGTCTCAGAGGAAAATCTGCGATGCAAATAGTTGAGTGATAAAGCCTAAATCCTTATCAAAATGATCTTAACGACTATTCATCAATAAATAAATTGCAGGATTGGACAATCTAGAAAAATTTATGTATTTCTTTTTATATATTGCGCTATTTTGTCACTTATTATTTTAGCTTGAGAAATGATTGCACCATGCGAGCCACACATTGTTTCTATCTCTAAAAACTTTACATCTAACTTCTTTATATTTTCTACAATTTTGTGACTAACTAAGCCATCTCCTGCAAAAAAGAGATGATACTGCTGCCCCTGATAATTTTTTAAGATATTGACTAGATTGAGATGTTGCAACATTTCTAAACCTTGAATTTTCAAATTTTTATCATCTTCATTTATTAAAGTTTGCAACCATTGCCAATCTTGCTTGGCTTTGGTTCCTCCTTGGGTCACTAAATAACAAAAGCGCTTTAAAGTCACAAGGGGGGCTTTTTCAAAAGATTGCTGAAAGTTTAAAAAAGTCGATACAGACATACCCACATCCCATACATCATTCGCAACAAAACAAGGATTTGATGCAATGGTCATTAAAATTTTATTGATCCCTGTTTTTTCAAAAATACCTTGAGTCAAAAGTGTTGCCAGTTGCCCGCCCAACGACCAGCCCATTAACACATCATAATCTTCAGCTAATGTAATGTGCTTTGCCAGACAACTCTTGTCTAAAGCATCAAAAATCTCAATTAAGTCGACTTTAAAACCTTGACTGATGAGTGCCGTTTGAAACCCCTCAAGTGGACGCGTCCCAACGCCCCACCCTGTAATCAATAAAATTTTCTGCACGCGCTTTTTTCCTTAGCTGTGTTTTAAATTGCAGTATATGAAGCTCGCGCTGAAATCACATTGGGGAAATACGACAAAATACAAGGTTTTAAATGACAATAGAACAAAAGCCACGATGACGTCATAACGTCTTTTAATGATCGTCAGGACGAGCCAAATCTAGGAGTAAATTCGCAGCAATCACTTTTTCCCAGTTTTGTTTAAAGGCTTTATGAACTTGATCGATCGGAAATTGACTTTTTCTCCCTATCGCTTGTGCGCGAGCAATATCCTCTGCTCTCATGTATGCGATCAGATAATTCTGTCCTTCCAATGACACCTGAAACCAGGATTCTACATACACGCCTTCTGCGCGTAATGTTTCTATTGCCTCATGCTTACGTTCATTTAATTCATTTTTCCACGCTTCCACACGATCTACAGCATTCGGTTTTAATTTGATGACTACAGCGCCGACATCCATATTTTTATCCTCTATTGATTTTTATTAGTTTTGAGCAAGATTAAATGAATAACCACATTTTATACGCATAATTTTGTTACGATAACCATGATTAAACTTGCCCTAAAGTGTAGAGAATCATGAATATTAAAATTGCGTCTATCTGTATGCTCTGCTTATCTACATTTTTGGCATTCAGCACAAGCCATGCTGAAAACAATGTTTTTACCAAAAATGAAAATACGCAAAAACAGTGGGTCGGTAAACCGTCTCCCAATTTTAAGCTACAAGATCAACATGCCAAATGGCATGAGTTAAAACAATATAAAGGCAAATGGGTCGTTTTATATTTTTACCCCAAAGATAATTCACCTGGATGTACCGAAGAAGCCAATCAATTTAAAAATTTATATCCCCAGTTTATCAAAAATAATGCCGTAGTCTTGGGCGTAAGTTTAGATGATGTCGCTTCACACCGAAAATTTTCAGATCAATTGGCGCTGCCTTTTCCCATTTTGGCAGACCATCAGCAACAACTTGCCCATGCTTTTGGAATCGTTAGAAATTTAGGCATTACTAAAATTGCGAAACGAGAAACCTTTTTGATTGACCCAAAAGGCAATATTGTCTTCCACTACACCAGTGTAAACACGCAAACTCACGCAGCTAAAGTTTTGCAGGACATTCAAAAATATTCTTAAAGCCTAGTTAAAGCACAATTCATTTCAAAAGCATAACTCATCTCAATCGTAAAATTTAAGATAAAATCGAAAGCATAAAAAACCCAGTATTTACTGGGTTTTTTTGATGATTAATACTTAAAAATGAATATTTAAAACTTACATTTGTGATTGGATATAGTTTTGCAAACCGATCAGTTCAATCAGACGTAATTGTTTTTCTAACCAATAAGTATGGTCTTCTTCAGTGTCAGACATTTGCTGACGAAGCATGTCACGCGTAATGTAGTCACCTTTTTCTTCACACAGTTTCACGCCTTGTGCCAATCTTTCACGTACTTCGTATTCAAGCTTTAAATCTGCTTTAAGGCAGGTAACAACATCTTGACCAACATCAATATCTTCACGATTCATGTTTGGTGTACCTTCAAGGAAAAGTACACGGCGAATAATCGCATCAGCATGTTGTGCCTCTTCTTGCATTTCATGATCAATACGTTCAAAAATTTTGGTTAGACCCCAATCTTCGTACATACGAGAATGAATTAAATATTGATCACGTGCAGCCAGCTCACCACCGATCAACATATTTAGATAATCTATTACTTCTGGATTGCCACGCATTTCAATATCTCCATTTCTTTGTCAACATTATGAAGAAAAGCATCGAATTTTGCAAAGATTAAATAATGTAAACCTATGATTTATATAAAATTAAAATGATAAACATACGCATTCACAGTTATTGTTTAGTCAATTAACATATATAAAAGAACACCTTGCAGAAAGCATAAGCCTAAGCTTTTACAACTAAAATCAATTTTATCGAATATAGACTTTTTGTAACTACATTTATGATCACGATCAAATCTGCTGTATTTGACTCTAGGTCACTATATTCAGCTATATAGATCCGTCAGCGTGCTCGGCATATTTCCTCAATCTTTTCCCATCATTCAGTCGAGTCACACTTAACAAATTCCCAAGCTTTGCCTCATTACAATATTAAAAATACACCTCAAATGCCTTAGATCTTATGCTTGCATCCAGCGAGCATGTATCCAGTCGTGCTGTTGCTGTGCGTTAAGGAAAGTCCACGCCACAAAACGACTCTCCTTTTGACCCTGAGCCATTTCAATCGTTTTAACCTCTTTTGCACCGATAGCACCTAAGGCACGTAGTAGAACTGGTAATGTCGTTTTCTTCGAAACCAGCGTGCTAAACCAAAAACATTGCCCAGCAAAATCCACGCTCTCTTCGACCATTTGGCATACGAAGCGTTCTTCTCCGCCTTCACACCACAACTCTGATTTTTTGCCGCCGAAGTTTAATACCAATTTGGCACCTACCTCACGCTTACCCAGATTTCGCAGTTTTTTTGTGGCTGTGGCATCGGCTTCTTCTTGTGACGCGTGAAATGGAGGATTACATAAGGTCAGGTCAAAACGATCCGTCGGCTTAATGATGCCTTTAAAGATGTTGTTTGGAGATTTTTGCAGACGAATATTAATTGCTTTAGTCAGATTAGGATTCGCTTGGGTAATCAACTTGGCACTATTTGCCGATACAGGGTTAATGTCCGATCCGACAAATTTCCAACCATAGCTACGATGACCAATAATGGGATAGATGCAATTTGCCCCAACCCCAATATCCAGTACCTGAATGCTATTCCCACGTGGAATCTGACCACCATTACACGCACTGAGCAGGTCGGCCAAATAGTGAATATAGTCCGCACGTCCTGGAATAGGCGGGCAAAGAAAACCTTGAGGAATATCCCAGTGCTGAATCTGATAAAACTGTTTGAGTAGCGCTTTATTCAATATTTTTACGGCATCAGGATCAGAAAAATCAACGGAAAGATCGTCATATTTATTTAGCGATACGAAAGGAGCAAGCTCTGCACAGCATTTAATCAGCTGAGGAAAATCGTAACGACTACGATGCAGATTTCGTGGATGTAATTCCGACTTTTGCTTCGGAAATGATTTCTTTACTTGTGCCATTTTTTTTGCCAATAATCAACTAGGGACGAGAATATAGGGCTCATGCAAGATTTGATGGTGCATCAGTCACGGCATTGTACGTGAATTAGATTCAAACAGGGCAAGCAAATGCCTGCTCAAACTTAGTGAAGATCACTAAACACGAGTGTTGTGACACAGGTCTCATACGTACAAATACCTCTGAAAATAACTTTCTCAGCCCCGCGCTTGAATATCTATCCATTTGGAAATGTTAAAGCTTGATCAAATTAATCAAAGACAAACCACGAGATTCTCAATATGATAAAAACAAGATGGATGAATTACAGTTGAAATAATATGAATACCAAGACAATAACAACACCCATTTTAGTCACGGGTGCAACCGGTTATATCGCCAGTTGGGTGATTAAACAATTGCTTGAACAAGGTCATACCGTACATGCCACGGTCCGTGATTTAAATAAAAAAGCCAGTGTGCAGCATTTAGAAAAAATTGCAGCGCAAAGCAGTGGTGAGTTGAAATTTTTTCAAGCCAACCTACTCGAAGAAGGCTCATTTGACTCAGCCGTGCAAGGCTGTGAAATCGTGATTCACATGGCATCGCCTTTTTTAGTGACCAACTTTAAAGACCCAATTAAAGATTTGATTGATCCTGCGATTAAAGGTACTGCCAATGTCCTCAACAGTGTCAATCGCACAGAGTCGGTTAAACGTGTGGTGCTCACCTCAAGTATTGCATCTACCTATGGCGATGCAATTGATATTTTAAAAACTAAAAACAACAGTTTTGATGAAAGTCACTGGAACACCACCAGTAGCGCTGAACATCAGCCGTATTATTATTCGAAAGTTGCAGCTGAGCGTAAGGCTTGGGATATGCAGCAGAAACAATCACGTTGGGATCTGGTCTGCATTAACCCTGCACTGGTCATTGGCCCATCGCTCACCCCGTCAACGCAGTCTGGCAGTGTTGAGGTTTTACAACAGTTCGGTAATGGCATGACTCGTTTTGGTGTTCCACCGCTGTGGAGTGCTTTGGTTGATGTCCGAGATGTGGCAGATGCACATTTACGTGCAGCTTTTCAGCCTGAAGCCAAGGGCCGTTATATTATCAGCTCAAAGTCATTGACCTTATTGGAAATGGGACAGGTGCTGGCACAGCATTTTGGCAATAAATACCCCTTCCCGAAAATGCATGCACCCAAACCCCTGTTCAAATTGTTTGGGCCTTTATTTGGTCACTCACGTAAATATGTAGAGCTCAATGTCGGCTATCCTATTTACTTCAATGCGCAAAAAAGTATAGATGAATTGGGCGTACAATATCGTGACGTTGAAGGCAGTTTAGTTGAGCATTTCCAACAGTTGATTGATGATGGTATTGTGAAAAAACGTGCCTAAAGTCCCATGAAAAAGCGCATGCTATGGGCTTTTTCAACAAGATCGAGTCATCATGCTCGCTTGGCACTGTGATTAACTGTGTATAAGTTTTGCGCTGTCTCCTGTATAGAACTCCTGTATAGAAAATTTCATATCTTCACAACTCCCAATCATTCTATCCGCTTAATGAAGATGAAGTTCTTAACAATCATTTCGTTGACTAGCTCTTGAGTAAACACAAGTTCATAAAAAAAAGACATCCCAAGATGTCTTTTTTAATTTATTCAACGTGAATTCTAAGATTCTATCGTCTGACCATATTCAGCCATGAATGCCAAGAATTCAGTTTCGTTTAATACTTTAACGCCCAGTTTTTCTGCTTTGTCTAATTTAGAACCCGCCTTCTCACCCGCAACCACGCATTTGGTTTTACTGGAAACACTACCACTAACTCGCGCACCCAAAGCTTGCAGCATCTGTGTTGCATCATCACGCCCCATTGCGCTTAGCGTTCCCGTAACCACCCAACTTTCGCCATTTAAAGGCTGACGTGTTGGTGCAATCGGGGCATCCCAATGTATACCCGCAGCGATCAAACGATCGACCACTTCGACATTATGCTCAGCTTGAAAAAAGTCCAAAATCCATTCTGCAGTAATTGCACCAACATCAGGGGTTTTCTTTAAGGCTTCTAAATCAGCGGCTTTTAAAGCCTCTAAGGTTTGGAAGGTGTTCGCAAGCATACGTGCAGTGGTTTCCCCCACCCCGCGTATGCCTAAAGCAAAAATAAAACTGGCAAAGCTGGTTTTCTTACTGTTTTCAATCGAATCAATCAGATTTTGAACAGATTTCTCCCCCATTTTTTCAATACTGAGGAGCTTTTCACGGTGCTCATGTAATTGGTATATATCAGCCACGTTTTTAAGCAAATCCAGATGAAGTAATGATTCTGCCCAACGATCACCTAAGCCCTCAATATCCATGGCCTTACGCGAAACGAAGTGACGAATGGCTTCAATACGTTGTGCAGCACAGTACAAACCGCCTGAACAACGCGCTAAAGCCTCACCTTCTGGCATAACGACAGGTGATTCACAAACTGGACAATGTTCAGGTAAATGCACTTCAACTGCATCGACAGGACGGAATTCTGGCCAGACTTTTTCAACTTTTGGAATCACATCACCACTGCGGTACACACTCACCGTATCACCTATGCGGACATCAAGGCGATGGATTTCTCCAATGTTATGTAAAGTCACATTGGATACCGTGACCCCCCCGACAGCTACAGGATTCAGTCGTGCTACAGGAGTAATTGTGCCGGTACGTCCGACTTGCCAATCGATATTGTCTACCGTGGTTAAAGCTGCCACAGCAGGGAATTTATAAGCAGTTGCCCAGCGTGGTTCACGACTGAGAAAACCCAATTGTTTTTGTTGTTTGAGATCATCTACTTTGATGACCATCCCATCAATTTCTACACTTAAATTTGTACGCGCTGCATTAATTTTTTCATAGGCCATTTGCACGTCTTGAATACTGTCACAGATAAAGTGCTGTTCACCCACTGCAAACCCAAATTGCGTAAGCCATTCTAAACTTGCTGACATCGTGGTTTGGGCATGATGCGGTTCACACTGAGCGATACCATACGCATAAAATGCCAAAGGACGTGATGCTGCAATACTCGGATCGAGCTGACGTAAACTGCCGGCAGCAGCATTACGCGGGTTAGCGAAAGTTTTCTCACCTTTGGCTTCATTTTCAGCGTTAAGCTTTTCAAAGCCCGCTTTTGGCATTAAAACTTCGCCACGGACTTCTAAAAGCTCAGGGACAACACCATGTTGTGATGACAACACTTTAGGCAAGTTACGAATGGTTTTCACATTCTCTGTAATGACTTCCCCCGTTTCACCATCGCCACGGGTCACTGCACGGATCAATACACCGTGCTCATACCACAAGGAAATCGCCAACCCATCAAATTTGAGTTCTACATCGTATTGGATCTTTTGATTGGGTAATCGATCTTCAATACGGCGGGCAAAGTCATTTAGTTCATCTTGATTGAAAACATTGCCCAATGAAAGCATCGGTACGGTATGGGTGACATTTTCAAACTTAGATAGTGCTTTTGCACCGACAGTATTTGTAGGCGTATCCGACTGCTTGAGTTCTGGATATTGTTGTTCTAAAGCTTTGAGTTGGTGAAACAGTTGATCATATTCACTGTCTTCAATCGTAGGCTGATCCATCACATAATAGGCATGATTATGTTGAGATAGCAGTTGAATGAGCTGACGCATTTGCGCCACTACAGCAGTTTGATCCATGAAAATTTCACCATATAAAAGGGCGGAAAATTCCGCCCAAAATTTCTCGACCAACTATTATAAATCAATTTTTATCGTAGACTTGTGTCATCCTGATTTATTGCGCTCTTTATTTTTTCATCATCAGAAATAATCAGGAAAAATATAAGAGGCCTAGGGCATCAAATCATCAATCATCTATTCTTAAACTGCTTGCCCCGAACGATAATCAATTGCCTTATGCCGCCAATGTTCTTTGAGCTGCGGAGTGAATTCTAAGTTGTTTTCATCATAGACCGTACCATCGGTTTCACGCGCGATTAAACCCGCAATACTGACCATACTGTCATAACCTTTTTGCACATTTGGATGCGGCAAGGCCAAGAAGAAGGCCAAACCTTGAACCTGTTCGACAGACAAAGCTTCCAAATCAAACCCTGCTGGCCCTTCGTCTGTAATACGAAGCACAGAGAACATCAATGGACTGGTATTTTCTGGGTCTTCATAACGATGAAAACAGTTCATTTCTCCAAAACGTAAGCCATATTTGAGTAATACTTTCAGAGTTTTATCCCCAGACAGCGCTTTACGCGGATTTGGATACACATTTAAAGCAATAATGGTTTCAGCATTGGCCAAGGTACTTTCATCATCAAAGCGCTGCTGTTCATGTAAATGCACATCTAAGATACTGCTTTCTTCATCAAAATCTTGAATTTCCGCAGTGGTGATATTTGAATTCAGGACAAATTGAGCTTCAGTTTTTGGCTTAAGATTTGAGTCCGTCAATGCATGATTCGCTTCATTCTTAGCTGCAACGTTATCTGCATGGTTATCTGTTTCGTTATCTATATCGTGTTCCACCTGAAGATCAACTGACTTTTCAAACGATGGCGCTGAGGTCTCTGCTGAAATGATATCAACTGCATCTTGGTTTGAAGCGTCTACTGGCTCAGTTCCAGCTTGGTTCGATATGATCTCTGCTTGATTAACGTCTGCATTTTCAGGCGTAAATGCTTGCTCAGATGGTGTAACCACAGCTTTAACATCGGCATCAACTGGTCGCTGTGCTTTATTTAAGCTCGGTTCAACACGCTCAGTTGAACTTATCTCGTTACTTTCAGCCTGTAATTGATGACGTACATGACGCGGAATCACGGGCTTTTGAGTATCTTGATTGATGTGTAATTCAGAGTCTAAAGAAGGTGCAGCGTCATTCGGCTTACGCAACATCATTTTCAAACCAATCAAACACATGATGACTGCGACAACAATTCCAATAATTGTGGTGACTTCCATATTATGACTCCGCGGCTAGACCGTATTCTTTTGCTTCTTCCAAATTCACAGTGACGAGTTTCGATGTACCTGCTTCTGGCATGGTCACGCCCAGTAAGTCAGTTGCCATCGTCATTGCGACTTTATTATGGGTAATGTAAATGAATTGAACCTGATCAGAAAGCTCTTTTACCAAATTACAGAATCTACCCACATTGGCATCATCAAGTGGTGCATCGACTTCATCCAACACACAAAATGGCGCAGGATTGAGTCTAAAAATAGCAAAAACCAACGCCAAGGCAGTTAATGCCTTCTCCCCGCCTGAAAGCAGGGCTAAAGAGCTATTTCGCTTGCCGGGTGGACGCGCCATCAGTTTAACACCAGATCGCCAATCATCTTCTAAACTTAATGTTGCTTCACCGCCATTAAAGACTTTTGGAAATAGATTTTGCAATTCTGCATTGACCTGATCAAAAGTCGTCATAAAGAGCTTTTTGGTTTCTTGATCAATACTTTTCATCGCATCTTTGAGTTGACCCACTGTTTGTTCAAGATCCTGCATCTGATGGCTGAGTTCTTCATAACGTTTGGACACATCTTCATATTCTTCTGACGCTGCCAAATTGACTGCGCCCAACTTATCAAAACTGTGTTGCGCTTTTTCAAGCTTGGTTTGATGGGCTGTTAGCTCAATTGTAAGATTTTCAACAATCTCGCTGTTCAGCTCTTTAAGCTGCTCTGCATAATGCTGTAAATCCGATTTAGCAACTTGCCATGCCAGTCTTTTTTCTTCCAGTTGCGTTCGGAAAGTCTCGTCACTCTGTTGATGCTGATGACGCAACTCAGTTAAGTTTTGCTGTTTAGATTGAACATTATTCAATTCAACTTGCCATTCAGACCAAGTTTTTTGCAATTTCTCAGCGATTTGAAGCTGTTCATCAAACTGACTTTGCAAGCTTGGCAATTCAAGCTGTATTGGATCGATAAACTTTTTCGCTTGTTCAATTTGACTCAATATTTGTTGATATTGTGATTTTAAGAATGAGACATCTTTTTCCAACAACTCGATCTGTTGTTGATTTTGTACAGTTAGACGACGATTGGCTTCCAAGTCTTGTTGTTTCAGCTGAATTTGCTGTTGCAATACTTCGACTTGATCAGTTAATTCTTCTAACTGGAATTGTTGAGTCTTATAGGCAGGAAGATTCTGTTCAAGCTTAAGATTCAGTGCATGCAGATCAATTTCTAAATCATCTTTTTGCATCGCATCTTCTTCAAGTTGTGCATCCAACTGAGCCAATTGCGATTGTAATTGTTGCTTTTGAACATCAAATGCTTGTAAAGCCGTTTGCTGTTTGGCAATCAACACATCTAATTTCTGCATTTCGACCTGCTGAACTTTCAAACTGCTTTGCAACCGTTGCTGTTCAGTTTGTAATTCCGAAGCTTGCATAGTGAGCTGAGGTAATTCTGCTTCAGCCTTTAGTAACTTTGGCTCAAGTTCCGCTAAAGCTTGATCAATTTCATCTAAGCGTATGCGATGACTCAGTGCACCTTGCGCAGATTGACTGGCTTCATCAAAGAATAAACCGATAACCCAATCTGTACCTACATGGTAACCATCTAAACTTAGGACAGACTGACCCAACTTTAGCTTTGATTGATGTGCTAAAGCTGATTGAAGATCTTCACAAATCGCCACTTGATTCCAAAGACTATGATCAGGAGACTCAATCCAATCTGCTAAACAACTCAAATCGTCTAATTGAATATTTTTATCAACACTTTGAGTGATCTGCTGAGTCTTGATTTGACGAGCGATATGTTCTTTAAAAGTTCCATCTTGCTTTAATACTTGTGCGGAGAGCCACTTTGCCAAAAACTTTTCAATCAAATGAGCATAGGGTTTAGCAGCATCTTTTAATTTCAGTATTTGCATCAATTGCGTGACATCTTTATCAGTCTGTGCAGAGACTTTGACCACTAGCTGATTAAGGTTTTTTTGTTCTGACAACAACACCTGTATTTCAGACTTTAAAGCTGAAATTTGAGCTTTTTGAGTTTGAATCTGAGCCTGAATGACTTCAAGTTTGTCCTTTTGCTCAGCAATCAACTGTTCAGATTGTTCAGATTGCATCTGATATTTGGCTTTATCTAAGTTTAATTGCTCTAAGTCTTGATCTTGGAATTGCTGTTGAATCTGAATTGACTGAGACTTTAAAGTGTCTTTTTGCTGTTCTATCCGCACAATGTTTTTAGCCAATTGTTCGCTCTGCGCGAACATTTGTGCTTTTTGTTGTTGCTGTTTTTCGACCTGCTCTTTAATTTGATTAAAGCTCTGCTGTGCTTGAGCATATTGTGCTTTCAAATCGGTAAATTGTTGATGCGACTGCTGTCCGTCACTTTCACTACTTTGTAAATTTTCAGTCTGCAATTCTTGTTGGTTATATAAGCCTTCAAGTTGTAAATCAATCAACTGCATCCGCTCTTTGGTCTGAACTTTTTGTTGC
>CAZOGM010000035.1:0-2328 GCA_964579445.1 uncultured Acinetobacter sp.
CCATTCAATGTAAAAGTCATGAGATAAATTTTACCCATGATTTTATAGACATCGCACTCAGAGGTGAAAGGTTGAGAACATTCAGATGCAGTCAACTGATTGGCACAAGATGCTGCAATTTGATGTAAAGATGAGCGCATAAAATTTTCAGCCTAAGGGAAGATGATAATAGGCGTGCCGTTATCCACCAATTTCCAAATTTCGTCCATATCGACATTTTTAACTGCTATACATCCCCAAGTCCAATCATTACGTGGCATATATTTCATCATTTTGGGTAATGCTTGTATCTGTCGATTATTGGCAGAGCTATGAATCATGATGTCGCCTCCAGCGGAAACCCCTAGCGCTTGGGCCTTGGCTTTATCTTGCGCATTGGGATAAGAGATATGTAGCGATTTATAAAATTGGCTGTTGGGATTACGCCAATCAATCACATAACTGCCTTCAGGTGTTTTCCCGTCACCTTCTTTCACTTTATGACCCATCGGGTCGAAGCCTAAGCGCATAGAGTAACTTGTAATGAGCTGATTATGATGTAAAAGCTCTAAACGACGTTCAGCTTTATAAACAATGACTCGCGTAATCGGTGTGTTTTGACGAATGTTATTGATGTCTAAAGGCGAAAGCACCTGCCGCGGTGCTGCATCAAGTGTAGGTAAATAACGACTATATTTTGAATAGGCATAGCTTAATCCTAGGCCAATAATAATCAACACTAAAATTAAAATGAGTTTCGATTTTTTTGAATGATTCGACATAAGCTTTTTTTCTTTCTTATTATTTTCTTAGATTAAAATTTAAAATTTAAAGTTTAATTGAAGTGAATGAAAGATACGTTTTTTGATAGCTGACTGTGGATAATTCTGTAATCATCCACAAGCATTATCTACATATTTCTTATGATGAACAACTAACCATAATTTCAGGCACATCCGTGGGGAGGGGGGCTAAATCTTCAGGTTTTTCACGCTGAGGCTGTTGAGTAAAAGGCTGACTCAAGATGGTAAATAAGCGCTCAACTTCTGAAAAATCATTACGCTCGGCGAGTTCAATGGCTTTTTGCATCATGTGATTTCTTAAGATATAAACAGGATTGGCAGTTTGCATGGCCGCGTCGAGCTCATCCATGTCTTGCCCATTTCGAATGGTTTCATATTGTCTTAAGAAGCTTTCAAACTGACGGCGATCTAAGCAATCATCTTTAATCACTTCATATTGTTTATTTTGTAAACGTATAAAGCTTTGCGTATAGTCCAATTGCTCTGTTTGCAAAATTTTCAAGAAAGCCATCGCACAATCAAAACTGTCTTTATGAAAGCTGGGTAAACCCATTTTTTGACTCAGACCAAAACGATAATGCTCTAAAAATGTCGGTTCAAAATGTTCTAGACATTTGGCTAAGTCTTCCTTAAATTGTTCTTTTTGATCAGCTTCAGCCAGTGGAATAAGGTTGTTTAACCATGTCCAAAGGTTCCAATGTGCAATGCTAGGTTGCTGCTGATAAGTATAACGCGCCTTATAATCTGAATGGTTGTTAATCCAGTTCGGGCGGAAGCGCTCCATAAAACCATAAGGCCCAAAGTCGAGTGTTGAACCGGTAATATTTAAATTGTCAGTATTCATGACACCATGTGCGAAACCGACCAACTGCCATTTTGCAATCATAACCGCTGTGCGCTGAATGACTTGCGTGGCAAAAGCCATAATAGGTTGTTCTGCCGCTAAACATTCGGGGTAATGCCATTCGATGCATTTTTGTGTGAATTCTTTAAGTAGCGTGGGTTGGTACTGATTAATCCATTCAAAATGTCCCAAGCGAATATGACAGTCTGAAGTACGCAGCATCATTGCACCAAGTTCAAGTTTTTCACGTTGTACACCTTGGGTCGATGAAGTAAAACCTACAGCATTACTTGAAGGTACACCTAATGCATTGAGTGCATGTCCTGCCAAATACTCACGTATCACTGAGCGAAGTACTGCTCGACCATCCCCCATACGAGAGTAGGGCGTGGAGCCAGCACCTTTTAAATGTAGATCAACAGTTTGATGGTTCTGATCTAAAATTTGCGCAATCAATAATCCGCGACCATCACCCAATTGACCGGCCCATTGTCCAAACTGATGTCCCGCATAGACCATTGCAAGCGGTTCAAATTCACGAAAGGTCTTTTGCCCACTACAAATTTCAATCCAAGATTGTTTATCTTCTTCTGACCAATTCAGTTGATCTGCAAGCACTTCATTAAAATGCCCCGCTTTTGCACCTTGTAGTGGTGCAGGCTGTTGGTGGTGAAATAGCTTGGGATTGAGGGTCGGGTAGCG
>CAZOGM010000035.1:2428-12654 GCA_964579445.1 uncultured Acinetobacter sp.
TTAATTTGAAACAGCCTTTTTCTTAATTGTACGCATCAATATTTGTAGCGTATTACGATGATGAGCAAGACGTTGTTCAACCAATTGGAAATCAACCTTTAATTTACTGTCCATTTGATGGATTTTCTCAGCAACAGACGCTTTTTTGGCTTGAATTTCTTGCTCTTTTAGCTTTGCCCAGTCATTTAAAGTTTGGGTAAATGCTTCATATTCCTGCGCAATCCGGTCTTTTGCAGTTGCAATATCATCATTCACATTATGACCATAAACCGCCAAATCTTGTTCTGCATATTTGAAGCGCATCGCAAGTTCTGCTTTTTTTATGTTAAAGCTTGGAATGCGGCGTAAATTCTTGGCTAAGCCGAGTTTAGAACAAGTCCAAATCAACCATTTGGTTGGGTCATACTGCCACCATTTTACACCGTTACGATAGTCGTATTGGAAAATGTGATGATAGTTATGATAACCCTCACCCCACGTGGCAATGGCAAGCCAAAAGTTATCCCGTGCAGTGTTTTCGTCGGTATAAGGACGTTTACCCCACATGTGACACAATGAATTAATAAAGAAAGTCACATGGTGGCTTAAGATTAAGCGGACTAATCCACCCAATAATAAAACACCCCACATGTCGCCTACAGCCCAACCGACCGTGGTCAAAATCACCACATGTACAGCAACGACTAAAGGCACGTAATACTTATCTTGGAACATCACCACTTTGTCATTTAACAAATCTGGCGCGTTTTTATAATTTGCTTCTGCTGCTGGATAGTTGCGGAGCATCCAACCAATATGCGCATACCAAAAGCCGTTGTTAATTGAATACGGATCTTGTTCGACATCATCGACATGACGATGATGCGTACGGTGACCTGAGGCCCAGAACAAAATACTGTTTTGAACGGCAAAGGTACCCATAATCATTAAAATAATTTTTAATGGTAAAGTTGCTTCATAAGCACGATGTGCCCATAAACGATGATAACCCGCTGTAATACCGAGACTACTAAAGCCGAGTAAAACAAACATGCTGATCCAAGCACCAAAACTAAAATCGTGGTGATAGGCATAAAGTGGAATCGCAATGATGGCAATAATAGGTAAAAAAACCAATGCAAAAACTGCAACCCAGTTTATTGGGGCTTTGGGTAAGGGAGCATTCATCTCCAACAGCACTCCTAGAACCTTAGAAGGTAGGTATAAACGAAATCTGAATCATCACATTTGATGGGTTAAGATTTGGGCATATTAGCATGAGCGAACAAATGTTCACTAGCATTATTGTACAGTTGTATTGTACCAAACCGTAACAGAATAAATAGACAGTAGAGTTAGATTTATTGTGATTGGTTAGGAATAAATATCCATGTTCAATACTAGATTATAGTGAAGAAGATTTTGAGTCTAGTTTAAAATAATAGATAAACAATGAGGGATTGGTTGCACTATTGCGACCTTATATTTTAAAGCCAAACATTGTATTGGATCTGCGCGCGATAATAAGTATGTTTATAAATGTTGTAACATCAGCTTGGGCACATCGGTGATTAAACCTGTAATGCCTAAGTCTTTGAGTTGTTTGGCACGTTCCACATCATTGACTGTCCATACACTAATGTCTAATTTCACCGATTGAGTGGCTTTAATCATTTCATCCGTAGCTAGCGGATTCATCCATCCAATTTGACAGCATCCTAGATCCAACGCTTGATCAATAGCCTTAAATTTTACGTCATGTTCAATGAGTAGGCCGCGTTTAAACTTTGAATTTTGCTGTTGCAAGGCGTGATGAATTTTAGGATCAAAACTGGTAATGACAGCCGTATGTTCGAATCCTTTGAGTTGTTGTTGTAAACTCAAGGTCAGTTGATCGGCCTGTTGTTGTGTTTGAACCGCTTTTACTTCAACTTCAATATGATCAAAATTTTCAATAATTTTTAGAGTTTGATCCAGTAGTGGAGTTTTTTCGACTTTATTCCAATCTGACCATGTCACAGCATGATTATAGTGTTCTAAATCTTCACTGGCGCATTCGTAGACGTATTTATCTTGACCTGTGGTTCGAATAAATTGGTCATCATGCATAATAATCAGTGCATGGTCTTTAAGTTGTCGAACGTCAAATTCAACCGCACGAATACCCAAGTCTTGAATGTACTGAAAGCCACCCAACGTGTTTTCTGGTGCTTCGCCGCGCGCACCACGATGTCCAATTATGCGCATGTCGCGTTCATCAGTTGAAAAGCTAAGCCTATTGTTGACATAGAATGTTACATTGAAATGACATGATTTATTTTCGCCAGTTAGTGCAGAAAAACAAGCCCCAACCGACGAGAATTTTCAGATACAAAATCAGATGATGATTTTAGTTTTCGATGGTGTCATTGATATTTTTTTGCCACAGGACTTCTGAACCGCCTTCTGCACGTTGTAATGCACGTGAAGCAACGAACAACCAGTCTGAAAGACGGTTGAGGAGTTGTAATGATACGGCTTGGATATTTTGATCACGTGCTTGTACAGTCATCAAGCTACGTTCCGCACGACGACAAACAGCACGCGCTTGATGCGCATAACTACATGACAAGGTGCCCGCGGGAAGAATAAAGTCTTTCAACATGGGTAAGTCTTCGTTCATGCGATCAATTTCATTTTCAAGATATTCCACTGAAATCGGGAGCACCATGTTGAAGTTCGGAATGCAGACTTCACCGCCTAAATCGAATAACCAGTGTTGAATGAGGCTGAGTGATTTGTCCCATTGGGCTTTGTTGCTAATGGTGCTGACAGTAATTTGTGAGCGTAAAATACCAATACACGAGTTTAGTTCGTCTACATCACCCAAGGCATGAATACGTAAGTCATCTTTTGCTACACGTGAACCATCGCCTAAACCTGTGGTACCTGAGTCGCCTGTGCGGGTGTAAATTTTACTTAAACGGTGTCCCATGGTATTTCCTTAATTTTTGCAGAGTTCGATTGAAAAGGATAATGCCATACGCAGGGCATTATCCTAAAACCTATTTGATTAAATGAGGACAGATTAGTATTTAAAAGTTGCCCCTATGGTCGCTAAGCGATCGCTCGCAATATAAAACGAGTTTGAGTCATTTACCGCAGTTTTATAGTTTGTATCACCTAGATTGCGAATGTTGACAAAGGTTTTTACATTTGGATTGAGATGCCAGAATGCATTCATGTCAATCGAGCTATAACCTGGTATGTCACGTGTATCTTTGGCTTTGCCTTTAGCCACTAACGATGCGGATGTACCATAGCGACCATTGTCCCAGCCCAGCGTTAAATTAAAGTTTTGACGCGGTCGGTTAGGGAGATCTGCATCTAACTCATCATTTTTAGCTTGGATATAAGCGTATTCTGCATTTGCAAAAAGGTGATCGTGCTTCCATTTTAAGCCGAGTTCTGCGCCATTAAAGGTCGCACCACCCATATTTTCAAATGTCCAATTGGTCATGGCACCAGATACCATCACATTATCCACTTGGGTTTGATAAAGTGAGCCATACATGTGTAAGCTCGGGTGAATTATGTGATCAAAACCAATTTCATAGGATACGCTTTCTTCTGGCTCTAAGTCTGGATTACCCCCCCACCATGCTGGTTCAGTGATCATTTGCCCCACAATTGGTGCACGGAACGCTGTGCCTACATTGGCATAAATACTTGATGCGGGTGTTAGCGAATAACGAGCAGCCATTTGTCCGACGGTGTGCGTACCAAATTGTTGATTGTCTTCTACTCGAATGCCAGCTTGAGTTTTGAGTGCATCGATTTGATATTGATGTTGAAGATAGTATCCAGTGCTATCATTTTCATTTTTAAAGGTATTTTTACTTTCTGCTTCAGTTTTGTTGTAATGTATGCCTGCAAGCACCTGATGTTGTGCATTGAGTTGCCATTTAATATTCGAATCCACTTCATGTTGTTGAGTGATGACCGTGGAAGGATAGGCACTTTTCACAATGTCGTATTCATCTTCAAAGTGTGACAGGCGCGTTTCCCACAGCACATTGGGATTAAGCTGAATATGACCTTTAATGTTATAAAGGCGATTTACAAAGTCATAAGCTTGGGGTGCCCCAAAAGAAAAATAATCACCATGACCTTGATTTTCTTTCATTTCGAACGATAAACCAAAGTCTTTTTTATCTACACCAATTTTTGCAGCATAGCCTTTTTGATCAAAACCTGCCTTTTTGTTTTGGTTGCTAATAATTTGGTCGCCATCGGTTTCTAAGCGCTGACCACGAATTTGTGCATAGTAGCCATTTTCAGCGGCATCTATACCCACAATTGATTTATAGGTGTTTTTTTCACCCATTTCAATGGTGGTAAATACGCTGTTCTCTGTAGGGTTTTTAGAAATCAGCTGAATCACACCGCCAATGGCATCTGTACCGTACTGTACAGATGCAGGACCTTTTAAAATTTCAATTTGTTTGATGTCAGTGGTATCAAACAAATGTAAATTGGTGCCTGCAACTGTTGCGATATTCGAGCGCATACCATCTTGTAAGATGAGGGTGTGTGCTGCATTACTTCCTCTTAAAAAAACGGAGGCTTGTTGACCATAACCACCGACTTGTTTAACTGACAAAGCTGCTTCTTTGCTTAATAAAGCAGGCAGATCTGCAACAGGGGATTGTTGAATGGTTTTTTCATCAATTACATTAATGCGTGCAGGTACATCTTTGATGTTTTGTGCGCTACGAGATGCAGTGACTACAATCGTATCTAAAGCTGTGGTTGCTGTTTTAGATACATTTGCTTGAACGGATGAGCTAAAACCCAACGCAAGTGCGATCGCACCTACTAAGGCAGTAGGCTGAAATTGAATAGACATGACATGCTCCATACATTCACTTCCCCGTGAATGATTGAGGGATAGAACACAACAAGCAGGTATCCGGACTTAAATGTGCAGTAGCAATCGCTATGCTGAATATCCACCTTCCCATAGTGATCTACAGTGGCGTAAGTCATTTGACTTATAAGATAAACGTTTCATTTTACCGTTGCGGGGGCAGTGTTGGATTTGCACCAACTTCCCTAAAGCCGTAGCTTAGACTTGTTGCAAGATGCGCGAAGTATAGTGTTTGACTTTAATTTAAACAACGCATCATTATAAAATTTCAGGATGAACTTTACTCAAGCCAAAAAAATTGCATTACAATGCTGTTCGCCTATATTGATTCACAACACATTAGTCAGGTTTTTATTGCGCCATAGTTGAGCCCGTGTATATGCGAACGCGTACCAAAATTTGTGGAATTACCCGTGTAGAAGACGTTCATGCCGTTGTTCAAAGTGGAGCAGATGCGATTGGATGGGTTTTTTATCCGCCTAGTCCACGTCATGTATCTATCGAGCAAGCAGCTATTTTGATTCAACATGTTCCTGCCTATGTACAAACCGTGGGATTATTTGTCAATGCATCACTTGAGCAGATTCAAGATGTTTTAAGCGCGGTTCCACTTGATCTGATTCAATTTCATGGTGATGAAACACCCGAACAATGTCAATATATTGCTCAGCAAGTACAGCGCCGTTGGTATAAAGCGATTCAAGTCAAACCTGATTTAGATTTAGTTCAAACAATTAAGCAATATCAACAAGCAGGTGCGAGTGCTATGCTTTTAGATGCATGGCATCCACAGCTTAAAGGTGGCACAGGGCACTCATTTGACTGGTCACAATTTCCTAAACTCGATATTCCTTTAATTTTGGCAGGTGGTTTAAAACCTGAAAATGTTGAAGACGCCATAAAGACGACAGGCGCATATGCGGTCGATGTCAGCGGAGGCGTAGAATCCGCAAAAGGTATAAAAGACCAACAACTCATTGAACAATTTATGCAAGGAGTCCATCGTGGATCAGCAAACTGACTATACCCAATTCCCAGATCAAAACGGGCATTTTGGTATTCATGGCGGACGTTTTGTGTCAGAAACGCTTATGGCAGCATTACAGGATTTAGAAAAGCTCTATTTCCGTATGAAAGATGATGCTCAGTTTTTGGCAGAATTCGACCGAGATTTAGCCTACTATGTAGGTCGTCCTAGTCCACTTTATCATGCTGAACGATGGTCAAAAGAGTTAGGTGGTGCGCAAATTTATTTGAAACGTGAAGATTTAAATCACACGGGTTCACATAAGGTCAACAACACTATTGGTCAGGCATTACTTGCAAAATTATCGGGTAAGAAACGAATTATTGCAGAAACGGGCGCAGGTCAGCACGGCGTTGCTACAGCAACGATTGCAGCGCGGTTAGGACTTGAGTGTGTTGTGTTTATGGGCGCAGACGATGTTAAGCGTCAAGCCATGAATGTCTATCGTATGCGTTTACTTGGTGCAACAGTTGTTCCAGTTGAAAGTGGCTCTAAAACACTTAAAGATGCCATGAATGAAGCGATGCGTGACTGGGTAACCAATGTTGATTCAACCTATTATGTGATTGGTACTGTTGCAGGTCCACATCCTTATCCGCAATTGGTTCGTGACTTTCAGTCGATCATTGGTCGTGAAGCACGCAAGCAAATTCAAGAGCAAGCAGGGCGTTTACCAGATGCTTTGGTTGCTTGTGTGGGTGGTGGTTCAAATGCGATGGGTTTATTTTATCCATTTTTAAATGATCAAGACGTAAAAATGTACGGTGTTGAAGCCGCAGGTCTCGGTATTGAAAGTGGCAAGCACTCTGCACCACTCAATGCAGGTCATGTCGGTGTACTTCACGGTAACCGTACTTACCTTATGTCAGATGAGCAAGGTCAGATTATTGAAACACATTCAATTTCTGCAGGACTTGATTACCCTGGTGTAGGTCCTGAACACAGTTTCTTGAAAGATATGAACCGTGTTGAATATGTACCGATTAATGACAATGAGGCACTGCAAGGTTTCCGTGATTTGACTCAAATTGAAGGGATTATTCCTGCACTTGAGAGCGCACATGCGATGGCTTATGTGACTAAACTCGCACCAACAATGTCGAAGGATCAAATTATTATTGCGACTGTTTCAGGGCGTGGTGATAAAGATTTAATGACCGTTGCACGCATTGATGGCGTAGAAATGGTTGAGATGTAAATTTCTTAAAACTCGCTTATATGCAGTGAGTTTTAAGCTAAGCTAATTTTTTGAAGTCGCGTTAAAGCTATTTAGCGCGATTTTTTTTGTGCTTAATAGAACTTGCTTGTACGTAGAGAGTTTTGATTGAAATATACAAAGCTCTAAAATTAGTCGCTATGATACTGAATCCATCTTTAATATTTTAGAGTGATCTCATGCCTAGTTTATTCATTGTGATGCTTGGTGGTCGTCATCCACGTGCCAATACAGAAGTGCATGATGTGGTTCTCGCCGTGGGAGACTCACTTGAGGACACTTTCTTACAACTCAAAAATGCATGGTTTGCCGAGCAAAAAGGTTTGCATATTGATGCTTGGGCGCAAATTAATGGTGTTGCGTTTGATGGCAAAAAATATCGCTTACAGTTTACAGGTGCGGCACCCAATCAAGCTGAGCAAAAACTTTGGCTGATTAACTTGGGTGGTTACGATGCGCGTGAATTTGGCGAGTTGCATCGTTATGTTTTGGTGGTTGCCCAAAATGCAATGGTGGCAAAACAACGTGGCAAGGCCTATTTTGCAACACATTGGCAAAAGCAACATACCGACCGCGTGTTAGAAGTCGATGATTGTATTGCAATTGATCAAATTCATGGACGTTATGTGCAATTGGTAGAAGGGGATTTTAAGGGCAATCACTGGGAAAATACCTATTTGCAAATTTAATGACAGTTTTTTTGGGAGGCGAAGCACATTAGTTTGATCTTTGTTAAAAATTAAGCTGACTTCATTAAATTCTTTAGCAGAAATACAGATATCGAATTGAAAATTAGATGAATCACTCATACAACAGCTATCTGAGTAAAAAAATATTTTAAAACAAATAGATACTAAATCATTATCAATAAAACAGCTATTAAATATGTAAAAAACACATTTTATTGATAGTTAATTAGTCGTTATGCTGTTCACCGTTATAATTAAACTACTAGCTGTACGCCATGTATTTATATACTGATTTCGACCAGCAACTGGTCAATGAACGTGTTGCACAATTCCGTGATCAAACGGAACGTTACTTAGCTGGAAAACTCACTGAAGATGAGTATCGTCCATTACGTCTGCAAAATGGTCTATACGTTCAGCGTTATGCACCCATGTTACGTGTCGCAGTGCCTTATGGTTTGATGAACTCAAAGCAGCTTCGTAAAATTGCGGAGCTTGCAAAAGAGTTTGACCGAGGTTATGCGCATGTCTCCACACGTCAAAATATTCAGTTTAACTGGCCTGCACTAGAAAATGTACCTGATATGTTGGAAGAGCTTGCATCTGTTCAGATGCATGCAATTCAAACCTCTGGAAATTGTATTCGTAACACGACTACTGACCAATATGCAGGAGTTGTCGCAGGTGAAATTGCTGATCCACGTCCAACGTGTGAATTGATTCGTCAGTGGTCAACGTTCCATCCTGAATTTGCATTCTTACCGCGTAAATTTAAAATTGCGGTGTCGGCACTTGCAGAGACAGACCGTGCTGCGGTTTCATTCCATGATATTGGTGTATACATTGTCAAAAATGAAGCAGGCGAAATTGGCTATAAAATCAAAGTCGGTGGCGGTTTAGGTCGTACGCCTATCATTGGTAGCTTTATTCGTGATTTCTTGCCACGTGAAGATTTAATCGCTTATCTTGAAGCAGTTCTACGTGTATATAACTTGCATGGTCGCCGTGACAACAAATACAAAGCGCGTATCAAAATTTTAGTTAAAGCACTAACACCAGCAGTTTTTGCTGAAAAAGTTGAAGCTGAGTTTGAGCATACGATTAAAACTTTAAAAATTCAGCCAGACATTTTGCAGAAATTAGACGAAGAATTTACCCCGTTTGATTATCAGAACTTGGCGGATGAAGATTTCACTGAGCAGTTTGCTGCATATCCAAAATTCAAACAGTGGTTCAATATCAACACCAATGCGCATAAAGTGAAAGGCTATCGTATTGTTACGATTTCATTGAAACGTGCGGGTATTGCACCAGGGGATATGACCACTGAAGAGATGAACGTGATTGCAGATCTTGCAGATCAGTACACTTTCGGCGAACTTCGCACTACACACGAACAAAATATTTCGCTTGTGGATGTTCCTCAAAAAGACTTGTTTGCGGTATGGCAAGTGCTAGAAGCCAACAATTTGGCACGCGCACATATTGGTTTTATTACCGATATTATTTGTTGCCCAGGTGGTGATTTCTGTTCACTTGCAAATGCGAAATCAATTCCAATTTCAGAAGCCATTTCACGCCGTTTTGATGACCTAGATACGATTTACAACTTAGGTAAATTAGATCTGAATATTTCAGGTTGTATGAATGCGTGTGGTCATCACCATGTGGGTAATATTGGGATTTTGGGTGTCGACAAAAAAGGCGCTGAATTTTACCAAATTACTTTGGGTGGTAATGCAGATCATGATGCTTCAATTGGTGACATTTTAGGGCCATCATTTGCAGCAGATCGTGTACCTGATATCGTTGAAGAAATTTTAAATACCTATTTAGATCTTCGTGCAGAAGGCGAAGAGTTTGTTGAAACTTACCGTCGTGTTGGCATTCAACCATTTAAGGAGCGCGCATATGCTTAATACAGCACTACAAGTCCTCTCTAAGGATGGTTCAATTGCAGATAACACTTACCAAATCATTGGTGAAGATGGTGTATTACCGCAAGGTGATGTGGTTTTAACAACTGCACAGTTGGATCAATTGGCAAATATTTCAGGTCAAAAAGCATTGCTGATCACAGTGGAAGATTCTCCTGAAGTAAATGACTACCCACTTGATCAATTGGATGCGATTTTTATCGAATTTGCAGGCTTTAATGATGGTCGCGGTTATTCATTCGCGGCACTTTTACGCCGTCAGGGCTACCAAGGTGAACTTCGTGCGATTGGCGATATTTTCAAAGATGTTTTGAATTATTTAAAACGCTCAGGCTTTGATACCTTTGTGATTAAAGAAGGTAAAGATATTGTTGAGGCTGCTGCTGGTTTGAATGATTTTAAAAATCCGTACCAAGCATCAACTGCGGTTGCTCAAGCAGGCTATCAAACAGGTGCTTAATATTATTTA
>CAZOGM010000035.1:12754-16750 GCA_964579445.1 uncultured Acinetobacter sp.
GATCAAGCTATTGCACTGATTTTATATATTATCTCTTTTGCTTGTGCAGCTTACGCACTCAAGTTTATGCAAGCTGGTATTTTGTATGTGCTGTGGTCTGGCATTGGTGTGATTGCGACAGCATTTCTAGCGAAAACTTTTTTAGGTCAAAATATTGATATAGCCGGTTGGGTTGGTATTGGATTTATCAGTGTTGGGCTTGTAATCATCGCTCAATTTTCAAATATTGATGTATGACAATTTATATTGAAACTTAAGGTCAATATAAGATCTGAAATATGAATGACAGTCTAAGCATAAAAATTAAGCGATATGTCAAATAGGTTATTCAGTTGCTTTGATTGTGGTTATTTCTAAATCTTCAGAGAAAAAGGTTAGCTCCTCATGGCTAATTTTATTTAAATACTTGCTGTGGATTTTGTTTAATATGTCCCATTCATGAGTTGGATGTTGCTGTATTAGCTCAATATCGTTCGAAATGCTGTCAATAGCCTGATCGATGAAAAGCCTTTCCTTAAAACCCCAAGCAATTGGTCTGGGTTCGTAGTGTCTACGGTATCCTTTTACAGCCATACCAAAAAGTGCAACACACGGAACTTTTTCACCAATGACAATGTCATGTTGAGGAAGCTGATTCACATTTAATAATCTTGCACCATAGAGCGTTTGAATATCTTCATCGGCTGCAACATTTGCAATCGAAAGCAACTGAATAGGGTTTCTACTGACAATAATTGCAGGAATGATTAACCCGCTTTCGTAGGCAATTCTTTTGTTTAATAATGAATTCCCTAAACTATAGGTAAAAAAAGCAACAATGATGTTCACGATAAAAATAACAATGCCTAGAATCCATGATCCTTGAGAAATCAAATATACTGCCCATGCAATTAGACCAAGACTCAATGTATAGAAAAGATAGGAAAATAAAGGACTTTTTGATGGATACTCATCAAACTGTTTCATGTGTTCTATATCAGGCTCGATATTCATTGATCGAGTAGCAAAACTTAAATTAAGCATTTCACCTTCTTGTCCGATTTCATTTTCATTCATGTTATTTTCCTAACCCTTTATTTTTTTAATTTCCAAGATATTTTTATCTTAATTAAATCTAAACAATAGGCTCTCATTTATTAAAATAGGTTGTAAATTCTATTTTTGTTGGCGAAATATAATTTAAAATGATTCGCTCTACTCAAAATCTATGTGTGAGTGAAAATAGATTTTAGTTACTAGATGTTATTCCAGTGGACAGTTGATCATCTATTTATCACCAAATTGATGTGTAAAAATGCCATGAAGTGCACCCCAAAATGTTTTATCCATAGGGAATTCTATAGTCCTTTTTGAGAGCATATTTTCAAAAAGAAGATATGCTTCAGCTTATTTATTTTGATCTAAATGAATGGAAAGATAACGATTCGAACCCTTTATAAAAGGTTGATTTGATTGTGCATAAATTCAGCGCATTTCATGCGCCTTGTTATTGTGTGAGCGCTTTTAAGCTAGCAACATGATTCTTAAATTTTAATGAATAGAATGTAATTTCAGATAAAGTAAAGCCCCACTATTAGTAAGGCTTTCTTTTTAATGAATTGTTGTATCTTAAACTTAGAGTCTGAGATATCCGTTCATGAGATTATAAAATTTCGATTGCTACAGCTGTAGCTTCACCACCACCGATACAAAGTGCTGCAATACCGCGTTTTCCACCAGTACGTTTTAATGCATGAATTAAAGTTAAAATAATACGTGAGCCTGTAGACCCAACAGGATGACCTAGAGCACATGCTCCACCGTTAATATTGACTTTATCAGCATCGAGTTTGAAATCATCAATTGGGCACATCGTCACCATGGCAAACGCCTCATTGATTTCCCAAAGATCCACGTCTTGTACTTTCCAACCTGTTTTGTCTAAGACTTTTTGAATAGCACCGACTGGCGCAATGGTAAACTCAGACGGATGCTGGGAGTTTGATGCATAAGCCACAATTTTTGCCAGCGGTTTTAAACCTTTGGTTATCGCATTTTCACTCGATGTTAAAACAAGTGCAGACGCACCATCAGAAATCGAACTTGCATTGGCTGCAGTAATGGTTCCATCTTTGGCAAAAGCAGGACGGAGTGTCGGAATTTTATCAATGTTGGCATTAAAGGGTTGTTCATCTTTATCGACAATGACATCACCTTTGCGAGTCGAAACGGTTACAGGCGTAATTTCGTCGGCAAAATAACCTTCAGTGATGGCAGTTTGCGCACGTTTTAAAGAGCGAATGGCGAAATCATCCATTTGTTCACGCGTATAACCACGACTATTTGCCATATCTTGAGCAAATGACCCCATCAGACGACCAGTTTCAGCATCTTCTAAGCCATCAAGGAACATGTGATCTTTAATTTCACCGTGACCCATACGGAAACCACCGCGTGCTTTGGGTAATATATAAGGTGCATTGGTCATTGACTCCATACCACCAGCAACCACGATATGTGCAGAACCTGCTTTAATCATATCCGCCGCTTGCATCACCGCTTTCATTCCAGAACCACAGAGCTTGTTAATGGTGACCGCACCCGTAGAATCGGGTAAACCCGCAAGACGCATGGCTTGACGTGCAGGACCTTGCTTTAAACCCGCAGGGAGTACGCAGCCCATAATGACTTCTTCAACATCGGATACTTGCAAGCCTGATCGAGTAATGGCTGCTTTAATCGTCACAGCGCCGAGCTGTGGTGCGGTGACACTTGCAAGGCTACCTTGAAAACCACCCATTGCAGTACGGGCGCCATTGACAATCACGATGTCAGTCATTGTTATCTCTCCAATATTTTGTAATCAATTTTTAATCAAAATGTGCAAACACAAGCAGTATATTGAAAATTCAAATCGAATAAAGTCTATTCTGTATCAAGATGTCGACTGATCAGTTAAGCCTTACTGGCAAGTGCTAATATTTTCAATACGGATATGTCCCATAGGACTAATTGGGATACGGCGATGATGATCATTATTTTGAAAGCTACAGTAATAAAAACTACCCGGTGAGCCACGAGGTAAACCCGTATCTCCTTGGAAAGTAATCATTTGGGGACTACTGGCTCCGCCATCCCATCTTAAAGATCCATATTTAAAATTTGTCTGAGTGATTTGATGAACTCGCTCGCTAGGGTCAATCCTTTTATTGTTATTTAGATCTGAAAAAATCAGCATGCCTGTATTCCATTGATCATTTTCACATTGAATCATATTGGTGGTTGAGCAAATCACCACAGGTGTTTGATAAACTTTGGCGGTATTCTTGGCAAGTTGAACATGTTGAAGAATCAACGAGTGTAATTGAGAAACTTCCTGTTTTTCTCTAAAACTATGAAAGTTTGGTACTGCAATCATCGCAATAAGTGAAATAATGGCGATAATAATGAGTAGCTCAAGCAGCGTAAAAGCGCGATGTTTACAATCTAAATACATTTTTGGCTTCTTTTATTTTTTAATTATTTGAATTTAATAATAATTTTTTATTATTTCTTCACGAGATAACACGATAAAAAATGATTACTATCGTTTCTGAATGCTGTTAATATATCAGAAATGAAAAGATAAGTTATTCACAAGAAGAAATTGAGTAAAAAATTACCGAATTACAACGGAAATTGTAAGTAATTTTGTCAATAATTTACTTGATTAAAGTAATCAAGCACTTGGAAAATGTTTCAAGTGTTTGTATGATTCAACGTGAGTAGCTTAAAAAAAATACTGGGGTATATAAAAGCTTATCTCAGGAAGCCATAATATTTTAGGCTGAGCTTGAACAACAATTGTTATCTCTGGAGGATATCCATGAAATTGAGTCGTATCGCACTTGCTATGCTTGTTGCTGCACCATTAGCTGCTGCTAACGCTGGCGTAACTGTAACCCCGTTAATGGTAGGTTATACTTTCCAAGACACTAAACACAACAACGGTGTTGACCATTTAACTTCTGGTCCTGA
>CAZOGM010000035.1:16850-24853 GCA_964579445.1 uncultured Acinetobacter sp.
GACGAAGGTACTTTAGGTAATGCAGGTCTTGGTGCTTTCTGGCGCTTGAACGATGCTTTGTCTCTTCGTACTGAAGCTCGTGCTACTTACAACATTGATGAAGATTTCTGGAACTACACAGCTTTGGCTGGTCTTAACGTAGTTCTTGGTGGTCACTTGAAACCTGCTGCAGCTGTTGTTGAAGTTGCTCCAGTAGAGCCAGCTCCAGTAGCTCCAGCTCCACAAGAATTGACTGAAGATTTGAACATGGAACTTCGCGTGTTCTTTGATACAAACAAATCAAACATCAAAGATCAATACAAGCCAGAAATTGCTAAAGTTGCTGAAAAGTTAGCTGAATACCCGAATGCGACTGCTCGTATTGAAGGTCACACAGATAACACAGGTCCACGTGCACTAAACGAACGTTTATCATTGGCTCGTGCTAACTCAGTTAAATCTGCTCTTGTAAGCGAATACAACGTTGATGCTGCTCGTTTAGCAACTCAAGGTTTCGCATGGGATCAACCGATTGCTGACAACAACACTAAAGAAGGTCGTGCTATGAACCGTCGTGTATTCGCGACAATCTCTGGTAGCCGTACTGTTGTTGCTCAATAAGGTTTAATCAAATTTTTGAGTAAAACCAATTAAAAAAACGACTCTTCGGAGTCGTTTTTTTAATCTTATTTTTTTGTTAACTAAAGTTATTAATGAAAGAATAAAAACAATCTGTGATATATTTCTCGTAAATACATTTTAAGATCAAACAATAAGAGTTTATGATGAAAAAAACTATACTGACTATTTTAACTGCGATGCTGATTTCTACAGGGTGTACGTCGAACTCAGTGAATACTCAAGTGTCAAAACAAGATGCTGCATCTCAACAAGTGCTGAATGAGTTAAAAAATGGAGTATCTATTTACTTTGACCGTAACTCCAGTCAAGTTGAAACAAAATATCATCCGTATTTAGCAGCAGCCGCCAAAGGTCTGGCACAAAACAACAATTTCATTTTAGAACTCGAAGGGCATACCGACAGTACAGGTTCTGTAGCGGGTAATAAAAAAGTATCGCTTGAGCGTGCAAATTCAGTACGTAATAAGTTGGTTTTAGATTATAACGTCAATCCACAGCAAGTAAGAACACTAGGCGCTGGTTCTGCAAAACCGATTGATAGTAATAATACTGCCGAAGGACGTGCCAATAACCGTCGTGTCAGTGCAACCTTAAAAATTCAATAAGCATATTTTTAATTATGATTTGATTTGAAAATAATTGAATCAAAAAAGTAAAATCAAAAAAAACAGCCTGATGGCTGTTTTTTTTATAAAGGATTTATTCTTTATCAATGTTCATCGGTTGAACATCCATTTGATCATAAGGAATCAGTTTCGTTTTATGCTTCCACTTATAACCTAACCAAATGGCTAAGAATAAAGGAATACTGATATAAGTCGATAATACACTTAGCCATTCACCGTGTATCACGGCTTGATAGTTTTGACCCAATACCACAATGGTACATAAGATGAAAGCAAACCATGGGGCAAATGGAAAGAATTTTGCAGTATAGGCCAAGTCTTCAAGTTTATTACCTTGTGCGATATACCCCTTGCGGAAGCGATAGTGTGAAATTGCAATGCCGAGCCACACAATAAAACCGCACATCCCTGACATATTCAATAGCCAGTTAAAGACGTCTTGTTGACCAATAAACGTGGTAAGGAAACATAGCGCAGCTACAGCCGTTGTCGCATACAAGGCATTCATTGGTACGCCGCGCATATCAAGCTTTGCAAACCACTTTGGTGCACGACCTTCACGCGCCATATCAAATAGCATACGGGTAGATGAGTACATGCCTGAGTTACCAGCAGATAAAATTGCCGTTAAAATGACTGCATTCATTAAGCTGGCTGCAAAAGCGAATCCTGCTTGCTCATAAAGCAATGTAAACGGTGAAAGTGCAATATTTTCATCCGATGCCGCTTGTAATAGTCGTGGATCATCGTAAGACACAAGTGTTCCGATAATGAAAATACACACCACATAAAACAATAAAATGCGCCAGAAAATTTGTTTGATTGCAATAGGAATGGTTTTCTTTGGATCTTTAGATTCGCCTGCCGCAACGCCGACCATTTCAGTGCCTTGGAAAGAGAATCCAGCAATCATAGCCACACCAATGAGTGCTTGGAAACCACCTACAAAAGGTGCTTCACCTTTGGTCCAGTTACTAAAGGTCACCATACCGGGGGTCATCATGATTTTTGCAATCATCGCGATACCAATCACAATGAAAATCACAATTGCAATGACTTTGACTAAAGAGAACAGAAACTCACTTTCACCAAAGCCTTTTACTGTTAAGGCATTAATGCCAAAAACAATCGCAAGGAAAATGGCACTCCAATAAAAACCAGGAATATCGGGAAACCAAAATTTCATGATGAACTGGACTGCCACCAATTCAAACGCTACGGTAATCGCCCAGTTATACCAATAGTTCCAACCGAGGGCGAAACCAAAACCACTTTCAACGTACTTTGTACCATAGGTGAAAAAAGCACCTGAAGTTGGATTGTGCGTTGCAAGCTCGCCTAGACTGGTCATCAAGAAATAAATCATGATACCAATTAAACAGTAGGCCAGTAGTGCACCACCAGGACCTGCATTAGCAATCGTTGCGCCTGAAGCGAGGAATAAGCCCGTACCAATAGAACCACCAATGGCGATCATATTGAGATGGCGCGCTCCAAGCTTGCGCTTAAGTTGACCTGTTTCGCTCATCGTGTGTTCCTTATGATTTCTTTTGAGTGCTTGCGAATAACACTTTAAAGCCTTGTTGATCCGCTTTGGTCACACACTGACCAAAGTTTTGCTCAATTAATGTTGGATAATTTAAAAAGCGGTTTGCCACAATCCACAGCTCACCACCAGATTTTAAATGACGGCGTGAAGTTTTACACAAACTTTCACTGGTATTATAGTCGGTTTGAATTCCAGAATGGAAAGGGGGGTTGCTCACAATTGCATGAAGAAACAGAGGTGCATCTTCAATGCCAGTCACTGCTTTAATTTCAAGTTGTTCTGGTGCTAAATGATTTTTTTCAAACGTCATTCGGGTTGATGCCAAAGCAAAAGCATCGACATCCATCGCAAATATACGATTTTTAGGATTTAGCTTAGCCAAAAATGCACTAATGACACCTGAACCGCAACCGAAGTCTGCAATTTTACCCGAGGTCATTTTAGTGAGCTCTGGCAGTAAAACAGCCGTGCCGATATCTAAACGATTTTGACTAAAAACACCAGGTAAGGCACAAATATCGATTTCACCATTCGGTGTTGCGACTGAATAAACGTGTGCCCAGTCTGCTGTAACGCGTGCTTTGGGTAAAGTTTCAACCTTTAAATGCCACATTTGACAATGACGCGCACTGTCTAATTTTGTGGTTTGCCCAAAAGGAACCAGCTGCTTAGATGCACGTTCAACACCGGCCTTTTTTTCACCGACTAAAAAAACTGATGCGCCGATGCCTAAACGTTCAACCACATAATGTAAAATGTAGTTCAGCTGCTCTTTTGATTTTGGTACAAAAATAATCGCTTGATCAAAATCATGTTCAGGTAAATCAATTCCGAAATGTACATTGGCTTCTAACTTTTGGAAATACTGATATTCGTTAAAATTCCAAGTCCACACAGATGCCTGAATGTTTTCGTCTAGATGGTTCAATACATCATCTGTCGGTGCATTAATGAGTAACACTCGCCCAGAAAGATAATCGTGCTGTCGAATGACAACTTCACTTCTCGGATCCATATTTTATCTCTCCATTGAACAACGATGCCCAGACAATGCTGGGCAGTGCTGTAACTGAAATGAAATTATTTCTTCGTTTCAGGAAGAATAATATTTAAAAGTAATGCAGCAATACCGCCCGTCGCAACACCTGAACTAAAGATGTTACGGAATAATTCAGGAAGGTGTTCTAAAATCTGTGGAACTTGTGCCACGCCTAGACCCAGTGCCAATGAAATGGCAATGATGAGCAGTGCACGGCGGTCGAGATGAACACCTGAAAGAATATTGATCCCAGACGCTGCGACTGCACCAAACATCACCATGACAGCGCCACCCAGTACGGCTTGAGGTACGGCTTGAATCACGCCAGCCACTGCCGGGACTAATCCTAAAATGACCAGAAGCGCTGCAATCCAGATACCGACATAACGACTTGCAACACCCGTTAGTTGAATTACACCATTGTTTTGTGCAAAAACTGAACTTGGAAAGGTGTTGAAAATACCGGCTAAAAATGAATTTGCACCATTCACCAACACACCACCTTTAATACGCTGCATCCACTGAGGACCATCTACAGGTTGGTTTGAAAGTTTAGAGGTGGCTGTAATGTCACCAATAGCCTCTAAAGAAGTTACAAGATAAATGAATGCCATTGGAATAAACAAACTCCAAGAGAAGTCTAAACCAAAGTGCATTGGGGTCGGTACTTGTATGAGAGGTGCATCTTGAAGACCCGAAAAGTCCAAATGCCCCATAAATCCTGCCACGGCATAGCCGACAATCAATGCGATCAAAATAGCCGAGCTTTTCACCCATGTCACACGAATACGATTTAGAATAATAATCAAAGCCAACACAGTACATGACATGATTAAGTTATCTGCATTGGCAAACGTATTATTGCTCATGGCTTGATAACCACCGCCCATACTGATCAAACCTTCTTTAATTAAAGTTAAACCGATGAGCAATACCACAATACCTGTCACTAAGGGCGTAATCAGCTTTTTAACCCAAGGTAAAATCTGCGATACACCCATTTCAATGAATGAGCCTGCAATCACCACACCAAAAATAGCGGCCATGACGGATTGAACAGGCGTGCCTGCTGCGACCATAGCTGAACCAATACCAATGATTGGACCGATAAAGTTAAAACTGGTGCCTTGAACAATTAAAAGACCTGCGCCAAATGGACCAACTTTTTTGCATTGTAAAAAGGTTGCGATTCCCGAAATCACCAGTGACATCGACAGAATCATATTAGTGTCTTCTTTTGAGACACCTAATGCCAAACAAATCAGTAAACCGGGGGTGACGATAGGAACAATAATCGCGAGGAGATGTTGAAAAGCAGCTAAAAATGCAACAAAAGGTTTCGGACGATCATTTAGACCATACACTAAATCCAATTGATCTTTTTGCTCTGGAGAGGCGTTCAAATCAGACATAAGTCAATTAAGCTTGGGCAAGATGGCGCTATTCTAATCGAGTTACATGGCTTTACAAAACGAAAAGGCGACTATTTGTCAAAAAAAAAGGGCATTGTCAATAAACTGTCACTACTAAAAGTCGATATTTTTCTGTATAATTTGCCTTCAAATTTATAGCATATCGAATTTACATGTCAGATATTAAAACTCTCCGCAACATTGCGATCATTGCGCACGTTGACCATGGTAAAACCACTCTTGTAGACAAACTTTTGCAACAATCAGGTGCACTCGGTGATCGCGCGGGCGAGATTGAGCGTGTAATGGATTCGAATGCGCTAGAGTCAGAGCGCGGTATTACCATTCTTGCAAAAAACACTGCAATTAAATGGTTAGATAAGCGTACCGATACTGAATACCGCATTAACATCGTAGATACCCCAGGACACGCCGACTTTGGTGGTGAAGTGGAACGTGTTATGTCGATGGTTGACTGTGTACTACTTCTTGTAGATTCACAAGACGGTCCAATGCCACAAACGCGTTTCGTAACCTCTAAAGCGTTCGCACGTGGTTTGAAGCCAATCGTTGTATTAAACAAAGTTGACCGTCCGGGCGCTCGTCCTGACTGGGTAATGGATCAAGTATTTGATTTGTTCGACAACCTTGGCGCATCTGATGAGCAACTAGATTTCCCAGTGGTTTATGCTTCAGGCTTAAACGGTATTGCTGGTCTTGAAGTTGATAAGTTGGCTCCAGACATGACACCTTTGTTCGAAACGATCGTAGACATCGTTGAACCACCAAAGGTTGATGTTGATGGTCCATTCCAAATGCAAATTTCATCACTTGACTATAACAGTTTCGTAGGTGTAATCGGTATTGGTCGTATTCAACGTGGTTCTATCAAAACAAACACGCAAGTGACTGTAATTGATAAAGAAGGTAAAACACGTAACGGTCGTATCTTAAAAGTTATGGGTTACCATGGTCTTGACCGTGTAGATGTTGAAGATGCTTCTGCTGGTGATATCGTATGTATTACTGGTCTTGATTCATTAAATATTTCTGACACGATCTGTGATCCGAAAAATGTTGAAGCTTTACCGCCACTTTCTGTAGATGAACCTACAGTTTCGATGACATTCCAAGTGAACAACTCACCGTTTGCTGGGCGCGAAGGTAAGTTCGTAACTTCACGTAATATTCGTGAACGTCTTGACCGCGAATTGATTCATAACGTTGCTTTACGTGTTGAAGATACTGAATCTCCAGATCGTTTCAAAGTTTCTGGTCGTGGTGAACTTCATTTGTCTGTTCTTATTGAGAACATGCGCCGTGAAGGCTTCGAGATGGGTGTATCTCGTCCAGAAGTAATCATGAAAGAAATTGATGGTCAAATTCATGAACCATTTGAAAATGTAACTTTTGACGTTGAAGAACAACATCAAGGTTCAATTATGGAGCAAATGGGCTTCCGTAAAGGCGAAATGACCAATATGGAACTTGACGGCAAAGGTCGTATCCGTATTGAAGCAACTGTTCCTTCACGTGGTCTCATCGGTTTCCGTTCTGAATTCTTAACCATTACTTCTGGTACTGGTATTATGACTTCAAGCTTCTCTCATTATGGTCCAGCGAAAGCAGGTACTGTAGCGAAGCGTCAAAACGGTGTATTGGTTTCAATGGTTAACGGTACTTGCTTAGCGTTTGCATTGTTCACTCTACAAGACCGTGGTCGTCTATTTGCTGAACCACAGTTAGAAGTTTATGAAGGTATGATTGTGGGTATGAACTCACGTTCTGACGACATGACTGTTAACCCAACGAAAGCGAAGCAATTAACCAACATGCGTGCGTCTGGTACAGATGAAGCATTGACGTTAACACCTGCGATTCGTTTCACACTTGAACAAGCACTTGAGTTTGTTGAAGATGATGAACTTGTTGAAGTTACACCAAAGTCAATTCGTATTCGTAAGCGTTGGTTGACTGAAAATGAACGTAAACGTAACCGTGGTAAATAATTTTTAATTCTTCATCATGACGATGTTGAGTTAGAAAAAATGCTATCAATTCGTTGATAGCATTTTTTTTTGTTTAAAATAAGCAATTACATATATAAAAAAGATTTAATTCCGAGTAAATTACTCATCTATATGAACTGCTTCACACTTTATAGTGGGCATGTTAAAGATTTTTTTAAATAAGAAAGACGACAAAACGATCTGGAGAATGCAATGAGCATCGTTCAAGAGTTTAAAGAATTTGCCATTAAAGGCAATATGATGGATTTGGCTATCGGTGTCATCATCGGTGGTGCGTTTGGTAAAATTATTGATTCGTTGGTTAAAGACGTATTAATGCCTTTGATTTCTGTCATCACGGGTGGCGATGTCGATTTCTCTCAGTGGTTTGTGGTCTTGGGCGAAAACCCAAACAATTTACAGACTTTAGAAGAATTACAAAAAGCCGGTGTGAATGTATTGCAGTACGGTAGTTTCTTAACTGTATTTATTAACTTTTTGATTTTGGCTTGGGTCGTATTTTTACTGGTTAAAGTGATGAACCGTTTACGCAAGCAAGAGGCACCGGCTGAAGAGCCTGCTGCTACGCCTGAAGATGTGGCATTACTACGTGAAATTCGTGATGAGTTAAAACGTCGTCCGCAAATCTAATTCTTAATGCGAAAACTGAGAAAACGGTACATGGAGTGCCGTTTTTTTTATTTTATAACCCATGTTGAAATGTTTCGCGGTTATATTCATCAGTAC
>CAZOGM010000036.1:0-24452 GCA_964579445.1 uncultured Acinetobacter sp.
GTGAAACCATGACGGAATGCATCACCAATGAACCAAATACGCTCAGGTCCAGGAACTTTAAGTTCTTGAAGGATCTTATCTTTAGCGCCTGCTGCGCCCACTTCAAGTTTTTCATCAAAGCCAGCTACGCCTACTTCTAGGCCGCGAAGCGCTTTTTGCATCGACTCTTGGAAGTTACGACCAATGGCCATCACTTCACCTACAGATTTCATCTGTGTCGTCAATGTTGCGTCTGCTTGTGGGAATTTCTCGAAGTTAAAACGAGGAATCTTTGTTACCACATAGTCAATTGCAGGCTCAAACGATGCTGGTGTTGTTCCGCCAGTGATATCGTTTTTCAACTCATCAAGCGTATAACCGACTGCCAATTTTGCTGCAATACGCGCAATTGGGAAACCCGTAGCCTTAGATGCTAATGCAGATGAACGTGATACACGTGGGTTCATCTCGATCACAACCATACGACCCGTATTTGGACAAATACCGAACTGTACGTTTGAACCGCCAGTTTCTACACCAATTTCACGCAGTACTGCGAGTGATGCATTACGTAAAAGTTGGAACTCTTTGTCTGTCAATGTTTGTGCAGGAGCAACAGTGATTGAGTCACCTGTATGCACGCCCATTGGATCAAAGTTTTCAATGGTGCAGACGATGATACAGTTGTCGTTTTTGTCACGGACAACTTCCATCTCATACTCTTTCCAACCAATTAAAGATTCATCAATCAATAATTGTTTCGTCGGAGAAAGATCGAAACCACGTTCACAAATCTCAATGAATTCTTCACGGTTGTATGCAATACCGCCACCTGAACCGCCCATCGTAAATGATGGACGAATGATGACAGGGAAGCCGAAACGAGATTGAATCGCTAAAGCTTGTTCCATTGACTCGGCAATATCAGCTTTTGGACATTCGAGACCAATTTTACGCATTGCGATATCAAATAATTTGCGGTCTTCAGCTTTTTCAATCGCTTCTTTTGATGCACCAATCAATTCAACATTGTATTTTGCAAGAATGCCGTGCTCATCAAGCGCAAGCGCACAGTTCAATGCAGTTTGACCACCCATTGTCGGAAGAACAGCATCTGGGCGTTCTTTCTCAATGATTGCCGCAACAGTCTGCCACGTAATCGGTTCGATATACGTTGCATCTGCCATTGCTGGGTCAGTCATAATGGTGGCTGGGTTAGAGTTCACCAAAATAACGCGATAACCTTCTTCACGAAGGGCTTTACAGGCTTGAGCACCTGAGTAATCGAACTCACATGCTTGACCGATCACAATTGGACCTGCACCAATAATTAAGATGCTTTTAATGTCTGTACGTTTAGCCATGATTGCTCCTTAATTACTTCTTAGATGCTTCAATAAGTTCGATAAAATGATCGAACAATGGTGCGCAGTCATGTGGACCAGGGCTTGCTTCAGGATGACCCTGGAAGCTGAACGCAGGCTTGTCTGTACGATGAATCCCTTGCAGGGTTTGATCGAACAACGATTTGTGCGTAGCTTTAAGGTGAGCAGGTAAAGAGTCTGCATCTACTGCGAAGCCATGGTTCTGAGAAGTAATCATCACAATGCCCGTTTCCATGTTTTGTACAGGGTGGTTGGCACCGTGGTGGCCGTGAGGCATTTTCACAGTTTTTGCACCTGAAGCAAGTGCAAGAATTTGGTGACCCAAGCAAATACCAAATACAGGGATGTTACGAGCGTCTTCTACAATTGTTTTTACAGCTTCAATCGCGTAATCACATGCCGCTGGATCGCCCGGGCCATTTGACAAGAACACGCCATCTGGATTTAAAGCAAGGACATCAGCTGCAGGAGTTTGCGCAGGCACGACAGTCAATTTACAACCGCGGTCTGCGAGCATACGTAAGATGTTGGTTTTGACACCGTAATCGTATGCAACGACATGAAATTTAAGTTCTGGTTTTGAGAAACCTTTGCCCAATGTCCAAGAGCCTTCAGTCCATTCGAAGCCAGTCGGATCACAACATTCTTTTGCCAAATCTAAACCGTTAAGACCACCAAAAGCGCGCGCTTTTTCTAACGCTTCTTCTTCTGTGATGTTCTCACCAGCCAAGATACAACCATTTTGTGCGCCTTTGTCCCGTAAAATACGCGTCAATTTGCGGGTATCGATATCTGCAATAGCAACAACATTGTGTTGCTCTAGGTATTCACCTAAGGATTGCGTTGAACGGAAGTTGCTATGCAATAAAGGAAGGTCACGAATAATTAAACCGTTCGCCCATACTTTATGAATTCGACCTGATTCTGCGTCTTCATCATTACAACCTGTATTACCAATATGCGGGTAAGTCAGTGTGACAAGTTGTTGTGCATAACTTGGGTCAGTCAAAATTTCTTGATAGCCAGTCATGGCAGTGTTGAAAACGACTTCGCCAGTCGTACTACCCGATGCGCCAATTGAAGTACCTTTAAAGATAGTTCCGTCGGCAAGGGCTAAAATTGCTGGGGTGCTCAAACCAAAGCTCCTGAAATTTAGGCTGTAAAAAAGCGAGAAGACGAAAAAAAAGGAAGGCTATTTTTAAAACCCACCCTCCTATGTCTGCTCGCTTGAACTTAACACGGCATTATACGGAGTATGTGTGGCAAAGTCCACGTCAATTACGAGTGTATGCTGATTTAAATCGCTTGTATTTTGATTAAAACTCTGCTTTTTTAATTATTCGTTAAAAGTGTAAGAAAATAATAATTGTTCTACAATTCAAAAGCTAATTTTTATCGAGGAGGGCTAAGCTAAAATTAACCGCTTAAAAAAAGGTCAAGATGATGAATGTTAAAGATAAAAAATCTACAGTCAAAAATCAATTGAGTGATACTGTGAAAAAAACTGCTGCTGAGAGTCAAGAGGCAGTGGTTGAACTCAGTGAAAATGCGATACAACAGACGCATCAAGTATTGCATGAAGCTAAGGAAAATTTGATCAATGAAACCGAGCAATTGGCAACAAATGTACAAAATCAAGTGCAAGGTTTAAAAAAAGATGTGCTAGATCGAATTGATTTCATCAAAGAACATGTCGATGTGTCGCAAAAAGATTTAACAGAGCTTAGAGCTTTTTTAAAAGCTGAATTGAATTTGTTGTGGGATGAGCTGAATAAATTCGGTAAAGAACTAAAAGCGGATGTGAGTCAAATTTCAATGAAGCACAAGACGCATATAGCGGATACTTTCAAACGCTCGAAGGCACATACGGTTGATGCATGGCATAAGGTTTCAACCAAACAATAGGGGAGAAGAGTTGATTTGCAATAATATAGATTGACGCTAAATTCCAAGCAAAAAAAAGTGAGGTAAAGCCTCACTTTTTTGATCAGTATCTACAAATTAAAAATGTCTGACATTAGAACACATGTAACCAGTCACGCTTATTGTGGAAGTCAGCGCTTGGACTGCTGTGTTGCATTGCATAATAACGATCGGCATTTTCAGTTTTAAGTACGGCCGATAAACCCAAAAACATATCTGACCATTTTAGTTTATGGTTCATCATAAAAGCCGATAAATCCACACTGACATTTAGACCATAATGGGTTTTTTTCAACTGATGAATACCGATATCATAAGCTGCCTGTGGTGGCATATCTTCGGGATAGCGATATTCTTCAAACTGGTAGGCTTGCCAAGCTTCTGAGGGAGAAAGATTAATTTCGCGATAGAAATCTTCACCATGCACACCAATGAAAATTTCAAAGCAAGTGTCTTGCCAGAGGAAATCCTGACGCGGATGATCAGCGACAAGATCAGGATAGATAATCATCTGATTCGGGTCGCGTATCCAGAAGCCAACATTTAGGCTGGTTAAGCCTTGTTGTTCAACCGCACCAACAACAGAAATCGATTGAAAACGGCGATCGAAATCGCTTAATTCATAACTTGCCATACAGCTAGATTAGTTCGCAGCGTTAGCGAAACGAACAAGATTCGAAAGCTTAGGATTTTGTTTCGCCGCTTTTTTGTAAAGCAACACAATTTTGCCGATGGTTTGTACAGTTTCAGCTTCAGTTTTAACTGCAATGTCAGCAATGATCGCTTGACGTGCTTCGCGGTCTTCACCTGCAACTTTCACTTTAATCAACTCATGGTCGTTTAAAGCACGGTTGATTTCTTCAATGACATTTTCACTCAAACCTTGGCCGCCAAGCATAACCACTGGGTTAAGTGCGTGTCCGATTTGACGCAAACGTTTGCGTTCTTGAATAGATAAAGCTGCCATAAAGATAAAACCCAATTTTAAAAACGACTCAGTATAGCAAATCCCGAATTCAAACGCTGTAAATTCTGTAGAAATAATCGATCGTGTTTATTTAAAAAAATCATTCACGCTGATCTGCATTTAGATACAGATGGATACTGCATCCTCACGTTTTTTAACGTACAATTAACGACTAATTGTTGTTAAGTAAATAGAGAGTTATGGCTACACGCATTACCAACCAAAAGTTATCTAAAAGTAGTCGTGATTGGATGAGAGAGCACTTAGACGATCCTTATGTGAAAAAAGCACAAAAGGAAGGCTATCGTGCACGTGCAGCCTATAAACTCCTCGAGATGCAAGAAAAATACAAAATTATCAAGCCGGGTATGACTGTGGTTGACCTTGGTGCTGCGCCAGGAAGTTGGTCACAAATTGCGGGTAAACTGGTGGGTAGCAAGGGTTTACTCATTGCTTCAGACATTTTGGAAATGGATGCTTTGCCAGATGTAACCTTTCTACAAGGTGATTTTCGCGAAGAGGAAGTGTTCGAAAAATTGTTAAATCTTTTAGATGGACGTGTCGTAGACGTTGTAATTTCAGATATGGCCCCCAATACATCAGGTAACAAAGCAGTAGATCAGCCTCGTCAAATTTACTTGTGTGAACTTGCGCTCGATTTTGCCAATAAGGTTCTAGGACCAAAAGGGCAATTCGTGGTAAAAGTTTTCCAAGGAACGGGTTTTGATGAGTTTCGTAAGCAAGTCGTCGACAGCTTTGATGTGTTAAAAACATCTAAACCGTTGGCTTCACGTGCGCGTTCAAAAGAAGTGTTTTTAATTGGACAGGGACGTAAAAAGGCTTTACGTTAAAGTTTACTTGCCAAGCTCTTTAAAATTGTGCATTTTGTACAATTTTAAAATATTACAAGCTGTTTACTAGCTTTTGGTTAGGGTCATCCGCTTTTAGGTATGATCAAATTAGATTGATATGGGAATAAAGCTTTGAGCGATCTCTTCAAAAATGCCATTTTGTGGCTTGTTATTCTTGGTGTGCTGATTTTAATTTTCAGTAATATCAGTGACCGTGATAAGCCTGCTGCATTAAATTATTCAGAATTTATTGCGGCGGTCAATGCCGGTCAAATTAAGCAAGTCATCATTGACGGCGAAAGAATAAGTGGCGAAAAAACAAACGGCTCTCCTTTTGAAAGCATTCGCCCAGCAGTTCAAGACCCAGAATTGATGCCTAATCTCATCAAAAACAATGTCGTTGTTGAGGGTACTGCACCACAACGTCAAGGTTTACTGATGCAACTTTTGATTGCAAGTTTCCCTGTTCTTTTGATCATTTTGTTATTCATGTTCTTTATGCGCAACATGGGTGGTGGTGCTGGTGGTAAAAACGGCCCTATGAGCTTTGGTAAATCTAAAGCCAAAATGTTGTCTGAAGATCAAATCAAGATTACCTTTGGTGATGTTGCTGGGTGTGATGAAGCAAAACAAGAAGTTGTTGAAATTGTAGATTTTTTAAAAGATCCAACCAAGTTCAAACGTCTGGGTGCGAGTATTCCACGTGGTGTTTTAATGGTGGGTCCTCCAGGTACGGGTAAAACTTTACTTGCCAAAGCCATTGCTGGTGAAGCGAAGGTTCCATTCTTTAGTATCTCTGGTTCTGACTTTGTTGAAATGTTTGTAGGTGTGGGTGCGTCCCGTGTCCGTGATATGTTTGAGCAAGCAAAACGTCATGCACCATGTATCATCTTTATTGATGAGATTGATGCAGTCGGTCGTCACCGTGGTTCAGGTACAGGTGGTGGTAACGATGAGCGTGAGCAGACGCTGAACCAAATGTTGGTTGAAATGGATGGTTTCGATGGCAACGAAGGCATCATTGTTGTTGCTGCAACTAACCGTGCAGATGTACTGGATAAAGCTTTACTTCGTCCGGGTCGTTTTGACCGTCAAGTGATGGTCGGTTTGCCTGATATTAAAGGTCGTGAGCAAATTCTGAATGTGCATTTGAAAAAATTGCCTTCAGTCACGGGTGTGGATGTACAAGTGCTTGCACGTGGTACACCGGGCTTCTCTGGTGCGCAATTGGCCAACTTAATTAACGAAGCGGCACTGTTTGCTGCACGTCGTAATAAGAACACTGTCGATATGCATGACTTTGAAGATGCAAAAGACAAGCTTTATATGGGGCCTGAACGTAAGTCGATGGTTATTCGTGAAGACGAACGCCGTGCGACGGCTTACCATGAAGCAGGTCATGCGATTGTTGCTGAAATGCTTCCAGGTACTGATCCTGTGCATAAGGTGACAATCATGCCGCGTGGTTGGGCATTGGGTGTGACTTGGCAGTTGCCTGAACATGATGTGACCAGTCATTACAAAGATAAAATGTTGAATGAGTTGTCTATTCTTTTTGGTGGTCGTATTGCCGAAGAAGTGTTCATCAACCAAATGTCGACAGGTGCTTCAAATGACTTTGAACGTGCAACTAAAATGGCGCGTGCAATGGTCACCAAGTATGGTATGTCTGACAAAATGGGCGTCATGGTCTATGAAGATGATTCACAGCAATCATTTATGGGCAGTATAGGTAGCCGTACTATTTCGGAAACCACACAGCTTGAAATTGACCGTGAAATCCGTCGCATTCTAGATGAGCAGTATAAGGTTGCACGTGATATTTTGGAGAATAACAAAGATATCGCGCATGCAATGGTGAAAGCGCTGATGGAATGGGAAACCATTGATCGCGAACAAATCCGTGACATCATGGAAGGTCGTGAGCCTCAACCGCCGAAAGTCTATATTTCTGACAATCCTGTAGTGGATTTGATTAAAGTGGATGAAGATTCTGCTACACCGCCGCCATTACCATCTTTACCTAAAGTTTAAGACATCATTTTGATTTATAAAAACCACCTTCGGGTGGTTTTTTTATGATTAAGTCTGTCCAAAATCTAAGATTGAAATATAACTATTTATCAGTATCTGAGGCACTTCTTAAAATGAAAAGCCCTGTAGAAATATAAATTAGGCGTTAGAATAAGCTGTGTTTAATTCAAAGAAGTTTTAGCTGATGCAATTGGTTCCTTTACCGCAAAAAATACTTCAATGTGGCGCCAAACAACTCGATCTTTCACAGCCACAGATTATGGGAATCTTAAATGTAACCCCAGATTCGTTTAGTGATGGTGGTAAATATAATGCAAAAGCACAAGCAGTCGCACATGCTAAACAGATGATTGCAGATGGTGCGACGGTGATTGATGTGGGTGGGGAGTCAACTCGTCCCGGTGCAAGTAGTGTCGATGTGGCAGAGGAAATTCAGCGCGTTGTACCTGTGGTTGAGGCTCTTGCAGATTTAGATGTCATTATTTCAATTGATACCTCTCAGCCGGACGTGATTCGAGCAGCAGTAAAGGCGGGGGCGCATATTTGGAATGATGTGCGGGCATTAACCCGTCCTCAAGCACTCCAAACAGCGGCTGAGCTTGAGATACCTGTGATTATTATGCATATGCGTGGTGAGCCAACTACAATGAATGGCTTGGATCAATATGAAGATGTCACCATTGATGTGATGCATGAATTGCAACAGCGTATAGAGGATGCGCTTGCTGCTGGGGTGAGGGCAGAAAATATCATGATTGATCCGGGGTTTGGCTTTGCCAAAAATGCCCAGCAAAATTTAAAACTACTTCGTGAGTTGTATTATCTAAATCAGTTGGGTTATCCCATACTTTCTGCATTATCACGCAAGCGCTTCATTGGGGAGGCACTGGGTGGTGCTGATGCGCAAAACAGAGCTGTGGGTTCTGTTGCTGCACATTTAATGAGTGTGCAACAAGGTGCGAGTATGGTGCGTGTACATGATGTGAAAGCTATGTCTGATGCATTAAAAGTGTGGACAGCAACCATGGGTGCCTAATTTATTATTTAATTTGATGCTGAATGTGAGCCATGTGGTTTTGGTTTGAGCTGTATTGATCTTTTCAGGACGTGATCTTAAATAACAACAAAACTGAGTTATTTGCTTGTGTGGTTAGCTTTCATTTGCATCTCAATGTCTGCTAACCTGATGGTATATATGAGGGGGTTATATGCACAAGCCTTATTGTCTAGGCTTAATTGTTGAAGCCCAAACCTTCTTATAAAAATAGCTGAAAATATAAAAAACCAAATCGAAATCGAATAAAAAGGATAACAAATGAACCAGCATAAATTTCTCCCTTTAGCACTGCGTATGCTGAGCTTAAGCGCTGCAGTATTGGCGATCTCAGCGTGCTCAACCCAGCAGAAAATGGCGCAAAATGAGCAGGAATCGGTGACCATGGTTGAACTCGCAGATGCGTCAAGTACTGCTTCAGCCTCTAAAACCCAGCGATCGACTGTTCGTGCAGCGCCAAGTCCGGTTTCAGCAAGAATGGTTGGGACGAATAATCCATTTGGTAGCGGGGTAAGTGGTGGCTATATCGCGCCAAGTGAGCGTGAGCATGTTCCTGCAACGGATACTGAGAAGTACCAAAGCAATACAGTGAATCCAGTGAAAAGTGTTGCTCAAGATCCTGTTTCAACCTTTAGCATTGATGTGGACACAGGCAGTTATTCAAACATTAGGCGTATGCTTCTTGATGAAGGGCGGTTGCCGCCCGTTGATGCAGTCCGGATTGAGGAGCTGGTAAATTACTTTAATTATCAATATCCGCAGATCAAGTCAGTACATCCTTTTACGGTCAACACTGAAACAGTTGATTCACCTTGGCAACCAAATGCAAAGCTAATTCGTATTGGGATTAAAGCCAATGATGTAGCGTATAAGAAATTACCACCTGCGAATTTAGTTTTTTTGGTGGATGTTTCGGGCAGTATGGATGAACCGAATAAACTGCCTTTGGTCAAAAAAACTTTAAGAATATTGACGGATCAGCTCAGACATCAAGACAAAGTAAGTATTGTTAGCTATTCAAGTGGTGAGCAATTGGTTTTGGCACCGACGTCTGGAAATAATAAAGATCAAATTCTAAAAGCGATTAATCAACTAGATGCAGGTGGGGCGACTTCGGGTGAGCGTGCAATTCAAATGGCCTATGATCAAGCCAAGAAATCATTTATAAAAGAAGGGATTAATCGCATTTTAATTGCGACAGATGGTGATTTTAATGTCGGTATTACCAACTTTGAAACTTTAAAAGGCATGGTGGCTGAAAAACGCAAATCTGGGATATCTTTCACGACGTTGGGATACGGTACGGGGAACTACAATGAGCAATTGATGGAACAGTTAGCAGATGCGGGTGATGGTAATTACAGTTATATCGACAATGAAAACGAAGCAAAAAAAGTGGTTCAGCGTCAACTCAGCTCAACCCTTGCCACAGTTGCTCAGGATGTCAAAATTCAAATGGAGTTTAATCCTGCAACGGTTAAAGAGTATCGTTTAGTTGGCTATGAAAACCGAATGTTAAACCAAGAAGATTTTAACAATGATCAAGTCGATGCAGGGGATATTGGTGCAGGGCACACTGTGACAGCACTTTATGAAATTATTCCTGTGGGGCAAGTCGGCTGGTTAAATGATTCGCGCTACCAAAAAAATCAAACTCAGGATAACAAGTCGAATGAACTTGGATTTTTAAACTTACGTTATAAATTACCTGGTCAAACCAAGAGTATTTTGTTGAACCAAGCGATTTCGAAAAATAGTAAAGCTTTAAGTCAAGCGACGTCAGATACGCAATTTGCAGTTGCTGTTGCAGCTTACGGTCAGCAGCTAAAAGGTGGTCAGTACAATGCCAAAATGAACTGGGATGATATCCAAAATTTAGTCACTAAAAATGCTAAACCTGATGAATTTGGTATGAAGGCAGAGTTTTTGAATCTGATTAAAACGGCAAAAAGCCTCAGTCAGACTAAGTGAGGATTATAAAATTATCATTACAATAAGAGTGACTTAGTTATACTGATTTTATTTAATGCGTGCAAAATCATGTTTTGGGTTGGTTAATTGTTCACATTATGTTATATAAGCTCGGTTTTTGTTATTGCTACACGTGAGCTTTAATATGTTTAATGATTTACTCCTCCCGATGTTTGATGATGAATATTATCCTGATATTCTCGTTGCCGAAGTTAAACAATTGATTGAACAGTTTGCTAAAAAAATCGCGAAAGTGAATACAGATTTTGATATTTACAAACTTGCGAGAGAAACAGTTTCTGAGATTAATGAAATGAAACCTCAGTTCGAGGATTTAGATTCATCACTCGATGACACTGCTGCAGATTATATTGCTGAAGCCATGATGATGGTGGTGCAAGATGAAGGTTATCTTGAAATAGAGCTTGAAGAATTGGTATCAAATAGAGAGTGGTAAATCACTCTCTATTTTTTTGTGGAAATGATTTTTTCAGCTCTTCAAAAAGTTCAGGGTTTGTGTCTAATTGTTCTAAAACATCATTCAAATGACAACTTTGATCGGGAAAAATTTCATAAAGATCTTTGACTTTTAAATGATGCTCATCATTGACCTCATGATAAACAGCAAAAGTATTGACCCAAAATTTAGTCTTATTTGCTAAGAGTTCATCAATTTTTGCTCGATGTTCAGGATGAGTAAATTCAAGTACATATTCATCGCCACCAGAAGCGCAACGCTTCATGATATAACGATTTGAGATGCGTTGAATCGTACCAGGAAATAAATCACCGATTTCTTCATTAGAGTCGCTTGCTTGATCAGCACGAGTATCAATTTGATGATCTATTTCTTTAGCGTTTAAAGAAAGGGGTGAGAAAAATATTGTAGCTGTGCAAATTAATGCTGAGATTATTTTCATTTTTTAAAAGTTAATAGATAAAGTAAGAGCATACTTAAATTTTAGACATAAAAAAACCAGCATACGCTGGAAATTTTATTGCACCATTTTTCTGTAATAGAACAATGGTGCCCGAGGCCAGACTCGAACTGGCACGCTTTGTGGGCGGGGGATTTTAAATCCCCTGTGTCTACCGATTTCACCACTCGGGCATGTGCGCAATCATAGAGGACGAAATAAAGCTTGGCAAGTCTAATTCACGCTAATCGCTTTCTTTTCGCTCAAACTAAGCTGTTATGCCTAAAAATTATAAAATTTAGATGCTTTACATGATGTTATCGAGGTATTTGTCAATATCTAAGTGCTTATGTTCAATACACAGTTTATTTTCGTAATTCATCAGCTCAACATGCAGTTCCACCAGTTGATTTCGCTCTTTGGTGAGTCGTGTATACATTTCAGTATTTTTTTTGGTCATTAAAATACGAGTATTCAGCTTAATCGATTGTTTATAAGTCCAATAGCAAATTCGGCGAATCTCTTGTAAATAATGGTACTGCTCAGGTGTAGTCTGTTCCTTAAACATATTTTCTTTATAGAATTTAATAAAACCAAAACTCATGGCAAAGAAAAATAAAATGCCTTGTAGGATCCAGCTTTCAATCCAAGCAATATTAATCGCTTGAAGTAAAATAAGCGCTGTAATTTTGATTGGCGTATTTTTGAGTTGTGCGTAAAAAGACACGCTACTGTGTTTAATCTGTTTAAGTACGAAGGGGCAGACCAGCATAAAAAAAAGCATAACCATTAAGCTGGCAATTGCACTGGCTTGAAAAGCATCAAATTTTGGAAATAAGCCTGCAATATATTCTGACAGAATGTATGAAATGGGCACAAAAATCATTAAGGCCAAAGCAAAAGGAATCAGCTCTTTGAGTTCATCAAGTAAACCTTTGGTCTTGATTTGACCATAAAGAATAAAATTGCGTTTAAAAGCTGAAGGATGGCGTTGTTGAAGTTGCTCAAGATAAAGCGAAGTCTGTTTATTGCTGATCATTCAGGGAGAGATATTGAAGAAGTAACAGTAATATATATGAATTATTGAATTTTAGGCATAAAAAAACCAGCATACGCTGGAAATTTTATTGCACCATTTTTCTGTAATAGAACAATGGTGCCCGAGGCCAGACTCGAACTGGCACGCTTTGTGGGCGGGGGATTTTAAATCCCCTGTGTCTACCGATTTCACCACTCGGGCATTTTAACAAGATGGAGGCGGAGGTCGGAATCGAACCGGCGTACACGGAGTTGCAGTCCGCTGCATGACCACTCTGCCACCCCGCCATGTCTTGTTGATGCGTATATTAGCAAGCTCTGAAAAAAAAACAATACTAGCGCTTGTGTATATGCACATAAAAACGTCATATAGAAGAAAATTGTTCAAATAATCATGTATTATTTGCAAAATTGTTTCATATCTACTCTGGAGATGTGCCGTGGCATTAGTTTTAGATGGTCGTGCATTAGCAAAACAAATTGAAGCAGACTTGTTGACTCGCGTTGAAGCGTTGAAAGCGAAAACAGGTCGTACCCCAATTCTTGCGACGATTTTGGTCGGTGATGATGGTGCATCTGCAACGTATGTTCGTATGAAGGGCAATGCTTGTCGCCGTGTAGGTATGGAATCAATCAAAGTTGAACTTGGAACAGACACTACAACTGAGCAATTATTGGCTGAAATTGAGAAACTCAATGCCAATCCGGATGTTCACGGTATTCTTTTGCAACATCCAGTGCCTGCTCAGATTGATGAGCGTGCATGTTTTGATGCCATTTCGCTTGCAAAAGACGTCGATGGTGTCACTTGTCTTGGTTACGGTCGTATGGCAATGGGTGAGGCGGCGTATGGTTCTGCAACGCCTGCAGGTATCATGACCATTTTAAAAGAACACAAGATTGAAATTGCAGGTAAACATGCAGTGGTAGTCGGTCGTTCTGCTATTTTGGGTAAGCCTATGGCAGCAATGCTGCTTGAAGCCAATGCGACGGTGACCATTTGCCATTCACGTACTCAAGATTTGGCAAGCTTTGTGAAACAAGCAGATATTATTGTGGGTGCAGTGGGTAAAGCTGAACTGATTCAAAAAGATTGGATTAAGCAAGGTGCTGTGGTTGTGGATGCTGGTTTTCATCCGCGTGAAGGTGGCGGTGTAGGTGATATTCAACTTGTGGGTATTGAAGATATCGCTTCTGCATATACGCCTGTTCCAGGTGGTGTAGGTCCAATGACGATTACAACGTTGATTCGTCAGACTGTGGAAGCAGCTGAAAAAGCACTGGGTTAATTTTTTAATTAAAAGATCTTAAAGTCACAACGGAGTCTTACTGTTGTGATTTATAAATGTAAGAAGCTCAAATGTTACTTTTGTTTCAGCAAAATGAGAAGAGAGCTTTGCAAGAAAACCATTTGTCATCTGCTGAGCTCGATATATTCTGTCTTTTGATGAACGATGTCGCAGAAACACTGTTAATTCGATTGACGTCTGTTTCGCAGAGCAGCAGATGATGATGTCACGTATCCAATACGTTTGTAAATTCAAATGAAATCATCTCCAAGGCTTAATATGAGCTGTACCTTTCAATTTCCTAAAGCCCCTGATCATTTGCTTAAAGCATTACACGATGTGATTCCACATTGTCAGCTTCAAGCACAGCAACTGCCAGAAACGCCTATTTCTCTGTGGCTGATTCCATCTATCTTTCCTACAGAAAAACTGGATGATGAGGTGATTCGTCGTATTTGGAATGATACGCCGTATTGGATTTTCTGTTGGGCATCGGGGCTTGCAATGGCGCAGTGGCTGCTTGCTGAGCCACATCATGTCAAAGACAAAGTTGTACTCGATTTTGGTGCAGGTTCGGGCGTAGTGGCCATTGCAGCGAAATTGGCAGGGGCAAAACGCGTCATTTGTTGTGACATCGATCAGGTCAGTCTTGATGCTTGTCGCGCTAATGCAGAGCTGAATGATGTTGAGCTTGAATATTTAGATGATCTCTATAAGGCTGAACAAGTCGATATTTTATTGGCGGCAGATGTACTGTATGACCAGTGCAATCGATTTTTCTTAGATGAGTTTTTAAAGTTTGCGCCAGAAGTATGGGTGGCAGACAGTCGTGTGAAAAACTTCAGTCATCCAAAATACCAAAAACTAGATGAGCGCAGTGCCACCACATGGCCTGACTTGGATGAATCTCAAGAGTTTAGAAATGTGAGTTTTTATAAGACGCTATGAATAGCGTCTTTTTGATTTAACTTGACTTAAGCGATTTTAGGGGTTGTTTAAAACTCGGCTTTTGAGATTAAGCATCAATTTTTGAGCACTGGCCATTAAGAACCAGCTATTAAGAACACGTATAGCGAACCACCTGTAATGAACTTGGTCGACTCTCTAGAGCTTGACGTGTGGCAAGATCTTCACTGCTATTTAAACTTTGGGTATTGGATAATCCAAATGATGTGCGAGATTGTCCCAATTGAACGGATTGTTGGTTCTTTTGACCCATGGAAGGGTTCATAATTTCATTGATGCTTAAAATACTGATTTTATAATCTTGGGTGGTGTTCAGCACTTTTTGACAGGCACGCTGTAGTTTACTTTCATCCAATTTAAGATCCGCTCGACCCGCTAAAGTATAGGCTAGTGTTGCGCTATTGGTGCTTTGATTTTCAATCTGATATCCAGTCATTCCATTATATTGGCGAGGTGTGGTTTGACATGCTGTAATCGCAAGGGTCACTATTGTTAATCCGATAAGGTGCTGTATTTTTTTCATGATTTCATCTTCCTGACTGGCTAAATTTGAGTATGCCATAGCTATCCCTTTTTTTCGGTGCTAAAAAATGAAAAAAAGCTTTTCATATGTAGAACACATGAAAAGCTGAGTAAAGTGAAGACTCAAATGCATTAATCAGGTGTTTAGTTGTCCGTGATCATGCTGTGTTTCTTGGTATCTTTCATGAAAATATAGGTAATTAATGAAAGCCCAATCATGAACGTAATGTAATAGAAGAAGTAATTTTCATGACCTGCATTTTTAAAGCTTAAAGCCACAAGTTCTGCTGTACCACCAAACAAGGTGTTGGCAATGGCATAGGGAAGTGCAACACCGAGTGCGCGAATGTGCGCTGGGAAAAGCTCAGCTTTAACGACAGCATTGATTGCGGTATAACCCGTCACAATCACCATGCCACTCATACACAGCATGAATGCAGTCGTTGGATTTGTTGTAGAGCCAAGCCCGTTAAAGATTGGAATCGTAAATAAGACCCCCAATACACCAAAGGCGATCATAATCGGTTTACGACCAATTTTATCCGACAGTGCACCGACTGCAGGTTGTAACAACATAAAGATGAAAATAGCAGCAGTGGTGATTTCGGTGGCTGTGGTTTTTTCAAAACCTGAGGTGTTCACCAAGTATTTTTGTAAATAGGTGGTGAAGGTGTTAAATGCCAAAGTACCCCCAGCAGTCAACATAATCACAGTGAAAGCTTGTTTTGGGTATTTGGTAAATAGGGCTAAAGCACCTGATTTAGGACCGCCATTTTTTGCTTGTTCTTGCGCTCGTTTAGATGACTCAGTTTCGACCAAACCACGACGAATCCAAAACACCACAATTGCAAGTAATGCACCAATTGCAAATGGAATACGCCAGCCCCATTCAGTCAGTTGACCTTCATTCAGTGTACGCTGTAAAACGATAAGTACGCATAGTGCGAGCAGTTGACCTGAAATTAAAGTCACATACTGGAAACTTGAAAAGAAACCGCGATGGTTCTTGCCCGCCATTTCTGTCAAATAGGTCGCACTAGAACCATATTCACCGCCCACACTTAAGCCCTGAAGTAAACGTGCAAATAACAGCAAGGCAGGAGCAAGCATACCTACAGATTCATAGGTCGGTGCGCAGGCAATAATAAGTGATCCGATACACATCAAAGATACAGATATGGTCAAACCTGCTTTACGACCTTTGCGATCTGCATAGATGCCCATAATCCATGCGCCAATCGGACGCATGAGGAAGCCTAGAGCAAATACCGCAGCGGCTTGGAGTAATTTTACAGTGTCATCGCCTTCAGGGAAGAATTGCGAAGCGAAATAGAGCGTAAATGCGGCATACACATACCAATCGTACCATTCGACCAGATTGCCGGCAGACCCGCCAAGAATAGATTTCAGACGCGTTTTTTTGTCAAGTTGCGTGGCTGCAACCTGAGGCGATGAATTTGACACAAGCATTCTCCAAAAGAATGTCGGTAAAACACATCCTTTTAAATTCCGTCAATATGACAAAATTTAAAAAAATATATTTTAAAATGGGGAGATGAAATTTATGTAGTCGTTATACGCCGATGCTTTGATAATTTTTATGCGACTTTAGTCGAGAGGATTTTTGGTTATAATTTAAAGTTATTTAAAAACATAATCTTAGAATTAATTTAGTATGTTTTAGAAAATTTATGGAATCTTTTTGGCTCTGATTTTCTTGGGTGTTTTAATTATATCTTAGATTTAAAATGTATTAATTAAGCATTAATTTATGTATTAAGTGACATAAAAAAAGGTCACCGAAGTGACCTTTTCAAGTGAGTTAAAGCTTAAACCGCTTTAACCGCTTCAAGTAATTGGTTTTGACGTGTTTTCAGTGCAGCAGGTAAACGCTCACCTAATTTATCAAATAATTCAGTGTGGCTTTCAAGTTCTTTGATCCACTGGTCTTTGTCTTGCGCAGTCACAAGATCAAATTGTTCTTTAGTGAAGTCAGAACCTGTCCAGTTTAATTGCTCATACGTTGGAACTAGACCAATAGGCGTTTCAACTGCATCAGCACGACCTTCACAGCGATCAATGATCCACTCAAGTACACGCATGTTCTGACCGAAACCAGGCCATACGAAATTACCTTCAGCATCACGGCGGAACCAGTTTACATTGTAAATGCCTGGGAGTTTGTTGCCAGCAGCTTCGGCTTTAGCGGCAAGTTCTTCACCCATGTCTAACCAATGAGAGAAATAATCAGCCATGTTGTAGCCAGCAAAAGGAAGCATCGCAAACGGATCGCGACGAACAATACCTTGTTGACCTACAGCAGCAGCAGTTGTTTCAGAACCCATGGTTGCAGCTTTGTAAACACCATCAACCCAGTCAAATGCTTCAGAAATCAATGGTACTGTATCTGCACGGCGACCACCGAAGATGAACGCAGAAATTGGAACACCAGCTGGATTTTCCCAGTCAGCATCAATAGACGGGCATTGACCAGCTGAAACTGTGAAGCGAGCATTTGGATGCGCCGCTTTTTCTTCGCCAGTGTGTGGTTGGCCTTTCCAGTTGGTAAGATTAGCAGGTACTTCTTTAGAAAGACCTTCCCACCACACTTCGCCGTTGTCAGTCACAGCAACGTTTGTATAGATCACGTCTTTAGTGAGAGTCGCCATACAATTCGGATTGGTTTTGGTATTTGTACCCGGTGCAACACCGAAGAAACCAGCTTCAGGGTTGATCGCATATAAACGACCATCTTCACCTGGTTTGATCCAAGCAATATCGTCACCTACAGTTTCGATTTTCCAACCTTCATAGCCCGCTGGTGGAATCAACATTGCGAAGTTTGTTTTACCACATGCAGATGGGAAAGCAGCAGCGATGTAATGTTTTTCGCCTTGAGGATTGGTCACACCAAGAATCAGCATGTGTTCAGCCAACCAACCTTGCTTACGTCCCATAGAAGAAGCAATACGTAACGCTAAGCATTTTTTGCCTAATAATGCGTTGCCGCCGTAACCTGAACCGTAAGACCAGATTTCACGTGTTTCTGGATAGTGAACGATCCATTTTTCAGGGTTACAAGGCCAAGCAACATCTTTTTCACCGTCAGCAAGTGGAGCACCTACTGTATGAACACAAGGAACATATTCACCGTCAGTACCCAATACGTCATAAACAGCTTTACCCATACGAGCCATTTTAGACATGCTTACTGCAACATAAGGTGAGTCAGTAAGTTCGATACCAATATGTGCAATATGAGAACCTAAAGGACCCATAGAGAACGGTACAACATATAAAGTACGACCAGCCATGCAGCCATCAAACAAACCATTTAGGCGAGCACGCATTTCAGCAGGTGCTTCCCAGTTGTTCGTTGCACCAGCATCATCTTTATTTTCAGAGCAAATATATGTACGACCTTCAACACGAGCAACGTCAGAAGGATCAGAATTCGCTAAATAAGAACCAGGATGCGTTTCTTGGTTCAGCGCTTGCATGGTGCCGTTCGCGATCATCAAGTTAATATAACGTTGATATTCTTCTTCGCTTCCGTCACACCATTCAATTTTTGCAGGTTTTGTTAATTTTGCAATTTCTTCAACCCATGCAATAAGCTTAGGGTGACGAACGAATTCTGGTGCGTTCACTTGGGTCATGGTGAGGCCTATATCAAATGTGTACAATGTGCGTACAAATAACAATCTCAATATTGGGTGACAATATGGAGATTTAAGTATGAAAAAAGTGGCTGTATTAAAGCATATTTTGATAAAAAAAATAAGACTAAAGGCTAAAAAGCTTAAGGATATTGCTAATTAATTAAACCACTGTTTTATAATGTTTTAATTGGTTTTTTTGACCCAAACAAACATTATTGATTATATTGATGTTCGGTATTTAATATTTAAATATATAATAAAATGAACACTTTGAAGATATAATTTTAATAAAAAATCACATTGGATAATTGAATGATGCTGATTCAGATTTTACATAAAACTGCTATTAATTGTCTAGATATTCGACGAAATTAGAGTGATTACTTTAATGTAATCAACAATGTAATCGACGATATGACTAGATCCTTAAAACCCCTTTCCATGATTTATAACGAAAAATCTGGATTTCATGCCACCAATAATGACGATATCTATGAGCAGTTGATGACGATATGGTCTGAGTATGGTTTTGAAATACAGGTTTTTGATCTGTCCTCTGAACCCAATATCGAAACGCTCATGCAGAAAGTTTTAATGCGTCATCAACAGTTTGATGATATTGGCGTAATTGTAGCAGCGGGAGGGGATGGCACACTTAATGCGGTTGCTTCGCAGTTATTACATCAAGCCATTCCTTTGGGAGTTTTGCCGCTGGGAACCTTCAACTATGTGGCGCGAGTGTTGAATATTCCACTGGATGTTTTAGAAGCAGCTAAAGTTATTGCAACAGGTGAGCCACGTGCATCACATGTGGCTAGAATCAATGATCAAATTTATTTAAATAATGCCAGTCTAGGGCTTTATCCGCTGTTTATTAAGAAAAGAGAGCTGTATAACCAAAAATTTGGACGCTTTCCTTTACATGCTTATACATCAGGTTTAGATGTGCTAATTCGAGATCGTAAACAATTAAAACTGGAAATAGAGGTTGATCACAAGCGCTATCCTGTGGAAACACCTTTGCTCTTTTTAGGGAATAATCAGTTACAGCTTAAGGAGATGAATCTAAAAATCGCCCAGAGTGCTGCACTCGGTGAAGTTGCAGGGGTGATTTTAGCCAAAACCGATAAAGTTAGTCTGTTCAAAACCTTGATTCAATTGATTCGAGGTAAGCTTGAGCAAGCTGCAGATGTCTACAGCTTTAGCGCAAATCAGGTGACGGTATACTCCAAAAAAGCAACTTTAACAGTGGCTATAGATGGGGAGATTAAAGAAATGCGCACCCCATTAAAGATTCATGTGGAAAAGAACGCTTTAAATATTATGGTGCCTTATGATTCTACATCTTTCTGATTTACATTTCGGTACTGAAAAACCGGAATGTATTCAAGCGATTCAGAAGTTTTGTTTAGAGCATCGACCTGAGGCGGTAGTGGTCAGTGGTGATTTAACCCAGCGTGCTCGTTTTAAGCAGTTCTATGCCTGTAAGCAGTTTTTAGAGAGCTTAAATATTCCGTACTTGGTTGTGCCTGGTAATCATGATATTCCGCTCTATCATGTATGGAATCGAATTTTTAGTCCTTTTGCGCGTTATCGTCTGTTTTTTGGATCACTTGAGACCGTGCTAGAAACTGAACATTTTTATGTGGTTGGTATGAACAGTATCCGGCGTCGTTATCATACCAAAGGGCATATTTCGGTTGAGCAGATTCAGCAGGTGAGTTTGACCTTAGAGCAGGCACCACCCAATAAAATTAAGGTGATTGTGGCACATCAACCTTTTTATACCCCACCTGATCAAAATCATGGGGTAAAGGACTGTCCAATTTTGGGTAAAATGGCATTGGAAACATGGTCTAAAAATGGCTTAAATGCCCTTTTACATGGACATCTGCATCAGTCAGCGGTCTATGATCTAAACCAAGTCTATCAGCTTGAGTCGTCTCATCCTGTTTTGGAAATCCATGCGGGTACAGCCACGTCCTATCGTTTGCATCATGGTTTACCCAATGGTTTCAATGTGCTGTTTAATAACCTTGATGTGCAACATTATTATTTTTCAGAAGTAGATCAAGATTTTAAAATAGATGAACGAGTCGCATAACCGACTGAAAATGAGCAAATTGGTTTAAAAAGATACAAAAAAACCTTTTTTTTTTATTTTTCCCCTTGAAGCGTTTTTTTCCATCCCCACAACAGTGTCATCAAAATTAATTTCTTGATGATGACTCATGGAACAATACGCATAGCGCCAGAAGTCATCGTCACTTCACTATATAAAGACTTAGTCTGTTGGAGTTTTCAATGAGCAATATTCGTCCATTACATGATCGCGTAGTTATTCGTCGTGTTGAAGAAGAAACTAAAACAGCTGGCGGTATTTTACTTCCGGGTTCTGCTGCTGAAAAACCTGCACAAGGCGAGATTATTGCAGTCGGAAATGGTCAAGTGACCGAAACTGGCGTTCGTCCTTTAGATGTAAAAGTAGGCGATAAAGTTTTGTTTGGTACATATGCAGGTACCACTGTAAAAGTACAAGGCGAAGAGCTTCTCATCATGAAAGAATCTGACATTTTAGCGGTACTTGAAGCTTAAGCTTTTTGACCCTAATTCAGAGCTGTGAATCAGTAACAGTCTAAATTGTTTATAAATTTAATAAAATTCGGAGTTGAGCATGTCAGCTAAAGAAGTAAAATTTGGTGATTCAGCGCGTTCAAAAATGATCGCAGGCGTAAACGTTCTTGCAGATGCGGTAAAAGTTACTTTAGGTCCTAAAGGCCGTAACGTTGTGATTGATCGTTCTTTCGGTTCACCGCACATCACGAAAGATGGTGTAACGGTTGCAAAAGAAATTACACTAAAAGACAAGTTTGAAAACATGGGCGCTCAATTGGTTCGTGAAGTGTCTTCAAAAACCAATGATATCGCGGGTGACGGTACAACGACTGCGACTGTTCTTGCACAAGCCATCTTGAACGAAGGGATCAAGTCAGTGACTGCGGGTATGAACCCAATGGACTTGAAACGCGGTATTGATCTTGCTGTTAAAGCAGTGGTTGAAAACATTAAAGCAACAGCTAAACCTGCTTCAGATACGAAAGCAATTGAGCAAGTCGGTTCGATCTCTGCGAACTCAGATACGACTGTGGGTAAACTGATTGCTGAAGCAATGGAACGTGTTGGCAAAGAAGGCGTGATCACAGTTGAAGAAGGTTCAAGCTTCGAAGACTCGCTTGATGTGGTTGAAGGTATGCAGTTTGACCGTGGTTATATCAGCCCATACTTTGCAAACAAACAAGACACGTTAACTGCTGAACTTGAAAATCCATTCATTCTTCTTGTTGATAAAAAAATCAGCAACATCCGTGAATTGATTTCTGTACTTGAAGCAGTTGCTAAAACAGGTAAACCGCTGTTAATTATTGCTGAAGATGTTGAAGGCGAAGCGCTTGCAACTTTGGTTGTAAACAACATGCGCGGTATTATCAAAGTATGTGCTGTTAAAGCACCTGGTTTCGGTGACCGCCGTAAAGCTATGCTTCAAGACATCGCGATCTTAACGGGTGCGACTGTAATTTCTGAAGAAGTAGGCATGTCTTTAGAAACAGCGTCTCTTCAAGATTTGGGTACAGCGCACAAAATTACTGTGTCTAAAGAAAATACAGTGATTGTTGACGGTGCAGGTGATGCAGCTCAAATTGCAGATCGTGTTCAACAGATCCGTGCTCAAATTGAAGAATCTTCTTCTGAATATGACAAAGAGAAACTTCAAGAACGCGTTGCTAAACTAGCAGGCGGCGTAGCTGTCATCAAAATTGGTGCAGCAACTGAAGTTGAAATGAAAGAGAAGAAAGACCGTGTTGACGATGCACTTCATGCAACGCGTGCTGCGGTTGAAGAAGGTGTGGTTGCCGGCGGTGGTGTTGCACTTGTTCGTGCAGCGAAAGCGCTTGATGGTTTGGTTGGCGCGAATGATGACCAAAACGTAGGTATTAATATTCTGCGCCGTGCAATCGAAGCACCACTTCGTCAAATCGTATCAAATGCAGGCGATGAGCCATCTGTTGTGATCAATGCTGTTAAGAATGGCGAAGGTAACTTCGGTTATAACGCTGCAACTGGCGAATATGGCGATATGCTTGAAATGGGTATTCTTGACCCTGCAAAAGTAACGCGTTCAGCGCTTGAACATGCTGCATCTGTTGCTGCATTAATGCTTACGACTGAATGTATGATTACAGATATTCCAGAAGATAAGCCTGCGATGCCTGATATGGGCGGCATGGGTGGTATGGGCGGTATGATGTAATTCATCAAAACTGTTCGTTAATAAAAAATCCCCGCTTAATGCGGGGATTTTTTATATCGTCAACAAAACAAAGTGTCTTTTAGGCAACTATTACTCAGGCACTAAAATGAGCAACCAAGTCATAATGATGATGCACTGTGCAACAAATTGAGCAGCACTGCCCATGTCTTTGGCATTTTTAGATAAGGGATGTTTTTCTAGGGACACGCGATCGACTACAGCTTCAATAGCAGAATTAAACAGTTCAACAATGACAGCCAATAAACAGACCATAATCATTATTACTTGCTCTAGGCGTGAAACATCAATAAAAAAAGTAATAGGGATTAGAATGAAATTAATCAGTACAATTTGTCGAAAAGCCGCTTCATGTTTAAAAGCTGCTTTAAAACCAGCAAGTGAATATCCAGTCGCATGCACAATACGTTTTAGGCCAGTCTTGCCTTTTAAAGAAGAATACTCATTCATAACTTATACTTTGTTAAATTTTCAGGCAAAATACTACAACAAATTTAAAATACAATTAATTTTAGTCTTCAATTGTGATTAAAACTAAATTCTAATGAGAGAAAAAATGAAAGTCTTGTCTTTAGCGGTGATGTTGGCTCTTGGGGTGATGCAAACGGTTCAAGCCAATGAAGGTGCGGGTAATGTAAATCTAAACGCTTCAAATTCGGGTTTTAAAGTTCAACAATTTGGTTCTTATAAAATTGTGGCATTGCTTGATGGTCACTTACAACTTGACCGTGAACTTTTTCATAAGAATATTGATAACCAAGAACGCATTAAATTATTCAATCAATTGGGCATAAATTCCGCTTTAACAACACCTGTAAATGCTTTCCTCATAGATGATAGTCAGTCTCTCATGTTGGTGGACAGTGGTGCTGCAAGCTGTTTCGGCACAAATTTAGGTTCCATTGCTAATAATATTGAAGCAGCAGGCTACAAGCTAAGTAATATCAAAACTGTATTTTTAACGCATCTTCATCCAGATCATACCTGTGGCATCACTAAAGAGGGTAAGGCAGTTTTTCCATATGCTTCGCTTTATGTACATGAGGATGAAGTGAAATACTGGTTGGAACCAAATGCGATCGGCAAAATTCCTGTTGCTCAGCAAGCTAAATTTAAGACAACAGTTGCACAGATTGAGCAAGCCATTGCACCGTATAAACAGTTTATGAGTTTTCGTACCTTTAAAGATGGTGCAATGATCAATGGACTGGAAGTGATCAATAGTAAAGGACATACACCGGGTCATCGTAGTTTTAAATTGAGTAGTGGAAATGAACAGGTGATCTTTCTGGGTGATGTGGTGCATTCACATCAGTTGCAGTTTGAACAACCCAAACTATCTGTAGATTTTGATGTGGACGCAGTTCAAGCTGCGGACACTCGTGTGGCTTTATTTACTCAGTTGGCGCAGAAAAAAACGCTGGTTGCTGCTGCACATTTGCCATTTCCGGGTTTAGGGTATATTCAGGAAAATGGGACTTCCAAATTTAAATGGGTAGGCGTAGCATCTCCTGTGACTCCTGTGACTCCTGTGACTCCTGTGACTCCTGTGACTCCTGTGACTCCT
>CAZOGM010000037.1:0-21601 GCA_964579445.1 uncultured Acinetobacter sp.
AATAGGATTTAAAATAAGGAGATTCAATATGTCATATCAGCATATTTTAGTACCTGTCGATGATTCCCCAATTTCATATGCCGCCGTCGAGCACGCAGAAAAGTTTGCTCAAGCATTCGGAAGCAAAATTACTGTGATGTGTGTACTCTCTGTAGATCCCCTGCGAAGTGTGGATTTTTATAAAGTCGCTCCTGCGATCACTCAATATGTTTTAGAAGCTGAACAAAATGCACAAGGTCGTTTGGCAGATATTCAACAAACTTTTTTGAATCATGGCATTGAGATTAAAACCTGCATTATTCGTAGTGTGCCACCTGCAACAGGCATTTTGAATGTTGCAGAGGAAGTCCATGCAGATTTAATTATCATGGGCTCACATGGACGTACAGGTTTAAAAAAATTAGTGTTAGGAAGTGTGGCCCAAGAAGTACTTGCTTCTAGTCATACTCCTGTACTTATTATCAAAGAATAAATTATAAAAAGGCAGAACGATGTTCTGCCTTTTTGCGTGATTCATATCCTATGGACTGCGCCTTATTCAGTAAGTTCACTCAAAGCTATGACTTTCACTAAAATGTTTTGTGACTCTTCGAAATCATCAAATATCTGTTTTCTGTTCAGTTCTTTTGATTTGATTTTGAAATCATGATTCTGGAAACGAATGACTGAAGGAATCTCATCGAAGTATTGACTATCTGCTTCTAGGCTCTCTTCAAATAATGCTGTTCCCAGCTGGTAGTCTTTGCTTTTTAAAACAACATACTTCACTGTAGTTTTCATTGAATTAACCCTTTATACATACCCTTTATTTTTAGTTATATCAGGTTTTTACACTTGATCAAACACCAAATATGCTTATTTGATTAGTAATGCTTCATCTGAGCATTTCAACAATCAAAGAATTCAAATTTAGGTAGAATGAGAACTTTTCTAAGACAAACTAGCAAGTAAAATTCTAAATAAAGTCGGTGAATAAAATTTTAAACACAGGAATTCAACATCTAAAATAGATATAATTATCATTAACTTAATAAAAATAAAAATAATTGAAATATAAAATAACGATAACCAGTTCACATTTATGAATAATACGTGCTAAATTATCTCTTAACAAAAACTAAAGTAAAATGGTTCATAATAATGAAATTAGTCCTTGTATCTCTTTTTACAGCAATTTCTCTTTCAGGCTGTATCGTTGTTTCAACTAAGCCAGATTCAACCAAATCTTATCAATCAAATGTGGTAGATTTTAAACCGTCGGATCAAATTAGTCGCGTTGAAACCAAAGGTCAGGTGATCTGTGAAGCATCTAAACCTTGCCCTGAAATTACCTTTGATTGGAAATTGCAGCCGAATAATTTGTACAAAGTTCATGCAGACTTTTATGACAATGAAAAATTCGATATTCAACGTCTGATTTTCTTAATCGATGGACAGGCGTTTGAATTTAATGTTACAGGTCAAACCATCCAAAGACCTGTACTCAATTCTCAAATGGTTAATTCTTCAAATTTTATCGATGTACCTGCAAGCTTTATTAATAAGTTTAACGCGGCTAAAGCAATTGATATTTCGATTGTGACCGAAAAAGGTGAGATTTCACATTCTATTTTGAAAGAAGATAAAGTTTCTTTTGCCTATAAGACCTTTAAAAGAGGTTATAGTCAAACCTCAAACCCATAATGATTAAAATAATTTAACGCTTAAGCAGCTAATATTTAAGCTTTTTTTACAACAGAATAAACATCAAAATCATTTAGTGAGATATTTTGGCTTATCGTTCCATTTGTTGACAAATATGGTTAAATTTAACATATTCGCTATACAGCTATAATAAACATCTCATAGGTATAAATATGAAAAATCAATTTTTCTTGATTTCAACTGTGGCTTTGCTTAGCGCTTGTGCAGGTAGCTATCCAGAACGCGTGGTAACCAAAGGTCCACTGATTTGTGCAAGTAATGAAATATGCCCAGAATTAGCTCTTCGTTGGAATGAAGAAACACGAGATGGTTTTAAAATTTCTGCCGAAATCACCCAGCCTGAAGCTTATAACATTAAACAATTAGAGTTTTTAGTCGATGGACAACCTTATACCTATTCAACCATTGAACCTACGCAATATACCAATCAAGCAAATTTAAAAATATCTTCAAACTTTATTCGCGTACCTGTAAGTTTTTTAAATTCATTTCGGAATGCTCAACAAATTGATCTAAAACTTGTCACAGATAAGGGTGATATCCAGCGTTCAATTTTAAAAGCAGATGGTCAAAAATCTTCAGCATATTTAACTTTTTTAAAAGGTTATGCAGCCCAACCTAGCAAATGATTATTTAAGAGAGTAAAAAAAACCAGACAATTTGTCTGGTTTTTTATTCTTAGATTTTAACAACGCTTCATTTAGATTGGCGCAAACGGTGCAACCACATCAGCATTTTGTGCACGGTTACGCAAGAAATGATCCACCAGTACAATCGCAAGCATTGCTTCTGCAATTGGCGTCGCACGAACACCAACACATGGGTCATGCCGACCTTTAGTGAGGACATCAGTATCTTCACGATCAAGATTGATGGTTTTACCTGGTGTTGTAATTGACGCTGTCGGTTTTAATGCAATAGCCACTCGAATATCTTGACCGGATGATATCCCACCTAAAATACCTCCTGCATGATTGGCAAGGAAGCCATCTGTGGTTAATTCATCACGTGATTCATGACCAAACTGCCCCGCCACTGCAAAACCATCGCCAATTTCAACACCTTTGACCGCATTGATTGACATCATCGCATGGGCAATATCAGCATCAAGACGATCAAATACAGGTTCACCCCAACCCACAGGTACATTTTCAGCAATAATTTCAAGTTTTGCGCCACAACTCGTACCTTGTTCGCGCAATGATGTAACCAACGCTTCAAAACGAGGAACTGCATTTATATCGCCACAAAAGAATGGGTTATTCGGAACTTCATTCCAATCCAAGACTTCTGCTTTTTCAGTCCCAATTTGCGTCACATGCCCACGAATCACGATACCAAATTTTTCAGCTAGATATTTTTTTGCAATTGCACCCGCGGCAACTCGCATTGCGGTTTCACGTGCACTTGAACGACCGCCACCGCGGTAATCACGAAAACCATATTTATGGGTATAGGTATAATCTGCATGACCTGGACGGAAGGTTTGCGCAATATTGCCGTAGTCTTTCGATTTTTGATCCGTGTTGCGAATTAAAAGACCGATTGATGTCCCTGTGGTTTTACCTTCGAATACACCCGAAATGATTTCCACTTCATCAGGTTCTTTGCGCTGTGTCGCAAACTTAGATGTACCAGGTTTACGACGATCCAAATCATGCTGTAAATCTGCTTCACATAGTTCGATTCCGGGCGGGACACCATCGACAATCGCCATGAGCCCAACACCATGAGATTCACCACAAGTCGTTACACGGAAGAGTTGTCCAATACTATTACCTGCCACGTTCACGACTCCTTATGCTTGAACAGAATTTACAAATAAATCACGGTATTCACGGCACTGCGCAGCTGTTAACGCAAAAATACCTGAACCGCCTTTTTCGAAGTTTAACCAATGGAAATCTACAGTGTTAAAGTTCTGCTTCATTGCCCATTCAGAATTACCGACTTCAATAACGATAAGACCGTCTTCTGTTAAATAATCCGCAGCTTGTGCAAGCATCTTACGTACAAGATCTAAACCGTCTTGACCTGCAGCTAATGCAAGCTCTGGTTCATGTAGAAATTCCGCAGGCAAATCTGCCATATCTTCTGCATCTACATAGGGCGGATTAGACACAATCAAATCATATTGGTTTTCAGCTGGAATTTTTGAAAATAAATCAGATTCCAGTAAAGCCACTTCAAACTGCTTGTCATGATGTTCAGCATTAATCGAAGCCACTTCAAGTGCTTCTTTTGAAATATCCGTTGCATCCACTTCAGCTTCTGGAAATGCATACGCCAATGCAATCGCGATACAACCAGAACCTGTACACATATCTAAAATACGACGCGGCATTTTAGGATTGGCATTCTCAGGCAAATTGTTATTCGCTTCACGAGGCTGATGATTTTCATCTAAGCAATAGGGTGCAAATCGGTTATTGATCAATTCTGCAATTGGAGAGCGCGGAATAAGTACGCGCTCATCAACGTAATACGGTTTTTCGCAGAAATATGCAAGATTTAACAAATATGATGTAGGAACTTTTTCATTGATACGGCGTTCTAATAAAGCGATAAATTCCGCTTTTTCACTTGGCAATAATTTTGCATCTAAAATTTCAGGATTCGCACTCCAATCCAATGCAAGCGTTTGCAACACTAAAGCTGAGCTTTCAGCAAAGAAATCTTCTGTACCTTGACCTAGGTGTGCATCATATTGACGTAATGCCGACACACCAAAACGGATGAAATCACGTATTGTGGTCAAATTGTCAGCGGCTTCCTGCAAGTGTTCAGGGCTAATGGTCAGTTGATCCACGTCAGGTATCTCCAAGGTCAGTATCTTTAAGCGCGTTATAATACCTTGTTTTGTGCAGTTTTATGAATCTCTAAACCGTGTTTTAAATTTTTATGCAAATATTTTGTTTAAAAACACTGAAATTACCTATTTTTAACACAAACACATCATAATTTTTATAAATTCCTCACATATATGTTTCAACTTTGAATTTTTATCCTGTATAATCATATCCAACTAGAAAATTAGTGTTGTTTCGTTAAATCTTTTATTTCGCAGTGTTATTCATAATCCTACGTTTCGTTTCAGATTTTAAGTTTCATTATTTTTTCCAAGTTACAAACGGGTCATTTATGTGACCTTGATTACCAGATTTCCAAAGGATTTATATTATGTCTAATACTGTTAAAGGTACTGTTAAGTGGTTCAACGAAACTAAAGGTTTTGGTTTTATTCAACAAGAAAATGGTCCAGACGTTTTCGCTCATTTCAGCGAAATCAAAAGCTCAGGTTTCAAAACTTTAGCTGAAGGCCAACAAGTTGAATTCAGCGTTACTCAAGGTCCTAAAGGTCCTAACGCTGTTGATATCGTTGCTATCTAAGACTTTATTGTCTAGCAATTGATAAAAAAGGCGAGGTTTATCCTCGCTTTTTTGTGCCTAAAATTTAACATTTTCAATATTTAAAAGCATGATTCATGTCCTATATAACAAGATCTTTAAGTTTTCAGGCTTGATTTAGTAATACCACTCCCCTATATATACAGACTCACTCTCCCAGTTATTTCCCTACTATGAGCTATAAGCACAACAACTTGATGGCCATGCGTCAAAACTATTGGAATGACACCACCTCGTCCAAAGTACAGGCTGAAAAAAAATTCTTTCAAATGCTATTAATTGAACATGGCATATTTAATGAAGCCGATATTGAAGATGCCAAATACTTCTTTTTTACACTTCCTAGCATCATTATCGTTAAAGGCTATTCGCTAGGCTTTGAAGATCAGGCAGTAAAACAAATGCTTGAACAACATATTGATCGACATAAGCAATTCTTAACTTCGAAGTTAGCACTTCAAATTGAGTATAAGATGAAATAAATAACCAAATGTCTTGCTTAGGCTATTTATATAGGTAGGTTAATTGACTTTATTTACAGCAAATATTGAAATACTTGAACTATTTTAATACGGTCTTTGCATGTAATATTGATTACAATGATTTATTTGCTCGATTCGCTTACAGGATTTTATCTTCATGTCAGATCAGAATGAAAAGCTTAAACAGTTAAAAACCTCATCTATGGATCGACGTCTATCAATTGCAAAGGCTTCTTTTTTAGCAGGTACACGCTGGGCAGCCTCAAGCGCTTCCTCTATCTTTTCCAACGAAGAAGACAAAGAAAAAAAACGTAAGCAAGCCACCAAGCAACAGGCAGAATATTTGGTTGCTGAAATAGGTAAACTCAAAGGATCAATTGTGAAAATTGGTCAAATGATGGCACTCTACGGCGAACATTTTCTTCCTGAAGAAATTACTCAAGCATTAAATACATTGAATAATCAAACCGTTGCGCTGGACTGGCCTGCCATAAAAACTCAATTGGTGAGTCAACTTGGCTCAAAACTTGATGATTTGACCATTGATCACGAGCCTTTAGGCACAGCATCTCTTGCACAAGTACATCGTGCCAAGCGCAAATCAGATGGCTTAGAGTTGGTGCTTAAAATTCAATATCCTGGTGTGGCCAGTGCGATTGATTCAGATATGAGCTTGTTTAAAAATATGCTAAAACTGACTCGTATGGTGCCACAAACACGCGAATTTGATCAGTGGTTCGATGAAGTTCGTGAAATGATGCACCGTGAAGTCGATTATAAAATTGAAGCGGATACCACTCGTCGTTTTGCAGAACGCTTAAAAGATGATCCACGCTATGCAGTTCCACAAATCGTTGATCAATATTGTACTGATCAGGTGCTGTGCATGACATTTGAACGCGGTGTGCCAATTAATAGCCCCGTAATGCTCTCTCTTCCTCAAGAACGCCGCAACCGATTGGGCGAAGCATCACTTGAAATTGCAGTTCGTGAAATTTTTGAATGGGGCGAAATGCAAACTGACCCAAATTTTGGAAATTATTTGGTTCGCTTAGGTGATGGTGATCAGATTCAAGATAAAATTGTGTTACTTGATTTTGGTGCCATTCGTCAATTTGACGCTCAACTTTTGACTGTTGCGCGCAATCTCATTAAAGCTGGCTACAATCACGATGCTGAAGCCATGGTAAACTCTATGACAGGCTATGAGTTCTTTGATGGCATGCCTTTAAGCATTAAACCAGACATGGCAAAAGTATTCTTGCTTGCAACGGAAGCTTTCAGCACCCACAGCAACAATCCAGATTTACCTGAAAATATCATGGATGAACAACAGCGCTATGACTGGAAAAAGAGTCAATTACACAGTCGTGTCATGCAGCGCGCGTCCAAATCAATGGCATCTCGATATTTCTCTGTACCGCCTAAAGAGTTCATGTTTATTAGTCGTAAATTTATAGGTGCCTATACCTTTATGACGGTCATCGAAGCAAAAACCAATGTCCGTAAAATGATTCAAGCTTATCTTTAAACTCAGCCCTACTTTAATTGACCAAACTTGGCACTCTTAAACTGTCATTTTGGTCAATTTTTTTACAGAATCAGAAATAACAAAAATAATAAAAATAATAAAAATCAGGTAAATAAACCATAAAATACCTTTTATCTAATTTGTATAGTTTAGTCAATCTGGCTGTCAATAACGACATAGTCTTTTCAAATCTTGCATGTCAGGATAATAAAAAATCAAAGATATATTCTAGGGACTTCATCATGACCAATATGGCAAATAAAGCACAAGGTTTAGGCTTAGCACTGCTGACCAAAATTGCAGGAAGCGATTTATTAGATCAATTCAAACTCCGTAAAATTTTAGAAAAATCGCTGTATCAAGGCTCGAAAGCGGGGTTTAAGACCTTAAGCTCAACCCAGAAAGTCTTTAAAAATGAGCAAAAAAACGCAAAACAACGCCTTCCCAATCAGCAAAAAACTTTGTTTGATTTAAATCTCACGGCAGAGCAGCAAATGACTGCTGATGCCATGAAGCAATTTGCACAAGAAGTGCTGTATGCAATTGCACATGATGCAGATCATCATGAAAAATTTCCCGAAGTGCTTTGGCAACATATCACTGATTTAGGATTAAATGATTACGCTCTTCCAGAACAATTCGGCGGTGTAGCTTCTGAAAAAAATATTGTGAGCAATGTCTTGATTGCTGAACAACTGGCTAGAGGTGATTTTTCGTTGAGCGCAGGTTTACTTTCTACCTTTGGTGTAATTAATGCCATCACACGCTGGGGATCTGAGCAAATACAAAGTCAATACTTGAGCGCTTTTGCCGAAGATGCAGAGATTCGGGCAAGCTTTGCGGTACAAGAACCCACAGCTGCTTTCAATCCATTTCAGCTTAAAACAAAAGCCATCTTACAGAATGATCGCATTTATCTTCATGGTGAAAAGAACTTAGTGATTTTAGGGAAAACGGCAGATGTATTATTGGTCAGTGCGGAATTTAATGGTGTACCTGATATTTTTATCGTCAAACGCGATGAAAGCATGACTTATAAAGCAAATCCTGCTATGGGGTTAAAAGCCACTCAAACAGTCAGCTTGCATTTTAACAACACCCCTGCTCAACGCCTAACCGATGAAGACTTTGATTATAGTGCTTTCTTGGATCTTGGGAATTTAATGTGGTGTGCTATGGCTATAGGTACCTGTGAAGCAGTAAAAGCTTATTGCATTCAATATGCCAATGAACGAACAGCATTTGGCGAACCCATTTCTCATCGGCAAAGTGTTGCATTTATGATTGCGGATATGGCAATCGAAATTGAATCCATGCGCATGTTGGTACTTAATGCAGCCAGCCTTGCGGAATCTGGCAAGCCCTTCCATCGCGAAGCATATTTGGCACGTCTAATATGCAGTGAAAAATCCATGAAAATTGGTACAGATGGCGTACAACTCTTAGGTGGACATGGTTTTACCAAAGAACATCCTGTAGAACGCTGGTATCGAGATCTTCGTGCGACTGCTATTTTACATTCAGGCTTACATGCTTAATCGATCATTATAAATATAAAAAGGAATACTCTCATGAATTTAGAAAATCCAAAAAAATTCAAACTGCTGATCGATCAAGCGCATGAAACAGCATTGAATGTATTACGCCCGATATCAAGGAAATACGACAAAGCTGAGCACAGTTATCCGAAAGAATTGGATATGTTGGCATCACTACTTGATGGCATGAACGACGGTGGTGACGGCATGAATGCAGGCGCTGCGGTGAATAAACGTGGTGACACTGAACAAGGCAATAAAAATGGCGTTAACATGTCGACTGCTCTGGGTGTCATTGAAATGTGTTATGGCGACACGGGTTTACTGTTATCTATGCCTCGCCAAGGCTTAGGTAACTCAGCTATAGCTGCTGTGGCTAATGATGAACAACTTGACCGCTTCAAAGGCACTTGGGCTGCTATGGCGATTACCGAGCCTGGCTGTGGTTCTGATTCTGCTGCCATTCGTACGACAGCCACTCAAGATGGTGACGATTATATTTTAAATGGAGAGAAAATTTTTGTTACTTCAGGCGATCGTGCCGATTCTGTCGTGGTTTGGGCAACGCTTGATAAAAAATTAGGTCGTGCAGCCATTAAATCTTTTGTTGTGCCTAAAGGTACGCCAGGTATGACAGTTGAGCGCTTAGAACATAAACTTGGAATTAAGGCCTCAGATACCGCCGTGATTCGATTTATTGATTGCCGAGTGCCTGCAGCAAATTTACTCGGGAATGCCGAAATTGATGTTGCCAAAGGCTTTGCAGGTGTTATGGAGACTTTTGACAATACACGTCCCTTGGTCGCAGCAATGGCAGTTGGATGTGCAAAAGCATCGCTTGAGCGTATTCAGGAGATTTTTAAAGACAGTCTTGATCCAGATTACTTGACTCCTTATTTACAGACCTCAAATATTGAAGCACAAATTTATCGTATGGAAGCCGAATGGGAGGCCGCACGCCTATTGACCTTAAAAGCAGCATGGATGGCGGATAATAAAAAGCCAAACTCACGCGAAGCCTCTATTGCTAAGGCTAAAGCTGGACGAATCTGTAACGAAATCACGCTCAAATGTGTGGAATTGGCTGCAAGTGTGGGTTATTCAGAAGATGAGCTTTTGGAGAAATGGGCACGTGATTCTAAAATCTTGGATATCTTTGAAGGAACACAGCAAATTCAGCAATTGATTATCGCACGGCGTGAACTAGGCAAAACCTCAAGTGAATTAAAATAAGCAAGTTCAAAATTTCATACGTATTTGCTTACTCAATATGGTGTTTATAACGACTTTAATGCTATAAACGCCATCGTTGTTTTTAATTTTTACAGCATATTTATGTATCGTATCAGAACTATTCAAACCAAAGACAATGCCCGAATTGCGCAAATTATTCGCCGAGTATCAAAAGAATTTGGTCTAGCAGTTGAATCAGGCTTTGCTGTTGCAGATCCTATATTAGATCAATTGTCTGTCGTTTATCATCAGTCTAATGCGCAGTATTGGGTCATTGAAAATGAATTGGGCGAAATTTTTGGCGGTGGAGGACTATCCCCATTAAATGGGGAGAACCATATTTTAGAAATTCAAAAAATGTATTTTTTACCCCAGATTCGAAATTTAGGCTTTGCTCAGCAAATACTAAACTTGTGCTTTAACTTTGCAAAAGAAAAGGGTTTTCAATCCCTCTACTTGGAAACCACCAAACAACTTTGGCAAGCCGTTAAACTCTATGAAAAATTAGGTTTCCAACATTTAAATACCCCTAGAGGTGATACTGGGCATAGCCACGCCTGCGAAATCTGGATGGAGAAAAGGTTGTAATCAATTTTCCAATTGAGCGCTCTCTTTTTGTTATCGCATGACACTTTTACACAGTTAAATTTTCTTATCCTGAGATGATGAGATATGCAGTATGGCTTTAATCATGGCAATACCGATCAGCATAATAACAATCACCATAATGACGTGATGTTGTGGAACTAACATTTTTAACAATTGGTGTAGCCAATGACTCATTTGCAAGCCCACACTCACCACTACAAAAGCCCAGATAAAACATGCCAAAATATTCACCAACATATAACGCAAGATTGAATATTTTTTAATACCGAAACTTAGGGGAATAATTGTACGTAGTCCCCAAGCAAAACGCATTAATAGTATGGTTAGATTGGGGTAGCGTTCTATAAACTGACTGGCTTGATCAAATCGCACTGCGAGTTTTGGACGATTTTGAATAAATGGCTCACCATATTTTTTGCCAATCTGATAATACAACTGGTCTCCTGTAAAACTCCCTAGCATGGCAATAGCTATTAATATCCAAAAATTAAATATGTGCTGATGTACCGCATAAGCTCCAAGGAGTAGAACGGTTTCACCTTCGAAAAAAGTACCAATAAATATGGCTAAATAACCATAGTGTGAGATTAAGGCTGACCAATCCATTGTGTATTTTCTTATTTAAATTTTATTGAGTGCTGGGTACTTAAAGATAATAGCTTCTTGAATTTACTCAAGTCTGTTTTTGTTATATTGATCCGTTCAATAAGAAAATATCGGGGCTCAGCGCTAATCAAGCCAAGCCCTCATTTTCAGGATTTAATGCCTAGGTCGAGATTTTATCCAGTATACGATCAATCACATTAAATTTCTTAAACAGTTTTGCACGGCGTTTAGGATAAACATTGGCTTTGTTTAAATCGCCTTGATAATGGTCATAGACACGCTGGTCCATAATTTTAAACCACCATGCTGGAATTAATGCAGGCAATAACATGCTGGCATAACCACTCGGCAGTTCAGGTGCTTCATCAAAGTGGCGTAAAGCCTGAAAAGGGCGTGTTGGGAAAGCATGATGATCAGAATGGCGCTGTAATTGGTATAAAAACAAATTGGTCACAATATTATTGTTATTCCAGCTATGTTCTGGCAGTACACGTTCATATTTGCCCTTGGTATCTTTTTGACGCAGTAAACCATAATGCTCAATGTAATTAATAATTTCAAACAGCGTAATACTATATGCGGATTGAACCCCAAGATAAGGCAATACGCCTTGTCCAAAGATGCCCAGCATTGATGAATGGAAAATGGCAGTCATCGACCATCCCTGTAGTAATTCATTATGCTTAGACCAAAATGGAAGCCCTTTACGTTTTAGCCGCGTACCTTCAATGTCGATAGCAGATTTAAAAGACCCAATCACGGTTCTTGGCAAGAAATCATAAAAAGTTTCTCCCATTTTAGATGAGGCTGGGTCTTCTGGGGTTGCTGCACGCTTGTGATGTCCATAGGGATGCTCGACACGAAAATGGTTATAACCCGATGGGACCAATGCCAAATGTGATAAAAGATGATCTAAACGTGCTGATTTATGACTGAGTTCATGTGCGGTATTGATGGCAATACCGTTTATTGCACCCATTGACATGCCTAATAGGACTTTATCCAAAAGTGAGGTTTGTTTACGTGCAGTTAAGTAGCAAGCGTAGATATTGGCTGCATATTGAATCGGAATAAAAGATTTAACCAACCGCGCGTAATACGGATCTTGTTCAAGCTGCTTAATATCTTCTGGACTGGGATTGTTATTGTCTGCACCAACAAGAGTATCGATTGTGGGTATAATCACATGTAAGACCAAAGGTCCACCCAATGCAAAAACAATTTTCAATGGTTTAGGTGCGAAATGGTATCCCGCCAAAATACCTAAACCAATTACAGGCAACGCAGGACTAATGAGCCAAAGATAACGCTTTTTATCCAATGCCAAACCGGATAGCGTCGAGTTTAAAAGTTCAGTCTGTTGTAATTTTAGTGGCGCATTCATTTGCAAAATATCCTCTTTATTGCTTTCCTTCATATCCTTGAATATTTAATGAAGCAACAACAGTTCTAAGCGTCCAATTTTTCTATGCTAACGTCCTTGGCACATTTGGATGGATTTATGACCCTTAAACACATATGATTCAAAAATGAGAAGTCTAATATCGTAACAATTATAGGAAGCTAAGATTAAGCATGGATGCGCTCAGTCAAGTTTTAGAAGACATACACCTTAAAAAAACTGAATATCTTTATCTACAAAATCAAGGAGCATGGGCATTTCACTTGCCATCTCAGTCTGCTGTCCTGTGTCATATCGCGCTATTTGGCGACATGTATATTTATTTTAACAACCATGAATTTATACATCTCAATTCAGGTGACATGCTCATTATTCCCTCAGGAATGGCACACAGCGTTCAAAGTCAAATGGACAGTAGCCTGATTGAATCCATCAATATCGCGCCATTATTCCAAGGGCTTCGTGATGATGCAATTCACTTGGGTCAAGCCCACCAAAGACCAAAAACGCTCATCTTTAGCATTCGCTCGCACATGGACAGCGTCATGGCCAGCCCACTCATTAAGGCGTTACCCACCTATTTACACATAAAAAATGCACTAACCGCACAAGAACCTGAATGGCTAAGAATTGGGTTATATTTCGTTGCGGGAGAAACCCAACTGAAACAACCTGGTCGCCATAAAATTATGGATCATTTGGTCAGTATTATGCTGATTGAATGCATTCGAGACTATATTGCCAATTTAGCCGACCCTCAAAACTGGCTCAGTGCATTGACTCATCCCGAACTGAGCCCCGCTTTTGCAGCGATTCATAGTCAACCTGAACATACGTGGTCTGTGGAAAGTTTGGCTAAGTGCTGTTTTATGTCACGCTCTAAATTTGCCTTACTGTTCAACAAAGTCGTCAACACAACACCTTTGGCTTATCTACAACAGCACCGTTTGAGACTCGCCAGTCAATATTTAAGGCTAGAACAACACTCTATACAGCAGATCGCGCATCGGGTTGGATATTCCTCCGAAACCGCTTTTAGTCAAGCATTTAAAAAGCATTATGAATGTACACCCAGTCAATATCGACAAAATCATATTCAACCTGCTGTGAACAATGAGCTATAAATACAAGCATAAAATCCTTAATCCTCGAAATTTCTCTATAAAAAAAAGCGCCGAAGCGCTTTTTTTGAAAATAGAAAATTCAAATTATTTGATTTTCGCTTCTGACTTTAAATACTCAGTGTAATCTTTCAACAACTCTTTACCGCGATAGTCTTGATATAACTTCGCTAACTGCTGGCTTTGCTCCGCTGTTAAAGAATCAGCCGCTGGTTTTTTCACTTCGGCTACAGCAACAATAACCATCTCGCCTGGAAGTGCAACTGTGCCTACCGACCACATGCCTGCTTTTGGCGCTGCTAAACTAAATGCAGTACGCTCAATTTCACGTTTTAAACCTTGTGAGCGCGTAAATACACCTGCATTCTCAAAAGATTGACTGTGCTTGGTTAGGACTTGCTGTGAAGGCAAGGTCTTAAAGTCTGCAAGCATAGCCGATACTTTCGCTTTTGCAGCTTCATACGCCTTCTGATTAATCAGTTTTTCTTTAACTTTGGCAGTCGCTTTAGCCAAAGGTTGAACGCCGGCTGGGTTGTATTCACGCACCTTAATCCAAACGGTATCGCCATTTGCAAGCTGAATATTTGATGACGCATTACGATCACCATTCTTCACATCTTCATTAAAGAGTTTTGCTTTTACTGCAGGATCTGCCAATACTGGATTGGTTGTACCCAAACCTACCGATTTAAGCGATTGAACCTGTGCAACTTTTAACTCTTGTGAAACCACATCAAGCGCATCGCTATCCACGACCAATTCATTTAGACCATTCACTAAATCCGAATAGACATTGGCCGTTTTAGATTTAATGACTTCTGCTGTTAAGCGCTCTTTTTCGGCTTCAAAACTTGGAACGGCAACCTTTGCACCTTGTGCAGCAATAATATGATAACCAAAATTAGTTTTTACCGGTTTTGATACTACGCCGTTTGATGCTGAAACTGCTTGGTCAAATGAATCACCAAACACGCCTTTCTCATAGCCTTCAACCACACCACCCGTAGCTTTAGAACCCGGATCTTCAGAGTACTGTGTTGCTGCATCAGCGAAACTCATCCCTGCTTGGATTTTGCTATATACCTCACCGGCAAGCTTTTCAGCTTCTGCTGCAGTACGGCTATCTGTAGTAATTAAAATATGCTTAACGTTTGCTTTCACATCTTTATTTTGACGCTCAACAAACTGATCATACGCTTGTTTTAACTCAGCATCAGTGACCGTTGTATCTGTCTTTGCTGCCATTGCTGGTGTCACCACTACGTAATCCACATCAACAGATGCCAATTGCTTAAATTGGTTTTGATGTTTGTTGTAATAATCAGCAATCTCTTGATTCGTCACTTTCACTGATTTTTTATAATCATCAAGTTTAATCGAAGACATAAACAGGCTGCGCTGTTCAGCTTGCAAATTTGAAATTTGCTGAACATCAACTGGACTCACCAACGAATTGTCTGTAATAGAGGACACCAACATTTTCAATGCATGATCTTGACGCAAGTTATTGATCAACAACTGATTGGTCATACCAATAGAACGTAAATAGTTTTCGTAAGTCTTTTTATCGAATTTACCATCGACTTGTAGACTTGGCTGCTGCGCAATCATTTGTTCAATTTGAGCATCACTTAAGGTAATGCCTAATTTTTGCGCCTGCTGAATCAGAACCGCACGGTCAATGAGACTATCCATCGCTACTTGATCAATGTAGCTCTGATTAAGTAAAGACTCATCACCTTGAACCATTTGTAAAAATTGATCTTTATAGTTCTTCGTTTGAACTTCTAGGTCTTTATTAGAAATTTCTAAATCATTAACAGTCTTAGCAATACCGTCTTTATTCCCGCCGCTAAAGTAACCTTCAATACCAACCAAAGCCAAAGGCGTTAAGAATAAAACTAGTAGGACTTTGCCGAGCCACCCCTTAATGAGTTTACGAAACGATTCCATGAGTATTCCAATATTTTATTTCAATGGGATTCTAACTGATATTCAAAACTGAATGAATCAGATCACGCGGTTAATTTTTATTATTTCATAAAAAACGCGCCAATTGAGGCGCGTTTTTTATAAGAGACTATTAAGCAACAGAATCTTTAAGTCCTTTACCTGCTTTAAAGCTTGGTACTTTGCTTGCTTTAATTTGCAGCTCTTCACCAGTTTTAGGGTTACGACCAGTACGTGCTGCACGGTCCTTAACACTAAATGTACCAAAACCAACTAAAGTTACAGTATCACCCTTTTTCAACGCTTCACCAATTGAAGCAATAGTCGCGTCCAATGCTTTACCTGCATCAGTCTTAGACAATCCCCCTTTCTCTGCAATCGCGTCGATCAATTCTGATTTATTCATGAAGATTACGTCCTCTTATATCGTTTGTTTAAAATCTAAGGCTGTTGTTTAAAAAGGCCATGACGACTTTATAGCAATGCTTTGGGGGGAAACGCAAGACTACTCACCTGCTTTTCACAAAAATAACTGGCAAAAAATGATAAAAAGCTCAAATTGCAGTGTTTTGAATCACTTTTTTTGTAGTTGTTCATTTATTTTTTGATTTTGTTCCACCAAAAGCTCAACCTTGCTATGCAAATCCAGTATGAGTCCTTCAAGATGCTGAATATCTTTTGCGGTCACCAAGCCAATTCTATTTAATGATGAACTCACGCGTTGATCAAGTAGTTTTTCAACTTTATCTTTGGTATCTATGACTGACTCTTTGGTCTTTTCAGCGACTTTATGCACAGTTTGATCAGTTAATTCGACGGTTTTTGACTCAAGTTCTTCGCCTACTTTGACCAAGGAATCAAACATTTTACTGCCTTCCTCCTCAGCACGGGAGAAAGCACCAAGACCTGCAAGCCAGATTTGTTTGGTATATTTGCGAAAATCTAAGTGAGATTTACGCTGATGACGTGACTTTTTAGCAGTGCTTGGTGAGACTTCTTCCTGAGTTTCATGTGCATTATTGTTATTGATATGGGGATCCACAGCATTACTCCTGTATATTTTATAATCCAAACAATCTAAGCGTGCATAAAATACATCAATATTATCAAATATTGCTCTTGAACCTTTTGTAAAACTGTTCTACAAAGCAGTATAAATTAACTTGAGTTGTCTATTTTGAAACACTTTAGTTGATTTGTAATTGGACACGCAACTTGAATAGGATTTTTTTATGAATGATACGCAACAACAACAGGGTCATACTCGTTTGTTGCTTAACATTGCCATGGTTGTATTAGAAACGTTTTATTCGTTTGTACTTAAACATGATCGTGTTGTACGCCTACAAGCAAAAAAATTCATAGAACAACAAATTACGATTAAAATGAATAGCTACATTCCCTACTTCGATTTTTATGTTCAATTTACGGACAAGGGCGTGTTATTTGATCTTAAGGCGCCTGAACAAGCCATTGATTTAACAGTCAGCAGTACACTAATCGACTTGATTCAAGTTTTTGTATTTGCTAATCGTCGTAGCCTAAAAAAAATGCGTATTGAAGGTGATATCACCTTAAAAGATGAGTTCCGTGATTTATTACTGCATTTGTCTACGCCGAAACTATTATCCGATTGGAAACAATGGCTGTCCAATACAGACGCAGATGATGAAAACTCGATTGCATCTAAAAAGCGTATTGCACCTTTATTAGAAAAAATTGATTTACAACGCTCCAAAATCAATACTCTGCAAGTGGAAGTTAAGCAATACAAAAATCGTATACGCCGTATGCAGAGTACACAAAAGAAGATCAATTTCGCTTTTGCATTTACAGCGATTCTTTTTTTAGCACTGATCGTGTATAATTTGTGTTTTATTTAGCATTATTTTGAATAAAAACAAATTATAAAGACATCTTAATAAATCTTGACTACTTTAGTCGGGTTTAACAAATAATACTTGACTATTTTAGTCAGGATTCATAAAATTCATACATCTAGCCTTACACGTGTATCGAATCATGCGCTTAACCACTCGCGGTCGCTACGCAGTGACTGCTCTACTTGATTTAGCATTGCAGCCACCCGAGCAAACAATTACCTTAGCAGAAATTGCCAATCGTCAAACCATTTCGGTGGCGTATCTTGAGCAACTTTTTGCTAAATTAAAACGTCATGGTTTGGTTTCTAGTGTCCGTGGAGCAAATGGTGGATACCATTTAGCGCGTAGTGCTGTAGACATTACTGTGTTAGAAATCATTGAAGCTGTAAACGAAACGGTTGATGCAACCCGTTGTGACCATAAGGGCAATTGTCAAAATGGTGCAATGTGCTTAACTCACGATTTATGGCAAGAACTCTCCCTCCATATTGCCGATTATTTAGCTAAAATCACTCTTGCTGACTTAGTCGCGCGTGACAACGTGCAAACTGTTGCCATTCGCCAAACGACAGCTCCTCTTGATTCAGCCCTTTTATCGGTTACAGGTATTTGACATGAAACGTCCTATTTATCTTGATTATGCAGCAACAACTCCTGTAGACCCTCAAGTTGCAGAGCGCATGATGGAATGCCTTACCTTTGATGGTACGTTCGGTAACCCTGCATCGCGTTCACATGCATATGGTTGGCAAGCAGAAGAAAAAGCTGAGTATGCACGCGAACAAGTGGCAAACCTTATTAAGGCTGACCCGCGTGAAATCGTGTGGACATCAGGTGCGACAGAATCTGACAACCTGGCTCTTAAAGGTATTGCTCAGTTCTATGCGTCTAAAGGTAAGCACATTATTACCAGTAAAATTGAACATAAAGCAATTTTAGATACCTGCCGTGAACTCGAACAAGAAGGCTTTGAAATTACGTATTTAGAGCCAGAAGCTCAAACAGGTTTAATTACACCTGATATGGTTAAGGCTGCACTTCGTCCAGATACCATTCTTGTCTCACTTATGATGGTGAATAACGAAATTGGTACAGTGACTGATGTGGCTGCAATTGGTGAGTTGACACGTGCCAATAAAACCTATTTCCATGTCGATGCTGCTCAAGCTGCGGGTAAAGTTGAAATTGACTTATCTGTAATGAAAGTTGATTTGATGAGTTTCTCAGCACACAAGATTTATGGTCCAAAAGGTATTGGCGCTTTATTTGTGCGTCGTTCACCTCGCGTTCGTCTTAAAGCGCAAATGCATGGTGGTGGTCATGAACGTGGTATGCGTTCTGGTACGCTTGCTACACACCAAATCGTGGGTATGGGTGAAGCTTTCGAATTGGCTGGTAAAAACCTAGCTTCTGAACAAGCACGCATCCGTGTACTTCGTGACAAGCTTTGGAATGGCGTTCAAGATTTAGAACAAGTTTTCCTAAATGGCCACCCTACGCTTAATGTTGCAAACTATTTGAACGTAAGCTTCAACTTTGTTGAAGGTGAGTCACTCATGATGGCACTTAAAGATGCTGCCGTGTCTTCAGGTTCTGCATGTACTTCAGCGACCTTAGAGCCATCTTATGTGCTTCGTGCTTTAGGTTTGTCTGATGAGCTTGCACACAGTTCGATTCGCTTCAGCTTTGGTAAATACACCACTGAAGAAGACATCGATCATGTACTTGAAGTGACCAAAGCAGCTGTGCAAAAGCTACGTGATTTATCACCGCTTTGGGACATGTTTAAAGAAGGCATCGACTTATCTAAAGTTGAGTGGGCTGAACACTAATACCGTACAAATTACTGTGCATCTTTGCTAACAATCATATTGATTTTAAATAAGATGCCTCAATATTAATATTATCAGGCAGACCCCGAGTTTTGGAGACGCATCATGGCTTATAGCGAAAAAGTAATCGATCATTATGAAAACCCTCGTAATGTTGGCGTTTTAGATAAAAATGCTGAAAATGTGGGTACGGGTATGGTCGGCGCACCGGCTTGTGGCGACGTTATGCGTCTGCAAATCCAAGTCGATGATAACGGTATCATTGAAGAAGCACGTTTTAAAACTTATGGTTGTGGTTCTGCAATTGCTTCAAGTTCTTTAGTGACAGAATGGTTAAAAGGTAAAACTTTAGATCAAGCTCAAGCAATTAAGAACATCGATATTGCGACTGAACTTGCTCTTCCTCCTGTAAAAGTACACTGTTCTGTACTTGCAGAAGATGCCATTAAAGCTGCTGTAGAAGATTACCGCAGTAAAAAAGCTCAGGCTTAATCACCTTAATTGACGATTGATGAGGTTTTCATGATCAATTTAACTCAAAATGCTGCAACCCATATCAGCAATTACTTACTGAATCGCGGTAAGGGTGAAGGCATTCGCGTTGGTGTGAAAACTTCTGGATGTTCAGGCTTAGCTTATGTACTCGAATTCGTTGATGAAGTCGATACGCATGATCAAGTATTTGAACAGTTTGGTGTTAAGGTTTTTATTGACCCAAAAAGCTTAGTTTATCTTGAAGGAATGGAGATGGACTACGTGAAAAATGGTTTAAATGAAGGCTTTGAATTTAACAACCCAAACAAAAAAGGTGAATGTGGTTGTGGTGAATCTTTCACTGTATAATACAGCCCGCGTCAGCTTTTTAAATTAAAACAGTGTTCACCACTGTTTTAATTTTATAACCCTATTTGTTTTACCATCTTGTTTTATCGTATCACTATCTTGGAATTTTCTCCCAATGAATCATTTTGAGTTGTTCAATCTACCTGTAGCACTCGATATTGATTTAGCCGTTTTAAAAAGCAACTTTTTAAAATTGCAGCAACAATATCATCCTGATAAAGCAGAAGATAAAAACCAAGCACTGATTAAATCGAGTGAGATTAATCAAGCTTTTAAGGTTTTATCCAATGTAGACAGTCGCGCAGGCTATTTACTGGCACTCAAAAAACAAGATCATCATTTAGACCAATCGATCAGCGATTTTGAATTTTTACAGTCGGCTTTGGAAATTCGTGAACAACTTGATGAAGCTGTTGAAACAGAGCAACTTCAGTCGTTAAAGCACGAAGTACAGCAATGGATTGATGGCTTGGTTCGTGAATTCAAAATTGATTTTGAAGCTGAAGACTGGCCAGAATCGAGAGATACCGTTCGTAAATTACGCTTCTTTGTCAAAGTCATGAATGACATTTTAAAAGCTGAAGATCGTATTTTAGATGATGAAGATTTCGATTTAGATGATGAATTCTAATTTTACTTTTTTGACTTATTTTCAAGGGACTTAACATATGGCACTCTTGCAAATTGCAGAACCTGGACAATCAAGTGCGCCACATGAACATCGTATCGCAATCGGCATTGATTTAGGCACCACACATTCGCTTGTGGCAACTGTACTTTCGGGCCAAACCAAAGTGCTCAATGACGAACAAGGTCGTGTGTTACTTCCTTCAGTTGTACATTATGCTCAACAAAACACGCAATTCGGTTATGAAGCCAATCCATTTATAACAACTGATCCTAAAAATACCATCGTTTCCATTAAACGTTTTATGGGACGCTCTAAAGCAGATATTAAATTTCAACACCCCTATTCTCTTGTGGGTGAAGATCATCAAATGCCGGCATTTGAAACTGCACAAGGTCGTAAAACGCCCGTTGAAATTTCTGCTGAAATCTTAAAAAAGTTAAAAAATCGTGCTGAAAACAGTTTAAAAAATCCAATTAATGGTGTTGTGATTACAGTTCCAGCGTATTTTGATGAAGCACAGCGTCAAGCGACCCGTGATGCGGCAGAACTTGCGGGATTGAACGTATTACGTTTATTGAACGAGCCAACTGCTGCTGCAGTGGCTTATGGTCTAGATCAAGTGTCTAATCTTGAAAATGACCGCAATTATGTGATTTACGATTTAGGTGGCGGAACCTTTGACGTTTCGATTTTACGTTTTACACAAGGCGTATTTGAAGTTTTGGCTACGGGTGGTCATACCGCTTTAGGTGGTGATGACTTGGATCGTCTCATTGTAAAATGGGCAAAAAAACAGTTAAACATTGAGACACTCGATGACGCTGAATT
>CAZOGM010000037.1:21701-23434 GCA_964579445.1 uncultured Acinetobacter sp.
TTGTAAAATGGGCAAAAAAACAGTTAAACATTGAGACACTCGATGACGCTGAATTCGCACATTTTATGGTGTCTGCACGTAAGGCTAAAGAAACGTTGTCTGAGCAAGATTCAGCTCAGCTGAAAGTTTTAGATTATGCATTAACTTTAACGCGCCCAGTCTTTGAAGATATTATTAAGGTCGCATTAGACAAAACCATCAGCGTATGCAAACGTGTATTACGTGATGCAAAGCTTGAATTAAATGACATTCAAAGTGTAGTTTTGGTGGGTGGCTCTACCCGCTCTTATGCGGTGAAAAATGCCGTTGCTGAAGTGTTCAATCAAGAACCTTTATGCACGATTAATCCAGATGAAGTGGTTGCAATTGGTGCTGCGATTACCGCAAATCAATTGATTGGCAATAGTACAGACGGTTCACTCTTGCTGGATGTCACACCACTGTCACTGGGTATCGAAACTATGGGTGGTTTAGTTGAGCGTTTAATTACACGAAATACTGCCATTCCTGTTGCGCGCCGCCAAGAATTTACCACCTATCAAGATGGTCAAACTGCGATGTTAATTCATGTGGTGCAAGGTGAGCGTGATTTGGTTGAGCACTGTCGTAGCTTGGGTCGTTTCGTGCTGCGTGGGATTCCACCCATGACTGCAGGTCAAGCGCGGATTGAAGTGACTTATCAAGTTGATGCAGATGGCTTACTTGCCGTTTCTGCACGTGAAACCACTTCAAATGTTTCGGCACAAATTGATATTAAGCCTTCTTATGGTTTATCTGATACAGACATGGAACGCTTGTTAATAGACGGTTTTACATTTGCCGCAGAAGATAAAGCACTGCGTCATCTACAAGAAACCAAAGTCGAAGCACAGCGCGAACTCGAAGCTTTGGAACAAGCGCTTAAAGTCGATGCAACACTCTTGACTGAGCCTGAACTTCAAAGTTTGAATACAGCGAAAGATGGACTGCAACAAACACTGCAATCGGATGATATCAATGCGATTGAAAAAGCGGTTGAAGCGCTTAAAGTTCATAGCGACGAATTTGCTGCAAAACGTATGAATCAACATATTGATCATGCACTTAAAGGTACCAAGCTTGACGATTGGTCAAACTCAAACTAAAGAATAGGTAAAGAATATGCCACGTATTAAAGTTCTTCCACATGCGCAAATTTGCCCTGAAGGTGCTGAGTTTGAAGTTGAGCAAAGTGCCAATCTTTGCGAAAGCCTTCTGAAAAATGGCATTAAAATTGAACATGCCTGCGATATGTCTGCGGCATGCACGACTTGTCATATTGTTGTGCGCAAAGGTTTTGACGGCTTAGAAGAGATGAATGATGTTGAAGCGGATCTACTTGATCGTGCTTGGGGTTTAGAACCCGATTCACGTTTGTCTTGCCAAGTCAAAATTGAAGATGAAGATTTGATTGTAGAAATTCCAAAATACACGATTAATCATGCGTCAGAAAATCACTAAATTTAATTCATTCACCGCATAAAAAAAGGTCACTATATGTGACCTTTTTTTATGCTTTAAGACCAACATCTTATCAGCTGAGTCTTTAAATAAAAACAAATCAACAAGCCAAGACCAAGCTTGCTATTCAGCTGATTATTTAACTTCGTCTTCTAAATTAAGTTTAACGATGCCCGCATTGTTGGTCAGTTGCTGTTGTACTTTAATTCGCTCGACCATATTTTCAAGCACACTCAAAAGTTCTGCATATTCAT
>CAZOGM010000038.1:0-2797 GCA_964579445.1 uncultured Acinetobacter sp.
TAATAATTTTCTTGTTTTTTATTTAATTTGATTATGTTTTTTCATCTGATTTAAGATGTTAAAGCAGATCCATGCATATTACGCGTTGATCTGTTTTGTTGAGATGCAAGATAGCGTGCTGAAAAGCGAGTTGATACTGAATCATCGTGTAAATCTTGCAAATTTCAATACCGTATAAATGTGCGACAAATATTAACGCTAACTGACTTTAATGGCGTCTATTAAAACATTTTATAGCATACTGTTATCTGGTGTTTATAGGATCAACATACAAATAATCAATTAAAATTAGGCGGTTGTATTTAAATTTTTGTTTTTTATGTGACTTGGTAGAAGTGCACCGAGTAGACCACTATCATTTTCAAAAATGTCGAAATTTCGCTAGGAATATAGCGTGAGGGCATATCATTGTTGACTGAAAAGCGCGTACAGCGGATACTTTCAATGTTTTATTTAAGCAATCGGTTCGTAGGGTCGAGCTATAAGCTCGATTCTCAGAAACACAATCTAAAGCAAGGGGCTATATATGGCTGGTGGAAAGTCAAAAATCATTTACACACTGACCGACGAGGCGCCACTATTGGCGACTTACTCTCTACTGCCGATCATTGAGACCTTTACTAAGCCGGCTGGCGTTGAAATTGTTAAAAGTGACATCTCTGTAGCCGTACGTGTACTCGCAGAATTCGCAGACTACCTAAGCGATGAGCAAAAGGTACCAGACACACTAGCAGAGCTAGGTCGTCTGACGCAGGATCCAGACACTAATATCATTAAATTACCGAATATCAGTGCGTCTGTTGGCCAATTAACAGCATGTATCAAAGAGCTTCAATCTAAGGGTTATGCAATCCCTGACTATCCGGAAAATCCGGCAAATGATGAAGAAAAAGCAATTAAGGTTCGTTATGGCAAATGCTTAGGCTCTGCTGTAAACCCTGTATTACGTGAAGGTAACTCGGATCGTCGTGCACCTGCTGCTGTTAAAAATTATGTAAAAAAACACCCGCATTCAATGAGCGAGTGGAAACAGTGGTCACAAACTCACGTATCTCACATGGAAGAAGGTGACTTCTACCACGGTGAGAAATCAATGACACTTGACCGTGCGCGTGACGTGAAAATGGAACTCATCACAACACGTGGTGAAACCATTGTGCTTAAACCAAAAGTTGCATTGAAAGATGGCGAAATCATCGACTCAATGTTTATGAGCAAAAAAGCACTCTGCGATTTCTACGAGAAAGAACTCGAAGACTGTCGTGAAGCAGGTATTTTGTTCTCTTTACACGTTAAAGCAACCATGATGAAAGTTTCACACCCGATCGTATTCGGTCACTGTGTGAAAATTTACTATAAAGATGCATTTGAAAAGCATGGCAAATTATTTGACGAGCTTGGCATTAACATCAACAATGGTATGGCTGGTCTTTACGAAAAAATCGAGACTTTACCATCGTCACAACGTGAAGAAATCATCCGTGATTTACACGCGTGTCAAGAACACCGTCCTGCGCTTGCAATGGTTGATTCTGCGAAAGGCATTACCAACTTCCATTCACCAAATGACGTCATTGTAGACGCTTCTATGCCTGCAATGATCCGTGGTGGCGGTAAAATGTGGGGCGCTGACGGCAAACCTTATGACTGTAAAGCAGTGATGCCTGAATCGACTTTCGCACGTATTTACCAAGAAATGATCAATTTCTGTAAATGGAATGGCAACTTCGATCCAAAAACCATGGGTACTGTACCGAACGTCGGTTTGATGGCGCAAAAAGCTGAAGAATACGGTTCACACGACAAAACTTTCGAGATTGCTGAAGCAGGTGTTGCAAACATCGTTGATCTTGAAACTGGCGAAGTGTTGATGTCTCAAAACGTTGAGGAAGGCGATATCTGGCGTATGTGTCAGGTGAAAGACGCACCAATCCGTGACTGGGTGAAACTTGCAGTAACACGTGCACGTAACTCTGGCATGCCTGCAATCTTCTGGCTTGACCCGTACCGTCCACACGAAAACGAATTGATCAAGAAAGTTGAAAAATACTTGAAAGATCATGACACCACTGGTTTAGACATCCAAATCATGTCACAAGTACGTGCAATGCGTTATACGCTTGAGCGTGTTGCGCGTGGTCTAGATACCATTTCTGTAACGGGTAACATTTTACGTGACTACTTAACAGACTTGTTCCCAATCATGGAGTTGGGTACTTCTGCGAAAATGTTGTCTATCGTTCCGCTTATGGCGGGCGGTGGTATGTATGAAACAGGTGCAGGTGGTTCAGCACCTAAACACGTACAACAGCTTGTAGAAGAAAACCATTTACGTTGGGATTCTTTAGGTGAGTTCATGGCTTTGGCTGTGTCACTTGAAGAGATGGGCATCAAAGAAGACAATGCTGCTGCGAAGCTTTTGGCTAAAACTTTAGACCAAGCAACCGGTAAATTGCTCGACAACGATAAGTCTCCATCACGCCGTACAGGTGAGCTTGACAACCGTGGCAGTCACTTCTACCTTGCGAAGTATTGGGCTGAAGAATTGGCAGCTCAAGACGAAAATGCGGAATTAAAAGCGAAATTTGCACCGCTTGCAAAAGCACTTGCTGAAAATGAAGACAAAATTGTTGCTGAACTTGCTGCTGTTCAAGGTAAAGCTGCTGATATCGGTGGTTACTACGCCGTAGATCAAGCAAAAGTAGATGCAGTTATGCGTCCAAGTACTACGCTTAATGCGGTACTTGCTGCAGTTTAATCTGTAATTTTACAACGACTGTATGGTCGGTGTGATTAA
>CAZOGM010000038.1:2897-22380 GCA_964579445.1 uncultured Acinetobacter sp.
TCATTAATTTAATGATATAGTGAATAATATTCAATAAAATTTATCGCTGTTATGATTGAGCTTCGCCATTTAAAAACCTTAACTGCCCTGAGAGAACATGGATCATTGGTGTCTGCAGCCAATGATTTGTGTTTAACACCGTCTGCAATTTCACATCAGCTTAGAGAGCTGGATCAATGGTATGGCGTGGAAGTGGTCAACCGTCGTAGTCGTCCAGTGAGCTTTTCAAATGTCGGACAACGCTTACTTAAGCTTGCCGATGATGTATTACCACAGGTTCAAATTGCGCAAACTGATATTACGCGGATTGTACATGGTCAGACAGGTCGGATTATTTTCTCATCTGAATGTCATAGTTGCTTTGATTGGCTCATGCCTTTATTAAATCAATATCGCCATCAATATCCAGATGTAGATTTAGATTTTGCTTCAGGTTTTGAATCGAATCCGCATGAACTTTTACAAAATGCTGAATTTGATCTGCTCATTACGGCAGATCCCATCGCATTAAAGGGAATTGAGTATTTCCCTATTTTTGAATATGAGTCTCGTTTGGTGCTTTCCAATACACATCCCTTGGTTCGGGTTGAGCGTGTGACTGTACAACAATTGGCAGAAGAGACATTAATTACTTATCCCGTGGATAAGCATCGTTTAGACATTATGTCGAAACTGTTTATTCCAGCCAATATTATGCCAAAAAATATTCGCACTACAGACCTTACTCAAATGCTGATTCAGTTGGTGGCCAGTGGCAGAGGGATTGCAGCATTACCTGATTGGGTGGTGAATGAGTATGAGCAAAAAGGCTGGGTCACTTCACGGCGTTTGGATTGCGTGTCTGCCTCAGGACTACGCCGTACTTTGTATGCAGGGTATCGAACAGATGAAAAAGAAAAAAGTTACTTCGAAGGTTTTTTAAAACAGCTGGATAAATTCGCAAAAAAAAGAAACAGCTATTATTCTGATTAAAGTGAATAGAGAGTGAAAAGGTAACGATGGTGGTGCCTTTTTTGCTCAATGTAATGACATTTAAAATGCAGTTAAAGATAAACACCAAATTCCATCATTAGATCGGGTTTTAGGGGAGGCCAGACTTAAAGCGGTTTTAATACGGAATTAAAGATTGCGTATTATTTATCAGTTATAAAATCTACAGGTATAAAAATTGCATCATATTTTACCAATTGTTCAAATTTGGTCAAACACAATGCATTATATTCATCCATGTCAGCACAATGCTGAAGCAGAGTACATCGTTTTATCCTCAGGTTTAGGGGGACATGCCAGTTTTTGGACACCTCAAATTCAGGCATTGACTCAACATTTTCATGTGCTTAGTTATGATCATGAGGGCTGTCATGCAGATTCCGATGTATTGCCGGATCAGTATTCTTTCGAAAACTTGGCAGCGCAAATTCTACAGATTTTAAAAACGCAGCAAATCCAAAACTTTCATTTTATTGGACACGCGATTGGAAGTTTTATTGGTGCTGAGTTGGCGGTACTGTGTGAAACAGAGCATTTAAATATGTTGAGTTTGACCTGTATTAATGCGTGGGATCGGTTAGATCCGCACACAAACAAATGCTTCGAAGCTAGAGTTCATCTTCTGAAAAGCGCAGGCGCGGACGCGTATGTTCGCGCGCAGGCGTTATTTTTATATCCCCCTGCTTGGATTTCAAAACATCATCTAAAGATTCAGCAGGCTGAAAACATTCAGCTGCTTGATTTTCCACCGCTTTCTAATGTACTGACGCGGATACAAACGACACAGCAATTTGCGATATCAGCTCGACATCAGCATGCTTTAAAGGACATTGCTCTACATTTAATTGCCAATGAAGATGACTTCTTGGTTCCTGTGCAAAAAACGCAGGATTTAAAAAACAATTTTGAACATGCAAAAATCTCTATATATCCAAGCGGAGGGCATGCTTCCACTGTGACTGAAACAGCTTTAATGAACACAATTTTGGTGAATTTTTTGCTGGAACAGCAAACTTTGGCTTAATTCAATATAAAGTTTAGGCGAAGCCGTGAATGATAAATTCACGGCTTCACTATTTTTATAAGCCGTATTTAAGGGAACGTTTAGGGTTCATTTTAGAATTTAATGAATTTTTTTGAATCTATTTTATGCGGGCTTAATGCAGTTTTTGATCATTAGATGCACTTTTATGAGACATCACTCATTAAAATGAAGCAGCGGGAAAAGGCCTTGGTTTACCACTTGGTAAAATAATAAAATACTAAGATATTGAATAATATAAATAATTAATAATTGGCACAGCAATTGCTAAATACCTATTAGATCAATTCAAGTATTGGACTTGAAAATGAAGATTTAATTTGGCTTAAGCGTAGAGGTGTTCAAAATGAAAATAGGTGTTTTTTGTCCGATTGGAAATAATGGTTGGTTACTCTCTGAAACTGCGCCGCAGTACAAGCCAAGTTTTGAGATGAATAAGCAAATTGTACAACGCGCAGAACATTATGGGTTTGATTTTGCATTGTCCATGATCAAACTGCGTGGTTTTGGCGGTAAGACCGAATTTTGGGATCATAACCTTGAAACTTTTACGCTGATGGCAGGGCTTGCTGCAGTCACCAGCAAAATTAAAATCTATGCAACTGCTGCAACTTTAGTGATGCCCCCTGCGATTGTGGCGCGTATGGCATCAACGATTGATTCGATTTCAAATGGCCGTTTTGGCTTAAATGTGGTCACAGGTTGGCAAGCGCCAGAATACACTCAAATGGGCATGTGGCCGGGTGATGAATATTTTGCTAAGCGCTATGACTATTTGTCTGAATATGTCGAAATTTTGCGTGAGCTTTGGGCAACAGGAAAGTCTGATTTTAAAGGTGAACATTTCCAAATGGAAGATTGCCGTGTGAGTCCAATCCCTCAAGCCGATATGAAAATTATTTGTGCAGGTCAGTCTGATACAGGACTTGAGTTCTCAGCTAAATATGCAGATTACAATTTCGTTTTTGGTAAGGGTTTAAATACGCCAATCGCGTTTGCAGACATTAATGATCGCTTAAAGGCGCATACCGATAAAACTGGACGTGATGTCGCAACCTATGTGTTGTTTATGGTTATTGCAGCCGAAACAGACGAGGAAGCATTTGCGAAGTGGGAAAACTACAACGCAGGTGCAGATATTGAAGCGATTAATTGGCTTATGAACCAAGGTGGCAAAGACACCAAATCAGGTACTGATACCAATATTCGTCAAATGGCATCCAGTGTTTCTCCAGTGAATATCAACATGGGAACGATTGTCGGCTCATTTGAAAATGTGGCTTCGATGCTGGATCAAATTGGTGAGATTGAAGGGACGGAAGGGATTTTATTGACCTTTGATGATTTTATTCAAGGTGTAGAGGATTTTGGTCAACGCATCCAACCGCTGATGAAAAGCCGTGAACACATCGTTATCGATGGTGAAGCAGCAGAAGTTAGTGCTCAAGAAACTCAGTTACTTCCTGTTTTGGAGAAATCAGCATGAACTCAAACCTTGAAAATACCATTTGTGCTGGGTTTACCGCTCATTCAGGCAATGGAAAAATACTCAAAGCAGCACCTGAACATATTCAACTTGCACCTGAGCACACAGCACTCATTGTGATTGATATGCAAAATGCTTATACCTCAGCAGGTGGCTATTTGGACTTGGCAGGTTTTGACGTTTCTACGACCAAGCCTGTGGTTGAAAATATAAAAAAAGCAGTAGATGCCGCGCATGAAGCGGGTATTCAAGTGATTTATTTCAAAAATGGTTGGGATGATCAGTATGTCGAAGCGGGCGGCATCAATTCACCGAATTACCATAAATCGAATGCTTTAAAAACCATGCGTCATCAGCCTGAGCTGCAAGGCACGTTATTGGCGAAAGGGGGCTGGGATTTTGAACTGATTGATGAGCTAAAACCACAAGCAAATGACATCGTGATTGAAAAACCACGCTATAGCGGGTTCTTTAATACAGCTTTTGACAGCATGCTTCGAAGTCGTGGTATTCGTAATTTGGTTTTTGTGGGTATTGCCACCAACGTTTGTGTGGAATCGACCCTAAGAGACGGTTTTTTCTTAGAGTATTTTGGCGTAGCACTCGCCGATGCTTGTCATCAAGCTGGACCAGTAGAAGCCCAAGAAGCAGCGCTCTATAACATTAAAACCTTTTTTGGTTGGGTCTCAGATACTGAAGCATTTGTTGAAACCTTTCAAAAACAAAATACATATTTGGATAAAACGGCTTAGTCCTTCGATTTGAAAAATTGAGATTTAGACGTTTAATCAACAAATTTCAGACTTTAACTAAAAATAGGAATTTAAATATGCCAAAAACAGTGATTATCCCGGAAGGCACAGGCAAGCCACTGGCACCCTTTGTCCCTGCAACACTTGCCAATAATATTGTGTATGTTTCAGGTACTTTGGCTTTTGATGAAAACAATGATGTAGTGCATGTTGGCGATGCAGCAGCACAAACGCGTCATATTTTAGAAACGATTAAAAAAGTCATTGAAACAGCAGGCGGAAATATGGCAGATGTGACTTTTAATCACGTCTTTGTCAAAGATTGGGCCGATTATGCTGCGATTAATCAGGTTTATGCAGAATATTTCCCTGGTGAAAAGCCTGCACGGTACTGCGTGCAAACAGGTTTAGTAAAACCTGAAGCTTTGGTCGAAATCGCATCGATTGCACACATTTAGATTAGGTTGCCACACTTTTGAACACGCTGCATTGAATTTAGAGCGCAATTGCAGACTTGGAGATCCGTTATGAATAGCAAAGTACGTCCGTTATTGACTTCAGCATCACCTATGACTGTCCAAGAGTTGGCACAGTTTTCGCAACAACTTATAAAGCAGCAAAGTGTTGAAATGGATAAACAAAGTTTCAAAAATGGTATGTCGAACTTGGGTGCTGCGGTGAATGTGATTACCACGCAAGGACCCGCAGGAAAAGCCGGTTTTACCGCATCGGCTGTATGTAGTGTGACCGACTCTCCACCGACATTACTGGTTTGTTTAAACCGTTCGGCTTCGGTATTTGAAACATTTAAAGCCAATCAAGTGCTGTGTGTAAATACATTGGCTGCACATCAAGCCGAATTGTCAAATGCCTTTGGTGGAAAAACACCCATGCAAGAGCGTTTTGAAAAGGCTGAGTGGTCAACTTTATGCACTCAAGCCCCCGTGTTAGATGATGCGCTGGTGAGTTTTGACTGTGAAGTCGTACAAAGCATGTCTGTGGGAAGTCATGACGTACTGATCTGTGAAGTTAAAGCAATGAAACAAAATCAAGGACTCAATGCACTGATGTATTTCAATCGTGCGTACTGCGAGCCACAACCCATGAATTAATTCAAATTTAGCAATGAGGGAGGGGAAACCCATGCAAACAAAAGAACCGTGGTTTCCAAAGTTTAAGCCTTATCAAGGTGATTTAGATAAAACCCCTGTGCAAGTCGATGAATATTTGCCAGCTGGTAAAAGTATGGTCTTGGGCCTACAGCATGCCTTTGCAATGTTTGGTGCAACAGTGCTGGCACCTTTGCTGATGGGTTTTGACCCCAATCTCACAATTTTTATTACCGGTATCGGAACGATTTTATTTTTCCTTATGACTGGCGGACGAATGCCAAGTTATTTGGGTTCAAGTTTTGCGTTCATTGGTGCTGTCGCTGCTGCAACAGGTTATACAGGTGTAGGTTCAAACCCGAATATTGGTTTGGCGCTGGGCGGTACGATTGCTTGCGGGATTGTATATGCAGCGATTGGCTTGATTGTGATGAAAACCGGTACGGGTTGGATTGAGAAGCTTATGCCCCCAATTGTCACCGGTGCCATTGTGATGATTATTGGTTTAAATCTAGCACCGGGTGCAATACGTGGCGTTTCAGGAAATAGCTTTGATATGTGGATGGCAGTCGTCACCATTTTATGTATTAGCTTTGTGGCTGTTTTTACTCGCGGTATGGTACGCCGTTTGTTATTGCTACTGGGTTTATGCGGTGCATATTTAATGTATTTTATTCTCTCGAATGTGATGGGTTATGGCAAACCAATTGACTTCTCCATTATTGGCAATGCCGCGTGGTTTGGGTTGCCGACGTTCCATACACCTGTGTTTAATGCCAATGCCATGTTGTTAATTGCACCCGTTGCAGTGATTTTGGTCGCAGAAAATTTAGGTCATTTCAAAGCAGTTTCCGCGATGACGGATAAAAATCTTGATCCTTATATGGGACGAGCATTTTTTGCAGATGGGGTATGTACCACAATGTCAGCATCAGTAGGTGGGACAGGTATGACCACTTATGCTGAAAATATTGGGGTAATGGCGGTAACCAAAGTGTATTCAACCACGATTTTTGTAGTGGCGGGTGTGTTTGCAGTTTTAATGGGTTTATCGCCAAAATTTGGTGCAGTCATTAGTACTATTCCTGTTGCATTGCTGGGTGGAGCATCAATTGTGGTCTTTGGTCTAATTACCGTAGCTGGTGCAAAAATTTGGATCGATAACAAAATTGACTTTACCAAGAACAGTACTTTAATTATTGCGGCAGTCAGTCTAATTATGGGTGCAGGTAATTTTAGTCTACATATTGGTGCCTTCGATTTGGGTGGTATAGGGACAGCAACACTGGCAGCAATAGTATTGAATCTGTTTTTAAACCGTGGTGAAGATGCCATGGAGAGTAAAGTAGATGACAAAGCAACGAGTACTGAAAGTAATCTGGATGCGCAAAGCGTAACTCGCCCTGTGGTTCCACATTAGGAGAATATTTTGAATACGGTAATTTCATTTATTGGACTGGGCGCAATGGGCTGGCATATGGCATCTCATTTACCTAAATTAGGGTATACAGTACAGGTATGGAATCGAACAGCACATAAAGCAATCGATCATGCTGAGCAATTCAAAACGATATCAGTATCGATTGAACAAGCCGTGCAAGCCGATATTATTTTTTCATGCTTGCCTACGAGTCAAGACGTAGAAGCTTTGGTTATGACATATCCGCCCAAAGCGGGCAGTATTTGGGTGGACTGCACCAGTGGCGTACCCGCTAGCGCAAACAAACTTAGCACTGTTTTGGCAGAGCGAGATGTTATTTATTTGGATGCACCAGTTTCAGGTCAAACCATTGGTGCTGAAAAAGGTACACTGACCGTCATGGTCGGGGGGGATCATGCGGCTTTTGAGCGTGCTCAGCCGTATATTCAGGCGTTTGCAGATCGTATTGAATATGTTGGAGAAAGTGGTTCTGGTTTTGCCGTTAAAGCAGTGAACAATACTTTAATGGCAACTCATCTATGGGCATTAGCAGAAGGGCTCACTGTATTAAAAGCCAAAGGTGTAGATTTATCAGCAGCGCTGAATTGCATTAATCATTCTAGCGGTAAAAGTAATATGTCAGAACATATTATGGGGCAGCGCGTGCTGAGCCGTCGTTTTGATAAAACTTTTGCTTTGGACTTATTGCAAAAAGATATTGGGATCGCAAGTGAGCTGATGCAACAGGAAAATCTGAATTTGGCGACGATGCAGTTGATGCAAACCCAGTTTAATTTGTTTGAAAAATCAGAAGCATCACTCATGGACTTTTCTGCAAGCGTACAAGCGCTGGAAAATATCAATGCGATTCGTCTAGAGTAAAATCGGGCTTATTGGATTGGATTTAAAAAGCACATTCGATGTGCTTTTTAATGATTAAAATCTCTATGTGTAATGCCAAACGCAATGCCAAAATCATGTGGATTGTTCTTTGAGTGTGAAATCAAGCTTTAACTCAATTTGAGTTAAAATGCGTTATACCTAAGTAGTGCTAAAAGCTGATTAAAGCGTTTAAAAATTTCAGTCTCTAAGCTCAACGGTTATATATTGAGTAGTCCGCTTCGGTTGAAATAGCTTAGATTGAATAAAATCCAAACAATCGCTGCGTACTGGCTGTATGAAATTTCTTCAGTTATGCATCTGGCGAAATACTGGATGAAAACTAAGTTTAAGTTAAGCCAGTATTCTTAAAAGAATTAATGCATTTCTCATGGATTTATTCTCAATCTCGTCACGGTGCTTTTTGAATAAATTCACCGAACTGTATGTTATAATTTGTAAAATAATCCCGATAAAATAGAATGGTCTGATGACCATTCTGGGTTCAATTAAAAAAGCTGCTGAGATGCAGCTTTTTTAATTCACACTCAATTTATCGGAAATGTCTTTTTGGTACGTTTTTTGAATGCTTCAATCTGCCATTTTGGCTGATATTTCATTTAATATACGATCTAAAATTTTAACAAATAGCTCAATCTCAAGCAGGGGCTCGACCATGACAAATCCAAATTCAGCGGGTTTGCTAGAACGCTTATTTAAATTAAGCGAAAACAAAACGACTTTCAGAACTGAGGTTCTGGCGGGTGTAACTACATTCTTAACGATGTGTTATATCATCATCGTGAACCCATTAATTCTGTCTGAAACAGGAATGGATCATGGCGCTGTCTTTGTAGCAACATGTTTGGCTGCGGCGATTGGCTGCTTGGTTATGGGAATTGTAGCGAATTACCCAATTGCGTTAGCACCGGGTATGGGCTTGAACGCTTACTTTACGTACTCCGTGTGTATTGGCATGGGTATTCCTTGGCAAACAGCTTTAGCAGCTGTGTTTGTCTCAGGATTGGTGTTTATTGCCATCAGTATGTTCAAAATCCGTGAAGCGATTGTGAATGCAATTCCAATGTCTTTGAAGTTCGCAATTGGCGGTGGTATTGGTTTATTCCTTGCCTTAGTGGCTTTGAAAAACTCAGGCATTATTGTGGCAAATCAAGCCACTTTTGTCGGTTTGGGTGATTTAAAACAACCAACGGTATTGCTGTCATTATTGGGCTTTTTCATGGTTGTGGTCATGCATCAGTTCAAAGTGCGTGGGGCAATTATCATTAGTATTTTGGTTATTACAGGTCTAGCAACTGCACTGGGTTTAAATGAGTTTAAAGGTGTAGTGGGTGCTATTCCATCTATCGCGCCGACTTTTATGCAAATGGACTTTGAAGGTCTATTTACCGCAAGCTTAATTGGTGTGATTTTTGTATTCTTCTTGGTCGATCTTTTTGACTCAACGGGTACGTTGGTGGGTGTTTCTCACCGCGCAGGCTTACTTAAAGACGGTAAATTACCACGTTTGAAAAAAGCACTTTTTGCAGATTCGAGCGCAATTGTTGCAGGTGCTGCCTTAGGTACATCTTCAACCACGCCTTATATCGAATCTTCTGCAGGGGTTGCAGCGGGTGGTCGTACAGGCTTAACCGCAGTTGTGGTGGGTTTACTGTTTGTTGCGTGCTTATTCTTAGCTCCACTTGCCCAATCTGTACCAGGTTTTGCAACGGCTCCAGCCTTGTTATTCGTGGGTGTGCTCATGATTCAAGGCATCACCAATATTGATTGGGAAGATATTACAGAAGCCGTTCCAGCATTCTTAACAATTGTCTTTATGCCGTTTACCTATTCAATTGCTGATGGTATTGCCATGGGGTTCATCAGTTATGCATTGATTAAATTGTTCACAGGTAAAGCGAAAACTGTCCCGTATATGGTTTGGATTATTGCCGTACTTTGGGCATTGAAATTTGCGATGTTTGGCGGTTAAGCCCTCAAATTTTGCGAAGGGTGTAAACTCGGTTTACACCCTTTTTTATTCTATTATATTTAAATCTCTTTTTTCATTTTGATATCACCTTGAGGATTGAACATGAAACAATTAGCGCTTATTCGTGCATTACCTAAAGCAGAATTACACGTACATATTGAAGGAACGTTTGAGCCTGAACTCATGTTTAAGATTGCTCAGCGGAATCAAATTGATATTCCATATCAGTCGGTTGAAGACATTAAGCAAGCCTATAATTTCCAAAACTTACAGTCATTTTTAGACATTTATTATGCGGGTGCTGCTGTACTTATTCATGAGCAAGATTTTTATGATTTAGCTTGGGCATATTTTGAAAAATGCGCTGAAGACAATGTCGTCCACACTGAAATGTTCTTTGACCCACAAACGCATACAGATCGAGGTATTGCCTTTGACGTTGTGCTGAAGGGTTTAAAGCGTGCTTGTGATGATGCCCAAGAAAAATTAGGCATTAGTTCACATTTAATCATGTGTTTTTTACGCCATTTGAGTGAAGAAGCAGCGTTTGAAACCTTAGCACAAGCATTGCCATATAAAGATCAAATCATTGGCGTGGGCTTAGATTCAAGTGAAGTCGGTCATCCACCATCGAAGTTTGAACGAGTTTTTGCTAAAGCACGCGAAGCGGGTTTCCTGATTGTGGCGCATGCAGGTGAAGAAGGTCCTGCTGAATATGTTTGGGAGGCTTTGGATTTACTCAAAGTCAATCGTATTGATCATGGTGTACGTTCTGAAGAAGATCCTGTGCTGATGCAACGCTTGATTCAAGAAAAAATGCCACTGACGGTTTGTCCATTATCAAACTTAAAACTATGTGTTGTGGATGATATGGTAGATCACAACATTCGCCGTTTATTACAGCAAGGCGTACATGTCACCGTTAATTCAGACGATCCATCTTATTTCGGTGGATATATGAATGACAATTTCATTGCGATTACTGAAGCTTTAGATTTAACCGAAAAAGAGCTCAAGCAATTGGCGATCAACTCTTTTGAAGCTTCATTTATTTCAGATAATGAAAAACAAGCGTGGAAAGACAAAATTTTAGCACTTGTAGCTTAATTGAACTTCCATTTCAATGTTTAGGCTTAAATGTTGACATTAGATGTCAGCATTTTAGAGTCAGATGAATTTATAAATCAAATACAACCCAAGGCAGATCAGTCGCTGTCTTGGGTTGAATCTATTCAGCATTCAATCATGTGGTTTCTCATGCAATATCGTCTAAGTTTGGCTTTAATCCTCGCCTTAATCGGAGGCTGTGCGGATGCAAACAGCGAAAGCTCTGCTGTTAAAAAAGTGCTCAAGCCTTTAATTAACAACCAATGCAGTCAAGAGCTATATCAGTCTAAGTTATGGAATGTCAGTACCTATCTGATGACCGCGCAGAACAAACAGCAGTTTCGAAAAGATGTTTGTGAATGTGTGGCAGAACATGCACTTACAGATATCCCAACTAAAGACTTAATTCGCGCTACGATTGATGATGATGTGAAAAATCAAGTGACTCAAAAAGCAGTTTTAAATAGTGCCAAAGCCTGTATTTTGCAAATGAAACAATAAAGCACAGACAATCCTAGGTAGTCGTCAGTGCTTGGAAAAAACAAAGATTAGAAATGGGTGGCTTTGTTTGATATTTATTTAACTTTTTGAATCTTGAAATACTCTTATTTGTCGCGTTTGAGCATGCTGTTTAAGACATTATCTTTGTCTATGAAATGATGTTTGAGCGCTGCGGCAATATGTCCAACCAACAATAAGCCTGCTGCCCAAGAAATCCAAATATGTAAGGGTTTAACCACAGCAGTCACCGCAGGGTTTTCCCCAATAAGTGCGGGAAGGTCAAAAAGATACAGCACAGGTGCTGGGTAGCCAACACTCCAACTATACAAACAACCTGTAATAGGCAAGGCAAGTAGCATAAAGTAAAGTGCCAAATGCCCCAAGTGTGCGGCTTTTTTCATGGCTGGAGACATGGTGTTTGGAAGCTCAGGAGTAGGGTGAGTGTAGCGCCAAAAAATACGAACCACGACCAGAAAAATAATGGTCGTTGCGATATTTTTATGAAAACTGATGACATCACCTTTAAAGCTACCATCAGCCTCATAACTTAAAAAATTACCGCTATAAAAACCAATAGCCCAAGCCAAAATAAAGATAATGGCCATAGACCAGTGTAAAATTTGTGCAGTGCGTGTGTAATATGGAGATGCATTTTTCATTTTTAGTGTCTGTTATGATAATTCTGCTTATGCTAAAGCAACTTCATCTAGAAAATAAGTCATGCTATAGAACGGTCTGTTGAAAATCTGCAACAATAACCGCTGTCAAAGTGTGCATGTAGGCCAGTTAAACAAAATACATATTCCTAAATATTTCTACATTGGGCAAAATAGCCTTACACGTTTCAAATATCATAAGGATAGAATTGTGAAAAAATTAATTGCAGTACTTGCGCCTATCGCTTTAGTTTTGTCGGCTTGTGTAACAGGTACAACAGGCACAGGTTCAGCTACATCAAATACTACTCAACAATTGGGTTCGGCTGCACTTAAAATTGCAATCAATGCAAAATGTACCACTGAGTTGAGTAATCTTCCAGCTTGGCAAACTGCGACAAAAATGATGACAGCAGATCAAAAAACCAATATTCAAACAGAAATTTGTGGCTGTGTAAGCGAAAAAGCACCGCAAAGCGTCACAGCTGTAGATCTTGCAACAGCGGCAATTGATCCTGCAGCACGTGCAACTATCGTCAGCAACGTGGTTACCAAAACCATCAATGCCTGTGTAGCTGAAGCTGTCAATTAATAATTAAAGATAAAAGTAAACTAGGCTGATGTGTTCAGCCTTTTTGAGGACATTAAATATGCTCATTGCTGGTGCTGATGAAGCAGGGCGTGGACCCTTGGTGGGTTCTGTGGTGGCTGCTGCTGTAATCTTAGATCCAAACCGTCCCATTAAAGGTTTGAACGACTCTAAAAAACTGACTGAAAAAAAGCGTGAAATGCTTTTTATTGAGATTCAGGAAAAAGCCATTGCTTGGGCAATTGCAGACGCTACCCATCAAGAGATTGATGAGATTAATATTTTGCAAGCATCGCTGCTCGCAATGCGCCGCGCAGTCGAGGCTTTAAATATTGCACCTTCGCATGTGCGTGTCGATGGCAATAAAGTACCACAAGGTTTGGTTATGAGCTGTGAGGCTGTAGTGGGAGGGGATGCTCTACATGAGGAAATTTCAGCAGCCAGTATTTTAGCCAAAGTGACACGTGATCGTGAAATGGTTGAGCTAGATCAAAAGTATCCACAATTTGGTTTTGCCAAACACAAGGGCTACCCCACCAAAGCACATTTTGAAGCGATTGCAGTACATGGTGTAATTCCAGAGCATCGCCGAAGTTATGCTCCGGTCAAAAAAGTGCTGGCAATGTTAGATGAGTCAAAGTGAAAATCTAAAATTTTGGCAAATTTAAAGCGGCTAGTTAGCCGCTTTAGGATCAAAACAATTTTAAAATTAACGATTAAAATCATTTTGCGGAACTACGACAGTTTCTTCTTCAAAAGAAGGTTGGTAGTCCTGATCTAGATGCTGCAAATGTTCATGCATTGCACGTTCATGTTGAATTCGTTGATAGATTTCTTCACGGTGTACAGACACTTCTTTTGGTGCATTCACGCCAATACGGACTTGATTGCCTTTTACACCAAGTACAGTAACACTGACTTGATCGCCAATCATTAATGTTTCCCCGACACGACGGGTCAGAATCAGCATGTTTATCTCCTTGCTTAAACGCTAAACCTGCGATAGTTTTTTCAAAAAGCGAAAAATAACAACCTCGGAATCAGGGGAAATTTTAACAGATAATTGTGACGAAATATGCACTCCGTACAAGACTATTTTAATTTTCCAAAAAACCTTTCAAGTTAATATAACAGAGCCACTATAAGAAAAACTATAGTGGCTCTGAATATTTATTCATCTTTATAGCTTTGATAATGCTATATAAGATCAGTTAAGCACGAACGCTTGATTCACCTGATTCACGGTCTAAACCAAAAGCAGTGTGTAAAGCACGAACTGAAAGCTCTAAATATTTTTCATCAATGATGACAGAAATTTTAATTTCTGAGGTCGAAATCATTAAAATATTGATACCGTCATCTGCAAGTGCGCTGAACATTTTGCTTGCAACGCCTGCGTGTGAGCGCATACCTACACCCACAATTGAGACTTTCACGATATCGGCACGTGTAGATACTTCACGTGCACCAATTTTTTTAGCCGTTTCTTCAAGAATCGCTTTGGCTTTGGCAAGCTCACCACGGTTCACAGTAAAGGTGAAATCAGTGGTACCATCTTCTTCGACATTTTGGATGATCATATCCACTTCAATGTTGGCAGAGCTGATAGGCGATAGGATTTTAGAGGCAATACCAGGTTCGTCAGGTACACCTAAAATAGTCAATTTTGCTTCGTCACGGTTAAATGCGATACCTGAAATAATTGGCTGTTCCATGTTGTCTTCCGCTTCTGTGGTAATCAAAGTACCGACGTTTTGTTTAAACTCTTCGTCGAATGCACCATCTTCATCATTATCAAAACTTGATAATACACGTAAAGGTACTTGGTATTTTCCAGCAAATTCAACTGAACGAATTTGTAGAACTTTAGAACCTAGAGATGCCATTTCAAGCATTTCTTCAAAAGAAATACGATCAATTTTTTTGGCTTTTGGGGCAACGCGGGGGTCTGTGGTGTAGACACCATCGACATCGGTATAAATTTGGCATTCATCTGCTTTGAGTGCTGCCGCAAGTGCCACACCAGAAGTATCTGAACCACCACGACCTAAAGTCGTAGTATTGCCATTTTCATCAAAGCCTTGAAAACCGGCAACCACTAGAACACGACCTGCATCAAGATTCTCAGTCAATACGTCTGTATCAATCGACTCAATACGAGCTTTGTTAAATGCGCTGTCAGTTTTAATGCCAACTTGGCGACCTGTAAGCGATTTTGCTTCAACACCAATCGAGTTGAGGGCCATCGCCAACATTGAAATCGTTACCTGTTCACCCGTTGACACCATTTGATCTAATTCACGTGGATCTGGGGTTTCGGTAATGGCTTTAGCTAAAGCCAATAAGCGGTTTGTTTCACCACTCATAGCGGATACTACCACAACCACTTTGTGGCCATGGTCACGCCAACGCTTTACACGGCGAGCAACATTTAAAATGCGCTCGGGAGTACCCATTGAGGTACCGCCATATTTTTGAACGATTAATGCCATAGTTGTTCCATAAAAGCCATGACCCTAAAATGCCTTTTCAGGGTCCGTTACACAAAAAGTGAAGTCTTATTTTGCCGCAAGCCAAGCAGTTAAATCTGCCATTACTGTTGCAAACTTCTCGTTAAGTGGCGCGCCACCTTGTGCCAAATCAGGTTTACCACCACCTTTACCACCGAGCTCGGTTGCTAAATGCTTGATGATGTCACCCGCTTTAATAGAAGCAGTGAAGTCTTTTGCTACAGATGAGATTAAGCTAACCTTGTCACCCTCTACACCTGCAAGCACAATCACTGCATTTTCTAATTTTGATTTTAAACCGTCATGTAGGTTGCGAAGTGATTTTGCATCCATGTTTTGAACAGTGGTAATAATCGTGGTACGACCCGCAATTTGTTGAACTTGACTTAAAAGTTCAGCTGCTTGGAAGTGCGCTAATTTTTGATTCAATTGATCAATTTGCTTTTGCAAAGCAGAAGCAGTTTCAACAACGGCTTCAACTTTTTCTACAGTTTGATGGTTTTGAGCTTTCAATAAACCATTGATGTATTGAACGTTTGATTCTGTTTTTTGAACAACATCAACTGCTTTAGTTCCTGTAACTGCTTCAATACGACGCACACCAGCAGCCACACCACCTTCAGAGGTGATTTTAAATAAGCCAATATCGCCTGTGCGTTTTACGTGAATACCACCACACAGTTCGATAGAGAAGTTTTTCTCTTCAATGATTGAACCCATTGAAAGTACGCGAACTTCATCACCGTATTTCTCGCCGAACAACATCATCGCACCTTTGGCTTTCGCAGATTCGATGTCTAGAAGTTCAGTAGAAACCGCAGTATTGGCAATCACTTCGGCATTGACCAAACGTTCAACTTCTTGAAGTTGTTCAAAAGTCACAGGTTGGTCATTGGCAAAGTCGAAACGTAAAATATCGCTTGCAACCAATGAACCTTTTTGTTGAACATGTGAACCCAATACTTGACGAAGCGCAGCATGTAGTAAGTGAGTTGCAGAGTGATTACGCGCAGTTGCAGCACGAAGATCAGCTTTTACAATGGCTTCCACACGTTGAGTCGCTGTTAAGCTCCCCATGGTCACGATACCTTGATGGACAAAAGCACCACCTGATTTTTTGGTATCTTGCACTTCGAAAATACCAGTATCGTTTTTGAAGAGTCCTGTATCACCAATTTGACCACCGCTTTCTGCATAGAAAGGCGTTTGATTCAGTACGATTAAAGCTTCATCGCCTTCGTTGACTTCATCAACTTGTTCGCCATCTTTGTAGATTGCAATAATTTGACCAGAACCCGCAGTTGCATCATAACCATCAAATTGGGTTTCGCCTTCAACATTGACAATGCTGTTGTAGTCGATCGCGAATTTACCTGCATCACGGGCACGTTGACGTTGTGCAGCCATTTCAGTTTCAAAACCAGCTTCATCAATCGTGAGTTCACGTTCACGTGCGATATCAGCCGTTAAATCTGCAGGGAAGCCGTAAGTGTCGTAAAGCTTGAACACCACTTCGCCAGGGATAACAGAACCTTTAAGATTTGCCAATTCACCTTCAAGCAATTTCAAACCTTGCTCTAAAGTCTTCGCAAATTGTTCTTCTTCTTTCAAAAGCTGAGCTTCGATACGTGCTTTTTGTGCTTCAAGTTCTGGGTATGCAGCACCCATTACTTCAATTAACGGCTGTAAGGTTTTGTAGAAGAACGAGCCTGTTGCACCTAGTTTATTACCATGACGTACTGCACGGCGGATAATACGACGTAGCACATAACCACGACCTTCATTAGAAGGGTTTACGCCATCGGCAATTAAGAATGAGCATGAACGTGCATGGTCTGCAACCACTTTAAGTGAAGCAGGATAATCTACGGGTTTGCCTTCAGCTTGTGCTTTGGCTTCAATTTCTGACGTATCTAAACCAATGATTTCAGCTGATGCTTTAAGTACGTGTTGGAACAAGTCAATTTCGTAGTTCGAGTTGACATGTTGTAAAACAGCAGAAATACGCTCTAAGCCCATACCTGTATCTACAGACGGTGCTGGAAGCGGGTGTAGTACACCGTCCGCAGTACGATTGAACTGCATGAATACATTGTTCCAAATTTCAATGAAACGGTCGCCATCTTCTTCAGGTGTGCCGGGTAAGCCACCCCAAATATGATCACCATGGTCAAAGAAAATTTCAGAACACGGCCCACACGGACCTGTATCACCCATTGCCCAGAAATTATCTGAGGCGTATTGACCACCTTTGTTGTCGCCAATACGGATGATGCGAGAAGCATCTAGACCAATTTCTTTGTTCCAAATATCAAAAGCTTCATCATCTGTATGATAAACAGTGGCATAAAGCTTGTCTTTAGGTAAACCTAACCAGTCTTCATTGGTCAAGAAATCCCAAGCGAATTTAATTGCATCACGTTTGAAATAGTCACCAAACGAGAAGTTGCCGAGCATTTCAAAGAATGTATGGTGACGTGCGGTATAACCGACGTTGTCTAAATCGTTGTGTTTGCCGCCAGCACGTACACATTTTTGTGAAGATGTTGCACGTACATAATCTCGTTTTTCAAGCCCTAAGAAACAGTCTTTAAACTGGTTCATACCTGCGTTGGTAAACAACAAAGTCGGGTCATTGGCTGGTACGAGTGAACTCGACGCGACACGTGTATGCCCTTGCGATTCAAAGTAACGCAAAAATGCTTCACGGATTTCAGCGGATGTCATTAAACGAGTACTCACAACCAAGTCACTCCATATTCATATTGGCAAAAGCGCACAGATTGAGTCTAACGAAATATTGCTCTGTTCTATACGCGGGCTTAATTTTTAAAAACGCCAAATTATAACGGAAAATAGTACCCGCACCAATGATTTTAAAGTGTTTTGATGACAATTCTCTTTAAAGCACTTGTGGTTTTGGCATTCTTTATTTTTAAGCTTAAGTGAAACTATAAAATACGCGAAGTCTCAGCTTTCACAACTTGTTGCCTTGTTGGTTGGGTGTGAATCTATATCTACATGAATTTATTCAGTAAAAAATATTAATCAGGGTTTCTTTTATTTTTAAATGGGTTTGCAAATCAATCCAAACTTACGTTTAAAATAGCGAATACTCTGAGCGCTAAATTTTATCAGTATTATTTAAATGCATTAAACTTAGAATTTATATCAGTAATCTGCTGAAATCTATTAACATAGCCCTGTTATTACATCATTCCTCATGAGTTAAGGGTATCTAATGCAGCGTGTTGCGATTAATGGATTTGGTCGAATTGGGCGTAATGTATTGCGTGCATGGTTTGAAAATCCAAAAGAATTTCATTTTGATATTGTCGCGATTAACGATGTTGCAGATGTAGATACCCTCATTCATTTGTTTAAATACGATACTACCCATGGTCGCTTTAAAGGCGAAGTAGAACTGAGTTATCAAGATGAGCAAGCGTATTTAAACATCAAATCAGGAAATGCTCAGCTTAATGTACAGGTACATTGTCAACATCAACCTGAGCTATTGCCGTGGGCAGCACTTAATATAGATGTGGTTTTAGAATGCACGGGTTTGTTCCGTTCACGTGAGGCGGCTACTCAGCATTTAACAGCAGGTGCAAAACGTGTCATCATTGGTGCTGCGCCTTTTGACAGTGTGGATGCTGCCATTGTCTATGGGGTCAATCATCATGAGGTCAAAGACACGGATCAAATCATTTCTAGCGTGTCATGTACCACGCAAGCACTCGTGCCCTTGGTTAAAATCATTGATGATGCTTTTGGTATAGACACTGCCATGATGACTGAAATTCATGCGGTGACTGCAGATCAGTCCGTTCTTGATCATGTGCACCGTGACTTGCGCCGTGCGAGAGCGTCAGGACAGAATATTATTCCGACCACTTCTTCAGCCTTAGGCGCTTTAAAAAACGTCATGCCGAAAATGGAAAACCGAATCGATGGCTATTCTATTCGTGTGCCGACCATTAATGTCGCAGCGATTGATTTGACCTTTGTTTCTCAAACACCAATGAATTCGCAAAAGATCAATGATGTCTTAATCAAGGCAGCCAAATTCGATTATGCAGAAATCATGGCTGTCACTGATGAACCTTTGGTGTCCTCCGACTTTAATCATTCACCTTATTCACTGATTGTGGATTTAACCCAAACGATGGTGGTGGGTCAGCAGGCCAAAGTGTTTGCTTGGTATGACAATGAATGGGGTTATGCCAACCGCTTGATGGATCTGTGCGAGTCTTTTAATCATTCAAAATAAATTATTGGGGACACGCTCATGCTATGGATGATGGGTTTTTTAATTCTACTTTTGGTTATTTTATCTGTGTTGAATTGGCGATTGATTCATCAGCATAAAAAAATACTCAATGAGTCACATGCTCAGACTGAATTAGAAACTCAAGTAGATGCATTAGAACTGAATTTGCAAAAAAC
>CAZOGM010000039.1:0-21077 GCA_964579445.1 uncultured Acinetobacter sp.
GCATTGGCTGCATTGTCAGAAATGGTATCAAAGACTTTACGGGTAATGCCTGTTTCAGGGTCGGTGTTGTGCAGACGCGCATCAATGATTTCAATGGCAGGAATAATGTAATCCGTTGCATCAAGTACATCAAAAATCGTGCAGTTTGGCCCAGTCAGGTCTTTACCTAAAATGAACGCAAGTTCCACTTCTACACGTGGCACGATGAAACGATCAAATGGAATATCTGAACCCTCTTCAAACACCATATCATCTAACAAAGCGCCATAATCAGGCTCAGTGATATTTGAAGAGACTTGCATTGCACGAGAGGTTAAGCCAATTTTATGACCCACTAATTTTCGACCTTCAGCGATTTTATGGGCAACCCATTCTTTTTGAATTGCATAAGCATCTTCAATGGTAATTTCTGGGTATTGCAAAGAGAATTGACGCATTTGAGTACGTGTTTTCTCTGCTTTATCGAGTTCAAGCGCGAGGGCTTTAATATGTTCTTGGTCTAGCATTTCAATCAAGTCCGTTCTTATTTTTGGGCATTCAGAAATTGATGAATGTTGTTTGATTTAAAGTTCAACACTGGATCAAGTTCAATCATTTCAAAAGAAATAGCGAGTAACCGCTTGTCTTTAAGCGCTTGAAAGTGTGCTTCGATGAGTTTGAACAACGCTTCAGCCACGCCTTGTCTAGTTTCTATATCACGACCCGCCCCGACTTTAAGCGTCATATGGATAAAAGCATAATCATGCTTCGCATCCGCAATGACATAGTCATCCATACGAATCGCACGGCTACGGATACCGCCAAGTGGAAATACACCCGTATTTCCTAAAAACTGATTCACTTGCCCAAAGAATTCTGGAAAGTCGATATCATCTTGAATGTTGGCACTATATTCAGCAATAAAGTGAGGCATGCTCTTAATTCCTATTATGCGACTGGTTATTCGACAGGGAAAACAGCGTTGATCTGACCCGTACCCGAACTTGGGAATGCAGGGGTTAAGATTTCAACAGCTTTGTCGTACTGATCCCAACCCAGTAAGCCCAACAACATTGCTGTATCGTGCATACCGCCTTCACCGAAGCAGTATTCTGCATATTCAGGTAGCATAGCCGTGAATTCAGCCCACTCAGCACGTTCCCACATACCGACCACGTGTTTGTCGACTTGTCGATCCCACTCACGGGTGTATGAATCCATACCGCGACTTGCTTCACGATCCCAAATAAAACGATGCGATAAAGAACCACTGGCAAAGACTGCAACCGTACCCTCGTATTTTTCAATCGCAGCACCTAAACCTTCTCCAAATTTACGGCTGTCTTGAAGTTCATGCGAGGTTAAGAATGCAGATACAGAAACCACTTTAAATTTCTTGTCTTGGTTCATATAACGCATTGGAACCAATGTGCCGTATTCAAGATGTAAACTTTCAATGTTATGTGCTTGAACACGAATGCCCGTTTTGGCAATTTCTTCCTGCATCAATTGCCCAAACTCTGGATTACCGTCGTAATCAAACTCCATGTTTTTAATGAAATGAGGCAATTCGTTACTGGTATAAATCCCTTCGAAATGCGCGCCACAGTTAATGTGGAACGCACTGTTCACCAACCAATGACTGTCTAATACCACAATCGTGTCTACACCCAATTCACGGCAACGACGACCGATTTCGATATGACCATCAATCGCAGCTTGGCGGCAGCCATTTTGTGGACCCGGAAGCTCCGACAAATACATAGAGGGAACATGTGTGATTTTTGCAGCGAGTGCGAGCTTACCCATTTTTTTCTTCCTGAATATTTTATTAATCTTTGAGTCTTAATGTCCTAAAGGACGCTTACGCACCCCATTTAGGAATATGGTGTGAACCCATTGAAATACATACGTTCTTCAGCTCTGTGAATACTTCTAAGCTGTACTCACCGCCTTCACGACCTGTACCTGAACCTTTGATTCCACCAAATGGTTGACGTAAGTCACGCACGTTTTGGCTGTTAATAAACACCATGCCTGCTTCAATACCTGCAGCTAAACGGTGTGCTTTACCAATGTCTTGTGTCCAGATGTAAGATGCAAGACCATACTCAGTGTCGTTCGCTAAACGAAGTGCTTCAGCTTCATCTTTGAATTTGATTAGACATACCACTGGGCCAAAGATTTCTTCTTGAGCAATACGCATGCGGTTGTCGACATCAGCAAATACGGTTGGCTGAACAAAGTGACCATTTTTCAAATGATCTGCAAGACCCGCTGGACGCTCTAAACCACCAGCAACAAGGTTTGCACCTTCTTCGATACCAATTTTGATATAGCCCGTGACTTTGTCGTAATGCGCTTTGGTGATCATTGAACCGACCTGTGTGTTCGGATCTTGTGGATCACCTACCTTAATGTTTTTCGCACGACGCGCAAATTCTTTGACGAATTCGTCATATACAGATTCTTGGATGAAGATACGGCTACCTGCAGTACAACGCTCGCCATTTAAAGAAAAGATCGTGAACAATGCTGCATCTAATGCGCGATCAAGATCTGCATCTTCAAAAATAACTACTGGAGACTTACCACCAAGCTCCATTGAATATTTTTTGAGGCCTGCGCCAGCCATGATACGACGACCGGTTGCTGTACCACCCGTAAACGAAATTGCACGCACATCAGGGTGTTTTACTAGGGCATCACCCGCATTTGCACCATAACCTTGAACCACGTTGAATACGCCTTCAGGGATACCCGCTTCTAATGCTAAACGACCGAGTTCGTTAGCAGTAAGCGGTGAAAGCTCAGACATTTTTAATACAGCTGTATTACCAAGTGCTAAACATGGTGCAGTTTTCCATGTAGCCGTCATGAACGGTACATTCCATGGTGAAACCAAACCACATACACCAACAGGTTGATGTAATGTGTAGTTCAACATTTGATCGTCGACAGGATACGTGTGACCATTGGTACGTGTACATACTTCAGCAAAGAAGTTGAAGTTATGCGATGCACGTGGAATCAAAACATTCTTGGTTTGGTGAATCGGCAAACCGGTATCCAGTGTTTCAAGCTCAGCAATTTTTGCTACGTTTTGGTCGATCAAGTCACCCAAATTACGCATTAAACGCGCACGCTCTTTGGCTGGTGTTTTTGCCCAACCCGGAGCTGCACGTTTAGCAGCAGCAACCGCTAAGTTAATTTCTTCTTGACCACCGCTTGCAACTTCACCAATCGCTTCATTGGTCGCAGGGTTGTAGTTGGTAAACGTTTCTTTACTTTCGACTTCTTTACCATCAATCCAATGCTTAATCATGTTGTTAATCCCTTAACACTTAAACTGTTTTGAAAAAATCTGATTCAGAAATAATGTGATTACGTAGCTTGCCAATGCCTTCAATTTCAACGATCACTTCATCACCTGGAACCACATCAGATAAACCTTCTGGTGTACCTGTTGCGATCATGTCGCCTGGTTGTAAGGTCATGAATGATGAGATGTATTCAATTAAGAAGGGAACATCAAAAATCATATCTGAAGTTGTGCCTTCTTGACGCAGTTCGCCATTGACCCAAGTTTTAAGTACAAGATTATTTGGCGCAGGAACCAATGATTTATTAATAATGTATGGCCCGACTGGTGTCGTAGAATGACGGTTCTTTACACGTAAGTTCGGACGGTAGTAATTCTCAAGGAAGTCACGAATTGCGTAGTCATTACATAGCGTATAGCCTGCAACATAATCCAATGCATCTTCACGTTTTACATTTTTCGCAGTCTTACCAATTACGGCTACAAGCTCACACTCGTAGTGCATGTATTCAACATTGTCAGGACGCCATGTATTTGCGTTGTGACCTGTATATGTATTTGGCGCTTTAATGAAGATCAAAGGCTCTTTTGGTGGTTCAAATGCAAGTTCACGCGCGTGATCGGCATAGTTCAAACCTAAAGCGAACATCGTGCCTGAAGCAGGTGGCAACCATTCAACGGATTTTTCTTCTAGAACTTCACCAGAGGGTAGTGTCACTTGAAGCTCATCATTGACCTGAACTTCTAAAATTTCATTGTTATAACGAATACGTGCAGTTTTCATGAATTAGTTCCCTTCTTCCTGAACCAGGTTTGTCACTGAACCGAGTTGATCGATTTCAATACGAACTTCATCACCCGCTTCAACAGACACGCGACCATATGGCGTACCAGTTAAAATGATGTCACCTTCGTTTAACGGCATGTATTCAGAAATTTCTTCAATAATTTGTTCTGGTGTACGAATCCAGTTGGTCGTCGACCCTTCTTGCTTCAATTCACCGTTTACGAAAACGCGAAGTGCAAGATTATTCACGTTAGATACTTGGTCTGCCGCAACAGGCGTACCCACCACACAAAAACCATCTTGGCATTTTGCTTTAATCGCTGGACGGTAATAGCTTTCTTCAGGAAGGCTCCACTCATTAACCACAACATAAGCTGCGATATGCGCAGCAGCTTCACTTTTAGTTACTCGAGTTGTACTTTTCCCGATCACGATGCCTACACTTGGACCCGCTTGTAAAATGGCAGATTTCTGTTTGATCACCGTGTTTCCAGAAATATTGCGCGTATTCGGTGTTTTAATAAATAGAACTGGTTTTTTGGGTTCGTTCACATAAGGCTTTTCATTAAATGACGCTTGTAATTTTTCATACAAATCTATGTAATTCAATGCAATACCAAAAACATTACCATCCATGCTAATTTTTCTTAACTCATTCATTTGAGACTCTCTAGAGATTATTTATTCACTCATTGACTAGACATTTTGACAATTAGTTAATATATTAACTTTATAATTAATATATTAACTTTTTTCAACCACTTTTTGCAGTTAATTTTAAAAATGATACTTTTCATGGACTCGAAGGTATGAACCAAATGCACATTCCAAACATTAAATTGGGTGAAGTTTACGACCAACGTTATATGAATTCTGAAATCCATTATGACGCGCAAGGCAAGCTGGCAGATTTCTTTGGGGTAAATATGCCTGCACACCGACATGACGGTTTTTTTCAGGTTCATTTTTTTACCAAAGGCTCAATCCGTATTTTTCTCGACGATGTAAAATACGTCTGCAATGCCCCAGTATGCTTCTTGACTCCACCTTCCGTAGCACATTCCTTTATTACTGATCCCATGTGCGAAGGTCATGTACTGACCGTGCAGCAAAATCTGATCTGGCCACTGTTGCAGGTTGATCTGAAAGTTCAAAACATTGTACCGTTGTGTATCTCCATGGATGGTTTAAAGAAAGAAGACGCTGATGACCTGCTACAGCTAGAACGCTACTTTATTGACCTTCAAAAAGAGTTTAGATCCAACAAAGCCAATCGCCAGTCTGCGCTACGAAATCTGGTGTCTTTGATTTTCATTCAAATGTTACGTCTAGGGGATGTCAGCGCACCGCGCATTAACAGTTGCAGTGGCGATTTGTCTAAGTTTCGTGCATTTAACGAACTGATTGAAAATCACTTTCTAGAGCATTGGCCACTGAGTGAATACGCCAAAGCGCTAAATATCACCGAAACCCGTCTCAATGACACCTGCCGACGCGTAGCCGATATTTCTTCGAAAAAATTAATCTTTGATCGGCAGATGCAAGAAGCCAAACGATTATTGATTTTCTCAGATGCCACGATTAACACTGTGTGCTATCAGCTGGGTTTTAAAGATCCAGCCTATTTCAGTCGTTTCTTTACCCGCCATGCTGGGCTGCGTCCATCTGACTATCGTAATCAGTATTTGAACACTGCCCGAAATTTAAATTATGACTGAACTAAATAAAACTGCATCTAAATATCTGATCGTACTACTCGGTGCATTGGTGGCTTTTGGTCCACTGTCTATAGATATGTATCTGCCAAGTCTACCTTTGATCGCTTCTGACCTAGGTACTCACGTCAGCAGTGTGCAAAAAACCATTACCATTTTCCTGCTGGGTTTCAGCATCGGCATGTTGATCTATGGACCACTGTCTGATCGTTATGGACGCAAAAAATTACTGTTGATTGGTATGGTGATTTATAGCATCGCAACCTTAGGCTGTTTCTTTTCGCAGCAGATTGAACAGTTACAAGCATTTAGGCTATTACAAGCAATTGGGGGAGCAAGTGCTTCGGTATTGTCACGAGCGCTGGTCCGCGATTTATTTTCCAATGCAGAAATTCCAAAAATATTATCGCTCATGCATATCATCACCATGATTGCGACACTGATTGCACCAGTATTTGGCGCGTGGATAGCAATCCAGTTCAGCTGGAAGGGCATTTTTGTCTTTTTGCTTATCTATTCTGTGATTTGCATGATCTGGGCAAAAATGAGCATTGAAGCTCCTGCACCTGCCGCCGTACCTGCCAGTGTGCTGCAAAACTACCGTGCTGTGCTGAAAAACCGCCATGCCATCGGATTGATCTTATGCAATAGCTTTTCGTTTGGCGGTATGTTTGCCTATATCACCGCATCCTCGTTTGTATTTATTCATTACTATGGCTTCAGCCCACAGCAATATGCTTATCTGTTCGCCTTTAATATTTTTTCTATCATTATTTTCACTAGTATCAATGGCCACGCATTAAGATATTACTCAGCTTATCAATTACTGAAAATTATGGTGGGGATTTCTTTTACAGCAGGCATATATCTAGCTGTAATTACCTTTTTGAAACTAGAATCGGTTATTTTTTTAATTATTGGTTTAATGATTTACATTGGTGTGACTGGCGCTATTGGTTCAAATTCTATTGCTAACTTGCTACAGCTATTACCTCAACAAGCAGGAACTGCATCTGGTCTAGCTGTATCAATGCAATTTGCCATGGGGGCTGTACTTAGCTCTATCGTCAGTCTATTTTTCATCGACAATCACCCCGCCTCAATGAATATCGTAATTTGCATAGCAGCTTGCTTATCCCTTATAAGTTTATCGCTTACTTATAAATTGAAAAAGGTTTAAATTTATTGCAATTCCTAGAACGAAATATAGAAATCAATAGTACGATTAAATTTACAATAATTGCTTTATCTGATCATTCTCCCGAGTACTTGCCTTACAAATATGACCACAAGAAAAGCAGATAGAATCAAAACTCGATCTGCTTTCATAGGTTTTCAGATGTTCTATCGATTTAATAAAATAACCCGAATCTGAGCATGATATAATTTAAAAAATATCTTTATCCACGATTCGGATTAACGATGCATGACTTAATGTATGAGATAGGGTTAATATCTCTTTCTTTAGAAATAATATAATTTCAACATTACAAGATTTCCCTTTGATTTAATTCTATACATCAAAAAAGCAAAATTTTTATAAAAACTTAGAATGTTAATCCTCAAAAATTTTGGCTTGATTAATTAATTGACCAAATACAGCAGCATCTTTAATTTGATTGGCACTAAGCAATGCTAATTTCACTAAAAACAATTCACGTTTGACCTCTGGAATAGCATCAATGCTTTCCGCTAGTTGGTCATATACTTTTTCTAAATCATTTGTTGAAATTGAACTCATGCTGCTACTCCTTTTGTTTCTTGAGTGAATTGATGCAAGGTTTCAGTCATCACATTTTCACGATAAATCACCCAACGACCATTAATATGATGATCAGGACGAACCAAATAAATTGCACCTACATCTGCAAAGAAACGTTCTTTGGCAATTTTTGGGTTAATTTCTAATGTTATATCTGCTTCACTCACTGCTTGACCATCAATCGCCAGTGCAACTACTTGTGCAGGAATACCTTGTTGTTTTAATGCACTAATTTCAGCAATTAAAGTTGCAGGCACTTGTCCATTTTGGGTAATGACTACAGCCGAAAATTTGCCGCTGATTGAATCATATAAAAATGAGCCATCTGCAAATTTCAGGTTTGGAATAAGCGCACCGTTTTCAGTCAATTCATGCATGATGGCATTGTCATCATTCTGACTGTTCAATGAAGAATGGGTGTAGGCATGTGGACGTGAAGTACGCCAGTGATATAAAGGACGAACAAATTCATGTTCGAGTGACAATGAAAGTACAGCATTACGCAATAAACGAAAGCCATCGGTGGGTGGTGCCATAAAGCGTGTCGATTTACCTGCTTCAGCAATAATTTCACGAGCAGCACCGACACGGTCAAAAGTATAGCTTTCCAGTAATTTTTCAGGCGCCCAGCCTTTAACTACAGCAGCCAGTTTCCATGACAAGTCTTGCGCATCCTGGAAACCGGTATTCGCACCACGTACACCAAAAATTGGCAGTAAATGCGCTGCATCACCAACAAACATAATACGGTTATGCACGTAACTATCTAAAGTCAAAGCACGCGCTGAGTACACCGTACTCCAGTCCATTTCCCACTCAAGATGATCCTGACCAATCATTTTTAATTGATCATTTATCGCTTTATGCAAGTTTTCAGGTTGCAGTGCTTCTTCAGGAGAAATGTTAGGATCGAGTTGATAATCGAAACGCCAGATATCATCTGGTTCACGGTGCATTAAAATGGTATTGCCTGGATTCCAGTCTGGCGAGAAGAATGCCAAACGTTCTGTTGGATAATCCAGTTTGATACGGATATCTGCAATCACAAAACGACCTTCGTAGCTTGCACCTTCCATCCGCAGTTTCATGCTTTCACGGATTGGTGAACGACCACCATCCGCAGCTATAACCCAGTTTGAAACGTGTTTGTACTCACCTTCAGGAGTATGCACAGTCAATGTTACTTTGTCATTATCCTGTTCATGTGCAACGACTTTGTTACCCCAGCGAACTTCAATATTGTCTTGTTGTTTAATGGTGTCGAGTAAAAAATTCTCAAGCCAGTTTTGTTGCAAGTTATTCAATGGTGCAAATTGATCATGTTCATTGGTCGGCGATGCCATGCGGAATGCCACTTGACCTTTATAAATTGAATTTCCATGCGTCCAAGGCAAGGCTTTGCTCATAATACGTTCAGCAGCGCCAGCGGCCTGTAAAATTTCCATAGAACGTTTGGTATAGACCAGAGCACGACTACCTTCAGATAATTGCTGTTCTGAAGACAATAAAATAACGTTGACTCCATGTTTTGCCAAGAGCAACGCATTTGCCATCCCAATCGGACCTGCACCTACAATAGTGACAGTATCCGCATCAGCTACAGTATCTTCATGACTATGCAAATAGGGATAAACCTCGTAGCTGTAATAGAGCGATTTTCTAGGTTGAGTTTCAGGAAAATGCATGGGAGAACTCCTTGTCTTCATTTTTTACGAGTGAAATAAGTAAAATTTAATCCAATAACTATTTGAATTGTCAGATTTTATTGAGTTGATTCTTCATTCTTAGGGCTACAGTTTGCCTAGTTCCTTTTTAGATCAATCCAATAGAATACTAATCATCATCTTTTAATAACCCTAAAAATGTCACAGCATATTGCTCGATGATGCTTTGTTTCAATTCCAGATAATCTTCCCAATTCATAGGATAAACCTATAGATTGAATGTCTTCTTCTGCTGCCATTCATATTTCATCAATGATCGAACGTTTTGTTCTGCCATAAATACAATATAGAAAAATCCAGTGACTAAACTCAGTAATGCCGTCATTGAAGTGACTCGATTAATAGCCACAACATATTGATTTAGTTTAATTCTTTTCATGATCAATAATGCCTATGACGTTCATTGATTGATCTGTAAGCCTTAATCCAGTTTGCAATGTATGTCTTAAATTATTGATTGAGCCGCCTCACAACCTATTTAAATACCCAAGTGTAATTCAAATTAACACGAGTTTCTTTTGCAGACTTGAACGTAACTTTGGGCCCGAAATCATTATCATAATCTGCATAACGTAACCGTACATTTAAACCCTTTAAGAAAGTATTTTGGACTTTATAATTCAATTCCACACCAATATCCGTTTCTTCTAACTCTTTTGCATCTGAACCTAATACATGTGTTAAGTCGATATCTTGTCCATGTGTATAACGTAGCATCGCTCTTAAACCAGGAACATAATCTTTAAAATCATACTCATAACGCATAGTATAAATTTTCTCATTTTTATTGAGAAAATCTGTTGCCCAAGTATCTAAGTACGTGAATGGTTCACCACCGGACAAATAGGGTAAAGCAGTATTTCCGCTATTTAAAACATAACCTGCATTTATTTTATGATTTTTATATCCTAACCCTAAAATGATACTCGTATTAATGTTATCTACTTCACCTGCCTTTTGAGTCCCTTGATCTTGAGTCGAGAAAAAACGAATATCATGCAAAAAACGATAATCTTCATTAATAGGGAGTGAGCCAATTAAACCGACATAATACTGATCGAATACATCATCTAGTCTCGAATGAAATAAGCTAACACGACTCGTCGGATTATACTGATAATGAGCACCTAAATAGTACAAATAATCTGCTGTAAAAGTCGTTGGAAAACGTTTATTGTAAGGGGTAAGTTTTAAAGCCTCATAGTTAGTAGAGTCACGTTGATTGACTTCATCTATATAGCTAGCCTCAAGTGAAAATTTATCCAAATCCTTACTTTCTAAAGAAAATCCTCGATAGGTTTGTGGAAATAAACGTGCTGGGGAACCGACAAGCATTGGATTAAAAGGAATCAATGTGCCGTATTTTAGTTCAGTTTTTGAAATCTTAGCTTTAAAGGTTGGACTAATTTCACTATAGCTATCTTCAGGTTCACCTGAAGACGGTTGAATCGGTAAAAGCCCTGCCCCAAGCGAATGTTCTTTGTCGCCCCAAAGCTTAAAACCTGATGTTGCATGTATATCTAACCCTAAACCGATTAAACCAGATGTATAGCCTGATTTAGCAGAAAAAATGAAACCCTGTGCCCATTCTTTTGCTGCAGGCTGAGCTACGCCCTCACCCGTAAAATTGCGATCCAAATAATAATTATGAGCCGTTACAGAAATTTTACTGTCATTTATAAAATCTGCATAAGATGCTGTTGCTGCTAAACAACTGATAAAAAGTAGCGTTTTTTTCAATAATAGAGACATATCCATTTTCCCTAGGCAAGATTTAGTCGTAGAGCAATGTGTATTGCTCCATAGACTAAAAACTTAATTTTAAAAAATTTAAGCTGTTTTAAGTTCTAGTGCTTCTTGTTTACGCTTGGTAATAACGTATAAAACGAAAATCGCAATTGCGGCAAGAACGAAGATGAAGGTAAAGTAACCATACAATGATAGGGCTGGAATACCTTGGTCAAGCAAATAACCTGCAATAATCGGAGATGCAATTCCACCAAATCGACCTATACCTGTTGCGACACCAAGACCTGTAGATCTCACATTCACATCATAAATATTCATGGTTGTTGAATACGCACCAGCCAATGAACCAGCTGCAAACATACCCAGTGCGACTGCAAACACAATCATAAATAACGTCATGCTTGATAAGGCTACAAACCCAATCATAGAAACTGCGCTTAAGCATAGGAACGACATTAAAGATTTAAATAATCCAATTTTGATGGTCAATAAACCGAGGATTACTGAACCGACAATAGAACCTAAACTCACCATCATGCCGATTTGAATACTTTGTTCATTGCTTAAGCCTGAAGCTGCAATGATTTTCGGTGTGAAACCCAGTACGAAGTAGAAACCAAACAAAATGAAGAACATTGAAAACCAAAGTAATAAAGTTTGTACGATATAATGTGAAGACAATAATAATTTAAATGTACCTGACTCTTTATTTGCTAAAGTAATTTCAGGAATTTTACTTACTGCGGGCATGTGTAGTTTAGCCAGTAATTTATTTAAACGTTCTAACGCATTTTTTGGTTTGCGGAACATTAAATATTCCACAGATTCAGGCAGTAATTTAAGAGATACAACAAAAGCAACGACTGTAATAATACCTGCCGCACCGAATGTATAACGCCAACCTAAATCACTAATATAATATCGCGTCAAAATACCGCCTAGCGTAGCACCAGCACCATAAGCTGCAGATAAAATAGCAACAGAAAGTCCTTTATTCATTTTGGATGAAAATTCACTAGCCAAAACCATGCAACCTGTTGAAATTGCACCTAAACCGAGACCCGATATAAAACGATATACCAATAAATCATTTAATCCCGTACTTACACTTGATGCAAACATACTAATTGCACAAATAACCAAACCACCAAGAATAAGATTACGACGACCAATTTTATCTGCTAAAGGTGAAATAAATATTGAACCGATGGTCATTCCAATCAGGCCTGTACTAATCAATAACCCGACTTGTGTGGCATTTAAAGTTAGATCCGCTGCAACCGAATTGGCTACATAAGACATGATCATAAAGTCCATACCGTCAATAATGTACAAAACAGCCAATAGTCCAATAATCAACCATTGAAACTTATTCATACGCTTTTCTTCTAGTGCTGTTTTTATATCCGTTTGCATGACAATTTTCCTTATGTAGCCATGATTTTTAATCTTTCACATTATTTAAATGTGATTTTTACATTAAAAAATATCCATTTTTTAATTCTTTAAGTAACACTTGTCCTTAAGCTGATTAGCATCAGCTTATTTTTATTTCAGACTCTAGATTTAAACTAAATATTTACGTTCAGACTGGTGTTTATGCCCTTGATACTGTTCTCGAAGACGTTTTTTATCAATCTTTCCAATCGAGGTTTTTGGAATGACATCTATAGAGATAATGGCTTCAGGTAACATCCATTTCTCATAAAAATCACTTAAATACTGCCTAATTTCTTCAATATTTCCGTCACTGCCATGCAGTACGACTATTGCGAGCGGTCTTTCACCCCATTTTTCATCTGGAATGGCAACAACAGCAGCTTCAACCACTGATGGGTGGCTACATAAGTGATTTTCCATATCTACAGAACTAATCCATTCACCACCCGATTTGATTAAATCCTTCATTCTATCTACGATTCGTACGTAACCATCTGGACGAATTGTGGCAATGTCCCCAGTTTTTAACCAACCATCTGAGGTAGACGCTGAAATTGGTTTTTCCCAAGATAAATACTCGTGTGTAATCCATGCTGAACGAACTTGTAATTCACCAGTACTTTTTCCATCCCATGGTTGGGAATAATCATTAGCGCCCATAATCCGCACATCCACCAATGGAATCGGTAAACCATTACTCGTAAGAATTTCAAATTGCTCTGCTTTAGGCAGTAATAAATGTTCCTGTTGAAGCCACGTTTGTGTTGCAATTGGCGAGCACTCTGTCATCCCCCAACCATTTTGCAGGGTCATGTTTAACGCATTAAAACGATGATACATATCATCTGTTGCATGTGAACCCCCTGAATGAATACGTAACTTACGTTTAAATTGCCAACGATCTGGATTGTTTTCAAGTAAGTCTAAAATCTCTGGCCAAAAAGTAGGTATACCTAAAATAGCAGTTACATCATGTTCCATAGCAAGATCAAGTACTTCCGTCATACTTATACGTGCACCCGGTAAAATTTGATTCAACCCTAACATGGTTCCTGAATACGGTACCCCCCATGCATTCACATGAAAAAGTGGCGTTAGGGTCAATAATGTATCGTTACTGCTAAATCCAAAACCACTTTGTAATGAACAACTGAGTGCATGTAAAACTGTTGAACGATGCGAGTAAACTACGCCTTTAGGACGTCCTGTCGTTCCAGATGTATAACAAATACCAACTGCAGTATTTTCATCAAATGGACCATTTGGCCATTCACTTAATGGCACATGCTGCTTTAAGTCATCAAGTGATAAAGCATATTCAGGATGTATACCATTCACTATGACTGTTGGAATTTTGACAAATTGTTCAATATTTTTTAATAGCGGTATTAAGTCTTCATCAACAATAAGAACATCATCGCCTGCATCTGCAATAATATAAGCAAGCTCTTCTGGGCTTAAGCGTATATTTAGCGGATGTAAAACAGCATCGACAGCTGGAATTGCATAATAACAAGCCAAATGTTCTGTATGACTCCACATCAAAGTTGCAACGCGCTGTCCAGCTTTAATTCCTACATGTTTCAAGCCTGCTGCTATTGATTTCGCTTGTGTAGCCAATTGCTTGTAATTGATGATTTCAATTTGGTTCGGTCCTTTACGCGAAATAATTTTACGATTTGGAAAAATTTCTTCTGCACGCTTGATTAAATCTGTGACACGTAACGGTACATCCATCATTGTGGTTTTTACATTTTGTGTCGCGTGCTGTGTCCGTAAACTGTTAAAGTCAATCACTTCCATTTTGATATCCTTCTCATCTTTCTTAAATTTTTAATAAATTTCAAATAAAGCTGCAGCACCTTGTCCACCGCCAATACACATACTGACAATCCCTAATTTGGCTTTACGACGATGACCTTCAATGAGTAAATGCCCTGTCAAACGTGATCCACTTGCACCATAAGGATGTCCAAGTGCAATAGCCCCACCATTGACGTTTAATTTTTCCAGTGGAATACCAAGTTTCTGCTGACAATATAAAACTTGTACAGCAAAGGCTTCATTGATTTCCCAAAGGTCAATATCATCCACAGTTAAACCTTGTTGTTTCAGTAGTTTTGGAATGGCATATACTGGACCAATTCCCATTTCATCCGGTTCACACCCACTCACTGCAAAGGCGCGGAATGCCCCTAATGGTTTAAGATCACGACGTGCTGCTTCTTTTTCAGACATCAAGACACACGCAGAAGCGCCATCAGAAAATTGGCTGGCATTTCCAGCGCTAATGGTGCCTTGTGGCAATGCTGTACGAATTTTTTCAACGTCACTCAATTGAATATTTGCACGGATGCCTTCGTCGACTTCAGCACGAATACTGACGCTTTGGATTGCCCCACTCTGACGTTGAAATTGCAATTGTTCAACTTCAAAAGGTGCAATTTCTGCATCGAATAAACCTGCTTTTTGCGCATATTCAGCACGTTGCTGACTCATTGCGCCATATTCATCTTGAGCCTGTTTGGAAACTTGATAACGTTTTGCCACTACTTCAGCCGTTTGCAGCATGTTCCAATAAATTTCAGGCTTGTTTTGCTTTAACCAAGCTTCTTGTGACATATGCATATTGATGTGATTTTGCACACATGAAATTGATTCTGCTCCGCCTGCCACTAAAATTTCACTTTCACTGAGCATAATCCGATGAGCACTTTGCGCAATCGCTTGTAAACCACTACTACAAAAGCGATTCACCGTCACACCACCAACGCTTACAGGTAAGTTTGCTCGAAGCGCAGCCATTCTCGCCAAGTTGAAACCATTGGCAGCTTCAGGATTGGCACAGCCCAATACCACATCTTCAACTGCATCACCTTCAAGATTGACGCGATCAACTGCAGCCCGAATCACATGACCTGCCATCGTCGCGGTATGTGTTGCGTTCATGGCGCCTTTCCAAGACTTAGTAAAAGGCGTACGTGCTGTCGAAACAATAACTGCTTTATTCATGACTATTCCTTTAATCCTTAAGCGATATTTTCAAGCACAGCGCTTGTTTTAACGTATTGCCAAAAACCGTCTTGGCCTTGTGATGCATAAAAGCCTATTTGACGCTGTACTAAAGCCGCTGAGAAGTGTTGTTCAATATAATGAACTGGACCGCCTTTTTCGGCTGGAAAACCATAACCGTGTACAAATACCAAATCGATATCTGCGCTAGATTTTGCAATGCCGTCGTCTAATACACGTTGTGCTTCAACATAAAGACTTAGAATTAAACGTTGAACAATTTGATCCGTAGCTAACCGCCCATTTAAATCCTTCTGAATGAGTGCTGATAATTGAGTAGAATCAAAATGTATATTTTTTCCGATATAGTGATACCAGCCTTTTTGAACTTTTTGCCCATGGTATTGTGCAGATACCAATCTTTTCAAGCAGTCAATTCCTTCGCCATTAAATTTGCCTGCCCAAGCACTGAGTAAAAGATCATTACCAATCAAATCCATGACTTGGAATGGTCCCATCTTCATACCCCACTTACACATGGCTTGGTCAATGCTTTGTGGAGAAATGCCTAACGCCAATAAATTGAGCGCTTGATAGAGATAGGCATCAAAAATACGGTTTCCAATAAAACCTGGACCCACTTGTGAAATAACCGGCACTTTGTTAATTTTTTTAGCAAGAAACTTTGCTTGAGTCATTGCCGCTATTTTAGTATGTCGGCCTTGTACTACTTCTAGTAGCTTCATATGTTCAACAGGACCAAAGAAATGCAAGCCTAATACACGTTCTGGATGTTGAACCACTTCAGCAATTTTGTTTAAATCCAAACTTGATGTATTACTGGCCAGCAATACATTTTCATTACAAAGCTCACCTAATTGAGTGAAAATTTGCTGTTTAAGTGCTAAGTTTTCACTCACCGCTTCAATCACCAAGTCTACATTTTGGATTTGCTCCAAACTTTGAAGCAATTGAATTTTTTCAGTATGTTTGGATTTAACTCGAATGCGCTGTACGGCTTGGTCTGCAGCATTTGTATTGACATCAAAAAGTTGCACATTTAGACCAAATCGATTTAGACAAGACGCGATTCCTTGTCCCATAAAACCAGCACCAATCACTACAATATTTTGAATTGCGAGACCTGTACTTGTTTGACTCGGTGTTTTTTGAGTCGCTTTTTCTGCAAAAAATAAATGGCGCAATGCTTTTGACGAGTTTGATTGAATTAAAAACTCAAACGCTTTTGCTTCTGCTTCACAGCCCGCGATAAAGCCTTTTTCTACGCCCACTTTTACGACATTAATCACATCATTTAACGCAATGTTGTTATGTGGATAAGCTCGTGTTTGTAACTGAGCAAAATCAAGCAAAGGCTGAGCTGTTATCGGATCTAATTTAATCTGAGACAACTTCTTAATCATTTCACTTTGAATTAAGTCTTTGGCACACTGCAGCGCAGCATCAATGAGATGATTTTCGACACAACTTTGAAGCAGTGGAGTATTTTCAAATGTCGATGCTTTTGACATTTCTCCAGAAAGCATCAGAGAAAGTCCACGTTCTATACCCAGTGCACGCACAATGCGCTGTGTCCCCTGTCCGCCTGGAATTAAGCCCAATTTAGTTTCAGGTAAACCCAATAAGGTATCTTTTAAAGAAACACGTGCATCACAAGCCAGTGCAAGTTCTAAACCACCACCCAAAGCAAAGCCAGCTAAAGCTGCTACGGTTGGTTTTTGATAGTGTTCGAGTAAATATAAAATATCATCACATAAATGTGGATATACAAAAGCTTGACCTTCTGAAAACTCTTCTAAATCACCGCCAATTGAAAAAACCCCATCTTTACCCGCCAAGATTACAGCTTTGACTTGTGAATCTTGTTCAGCATGTAAAAGTGCGTCAAATAATTGTTGGCGTTGAAGCTGATTTAAAACATGTGTTTTTCCAACACAAAGCTCTACAAGAGCAATTTGACCCTCTAAATATTGATAGTGCTGCATAAAATCGCTCCTCAGAAACTTGTCGTTTCGAAACTAAGCACACTGCTTGCACTATTCTGAATTAGCGCAGAATGGTAAATGCCTTTAGTCAGAATGCTTTGCATATAAAATTCAGCCGTTTTAATCTTATTGCCTAAAAATACGGTTGGTCCCTGAGATTGAGTTAAGTTATGCTGAGCGACCAATGCACTTCGGGCCATCATCCATGCTCCTGCTGTATAACCAGTCAGCATCAAGAATGGTACGGCAACGGCTAATTTCTCCGCTGTGCTTAAATTCAGTAATTGTTGAAAAGATTGTTTTAATTGGTTCAAACCATTCGCATAGGGTTGATGAAGCGATTGAAGTTCAACAACGCCTTCTAACTCTTGTGCCGTCATTTCCATCAAATTCAATAATTCATTGAAAGCATTCCCACCATCTCGCTGAATTTTTCGCATGATTAAATCATTGGCTTGAATAGCAGTTGTGCCTTCATAAATTGTGGTAATTCGTGCATCACGATAATGCTGTGCTATACCAGTTTCTTCAATGAAGCCCATGCCACCATGTACTTGTATCCCAGTGTAGGTAACCTCTTGCCCCACTTCCGTACACCAACCTTTTACGACTGGGGTTAACAATTCAGGTACTAATGATGTTTGTATACCGTTATGCCCTAAAGTTCCATCTAGCATTTCAGCAGCTGCATAAACCAAAGCACGCATTGCTTCATTTTGGGCTTTCATGCTAAGTAACATACGTTTTACATCAGGGAATTCCACAATCGCTTGTTTTTCACCACTTACACTTCGACCGCCTTGAATACGTGATTTTGCATATTCAAGCGCTTGTTGATATGAACGCTCGCCCAGAGCAGGACCTTGCATGCCTGAGTTTAAACGCGATAAATTCATCATCACGAACATATATTCAAGTCCACGATTTTCTTCGCCGACCAAATACCCTTTGGCACCACCTTGGTCACCAAAACTTAATACACAGGTTGGACTCGCATGAATTCCTAATTTATGTTCAATCGAAACACAATGTACATCATTACGCGAACCTAAAGTTCCATCTTCATTCACAAGATATTTCGGTACGACAAAAAGCGAAATTCCCTTCACACCAACAGGTGCATCGACCGTACGTGCTAACACCAAATGAATGATGTTGTCAGTGAAATCATGTTCCCCATAAGTGATAAAGATTTTTTGGCCAGAGATTAAATAATGATCGCCCTGTGCTACAGCTTTGGTACGAATATTGGCTAGGTCTGAACCTGCCTGAGGTTCAGTTAAATTCATGGTTCCAGCCCACTCACCTGAAACCATTTTAGCTAAATAGGTTTGCTTTAAATCATCTGAAGCACCAAAGGTCAATGCTTCAATAGCACCCATATTCAATGCAGGACTCAGTGCAAATGATAAATTTGCGGATGTAAACATTTCTTCAATTGCGATTGCAAGGAGATGTGGTAAATCTTGACCACCGAACTCTTCCTCACAACGGATACTGTTCCATCCCGCTTTTACATAGGCATCGTAGGCTTGTTTAAATCCTTTTGGAGTGATCACTTCTCCGGCATTCCATTTGCAACCTTCACGGTCACCACTATGGTTGAGTGGTGCTAATACTTGTTCTGCAAACTTAGATGCCTCTTTAAGCAATGTATCGGTCAGATCTACATTGATATCATCACGTTGACGTAGCTGTGTACTCCGCGCTAAACCTATTACATCGTGAATTAAAAACGCCGCATCATCAATCGGTGCTTGATATTGAGTCATCTACTTATCCCTAAATTATCTTTTTTCTTGAAATTTTCCAATATTTAAACATCAACCTAGTTGACGTTTATTTATACTATGCAATGATTTTTTAATTGTCAACGACATTGACAATAATTTATTTTTTCAGTTAAGCTTCTGTGACATACAAAATTAAAATTTTATAGATGAAAATCTCAACGCCTTATTTACGACAGCTTCTCGCATCGAAACATAACTGGATTGAAACTAAAGTCCATGAAAGCACTAGTCTTACAGATTATGGCCATTTGACACCTGCCCTAACACGTTTGTTCGGACATATTCGTAAGAAACCAGTTTCTATTTCAGATTTGGCCAGAAAAATGATGATTTCACGGCAAGCCGTACATAAGTTATTGATTGAAGCAAAGGAAATGGGATATGTAGAACTATTAGACGATGATCATGATAAAAGGGTTAAATTGGTTAAATTTACAGAAAGTGGCTTAGAAATGTCCAAGATCTGTATTAATGATCTTACGACGTTAGAACATAATCTTATTAGTGTCTTGGGTGAAGAAGATTTTAATCATTTAAAAAGAATTTTGACCAAGGACTGGGATATACAAAATGAAGAAAAACTTAGATAAAGCTCTTTTATTTAAATTATTAAATGGAGAGCAAGCTGATAAACATTTTTTAGGGAATCCTTTAGCGGAAAATTTAGGCTTGTATATAGAAAATGTCTCTAAAGAGCATATTCTAATTCGCTATGACATTTCTGACGCTTATACGCAAGGTATAGGTGTCATTCAAGGTGGAATTCTGTCAGCTATGTTAGATTTTGCAGCTGCCTATTTGGGACTTTTAAATACTGAGTTAGATAAAAACGTTACCACAACCAATTTATCTATTAACTATTTACGTCCAGCTTTGCCGGGTCGCTATTATGCTGAGGCAAGATTAGATAAGTCTGGGCAAAAAATGATTTTTGCTTCTGCACAACTATACCAGATTCAAAATAAGCCTATTGCAAATGCAATTTTCAATATGATGATCGTATAATTTTATTATTTAACTTAAACCCTTTAAAAGGCTTTCATATTCAAACAAAAATATGATTTATTTTAATTAAATTTTTATTATTGATTTATTACTAAATAAAATTATTTGGTTTTAAAATTACAGATATATTTTTGAATAGATGATTTCAAAATTTTAATAAAAATTTGGATTATTTTTCAAATAAACCAAAAATTTATACGTTTATGCGTCGTAAAAATTGAAGTACTATAAGGTGTTAGTAATTTTAATGAAGAATATAAAGAAAATCTCTACAACAAATAAGGATATACGAAAGATTAGTATCCTTTATGCCACTGAACAGCTTGTGCTAGATAACAATCAAGAAATTGCTATTCATGAAATTTCAAAATATTTAGATATTGCTAAGGGGAGTATCTACAACCATTTTGAAAGTAAAAACCATTTATATTTAGAATTAATAATATTAAATGAAAAAAGGCTACTCAATGTTACTAAAACCAATAATAGTAATATATATGAAAGTGTTAAAGCATATATGCTCTATCATATATTGGAGTCTAATCGAACAGTGATCTACCATGTCATTGAAGAGAGAATCACAAATAATGAGAAAAAATTACAGAAAATTTTTCAAGAACTTTATAGGATAAGAGAGCAAAGGGCACTGGAACTAAAAGATCTAGTAAGAGATTATTTAAATATAAATAAAAGTCATATTTCAGTACGTGACTACTTAACATATGTGTGGACGATAACTTATGGCGCTTGTCTATTATTAAGTTCATCTTCCTATCAAAAGTC
>CAZOGM010000040.1:0-21006 GCA_964579445.1 uncultured Acinetobacter sp.
AACCCCGGTTACCGCCGTGAAAGGGCGATGTCCTAGGCCTCTAGACGATAGGGACTAAATAAACATACATACTTCTGAAATTGGCGTCCCTACGGGGATTCGAACCCCGGTTACCGCCGTGAAAGGGCGATGTCCTAGGCCTCTAGACGATAGGGACGTTTCAGAGGTGGGCGTATATTAGGTTGGATATGCAGATGTGTCAAACCTTTTTCAGGGTTAATCTATGAAATTTCAATCAAGTGCATAAAAAGACATCAAGTTGATGTTAAATCATTCAGAATATGACATTTTTACAGTTTTAAAGCGTCAACAATACTTTGGATTACGGTTGGATGCTCTAGATAACCCGCAATTTTATGCGGTGTAGAAACAGGGGTATGTATTGGAAAATTAATAATCTCTGGATGAAAATCGAATGGCGCGTTTGAAAGTGGAAATGCTGTTAAATAATCATCTGGAGAATAAAAGTTAATCCAATCACCTTTGAGTTGTCTCGGACGACTAATTGGAATAGGTAATTTATCTTGAATGACTTTATAGGCTAGAGGAGAGCCAAGTGTGATTAAGGTATGAACGCGAAAATCTCTGATTTTATGTAGCAAGTTATACGCAATAACGCTTCCCAGTGAGTGAGCCACAATGATGTGGTTTTCGTTGGGTTGGAGGTGTTGCATGATTCTTTGATCAACTTCATGCATGAATGTTTCATTTTCAAGATAAAGATAAGTTTCTATTAGAAATTTTTGTATCAGTGAAAAGTGCAGTTTAGGATAATGATTGAGAAAAATAATGAGTTCTTTTAATACGTGATCTTTGGAAAGTGCTGAAACTAAACTTAAGCGTTGAGACATGGTGGCTGAGTGATGAGGATTAAATATAGGCAGCGCACTAATATTTGGATGCGGTTCTTTCACGAGGGTTTGATTTTGAGTTAAATGAAAAGGCAGATGCAAGCGCCCCCATGATTTTGGTAAAAACGTGCCTAAATCAAAACGATTTGTCAGTTGATGCTTGGTGAGTAAGTCACCATAAAACGCTAGGCTCGTATTTAATGTATTGATATCTAGATCAATATGCGCATTATTTAAACCATTTTGCAGTAGCGTCAGCCAATATTGTTTTAGAGTTATTGCATTATAATTTTGTTGGTTCATTCCATGTATAAAAACAATCCGCATGGGGTATCACTATTCTCATTATTCTTAGTTTTAGATTAAAAAAAAGAGCGGTCAATGACCACTCTTTTTATGTGTTAGTTTTGCTTTCGGTAGAAAACGTAGTAACTCAAATAACACCCAGCAATAAACAGTAAACAACCGAAGAAGCTAATTCGCATCGTTGGATCGAAGACCATACTTAAACAGGTAATAAAACAGAAGATAAAACCAAGAATAGGCACGATTGGAAACAGCGGCGCTGCAAATCCAAGATCTTTCGCGGTTTTACCTTGTTTGTACCATTGGCGACGGAAATTATATTGGCTTAAGCAAATACTCATCCACACCACCACCATGGTAAATGCAGCAATACCCAGTAAGTTGGTGAAAATCGTTTCAGGTGCGAATTGCTCTGAAAGTAAACCTGGCATTGCACCAATCATGGTGACCATAACAGCAACATAAGGGATTCCGCGTGAATTCACTCTAGAGAATACCGCTGGAAGTTGCTTATTATAAGACAGTGACCACATCATACGAGATGCGGCAAATAGCCCCGAGTTAGCAGCTGACAATAACGCGGTGATAATCACAAAGCGAATAATATCCTCTGCATAAGGAATACCAATATGTCGGAATACCGTTACAAATGGACTGCTGCTCACACCTTCAGCGGCTAAACCTGCTTCTTGATGAGGCAAAAGTGATGTCACCACAACAATGGTTCCCACAAAGAAAATCAATAAGCGGAAAATTGCAGTATTAATCGCTTTCGGCACATTTTTGGCAGGATCTTTGGTTTCACCCGCAGCAACACCAATCAGCTCTGTACCTGAGAAAGCAAAGTTGACAATCAGCATGGTGGCAAAGATTGGAAAGATCCCTTCAGGAAACCAACCGTGTGAGGTGAGATTGCTAAATAGCGGTGCAGAATCGTAGCCTTGGTAACCCAGCACCCCAAAAATAGCCAAGAGACCGAGCAAAATAAAGGCAACCACGGTAATCACTTTGACCAGTGCCAGCCAAAATTCAGACTCTGCAAACCATCGTGTCGAGATCATATTTAAACTAAATACGAAGACACCAAAAATAATGGTCCAAATCCACATAGAAATGTCTGGAAACCACTCTTGCATGAGTAGAGCAGCGGCAGTGAACTCAGTGCCGAGGGTTACAGACCACGTTAACCAATATAACCAAGTAATGGTATATCCTGTTCCAGGACCAATATAGCGCTTTGCATAAGCACCAAAAGAACCTGATTCAGGCATATGTACGGCAAGCTCACCCAAACACAGCATCACCATGTAAGCGATGATACCGCCGAGAAGATAAGCAAGGATGGCACCTACAGGCCCCGTTTGTGCAATGACTTCACCCGACCCTAAAAATAGGCCTGTCCCGATTGCGCCACCAAGCGAAATCATGACCAGATGTCGAGTACTCATAGCGCGTTTTAAAGGCGCAGAATTGCCCTGATGCGAAGCATCATTCGGAGATGAGTGCATAGGAAATGAAATGAAATGAATGAAGCGAGCTATTGTAGTGTAAAAGCAAAAGACTGCAATCGAATAATAGTAATTATTGCATGCGATATAAGCGGATAGCTTAAAAAAATGGCGTCCCTACGGGGATTCGAACCCCGGTTACCGCCGTGAAAGGGCGATGTCCTAGGCCTCTAGACGATAGGGACGTTTTGAGGTGATGGCAATCATATAGATTTGAGCGAATGATGTCAAAACAGATTTAAAAATAAATGCATCATTCGGCTATACATTGAGCGAAATAATTTTTTTAAGGAAGAGAGCGCTTTAAATGAGTGGAATAATATTCAATAAAGGGTTCATCTGATGCTCAAAAGCAATATCTAAAATATTGATACTCAAATTCCAATAGTCACCAATAAAAGTCTCGTTTAAACTTTAAATACTGCAGCCAATTAATATGCCGAGTAGGGACATCATTTGTTAGACTATATACAACACAATAATTGAGATGAATGAGTGCTTCCTTTCAAACTTTGGGTCGATGCGGACGCATTACCTAAAATATTACGTGAAGTGATTTTACGTGCATCAGATCGTTATAAGCTTGAAGTCACTTTTGTGGCGAATCAAAATGTCGGCATCCCACCTTCAGTGCGCATCAATTCGATACAAGTGATGCAAGGCGCAGATGAAGCTGATAAAGAAATTATTGATCGTATGAAAGAGCATGACATCGTGATGACCCAAGACATTCCGCTTGCGGCACAAGTGATTGAAAAGGGTGGGATCGCGATTAATCCACGTGGCGAAATATGGACCATCTCGAATATTAAAGCACGCCTGCATTTACGTGACTTTATGGATACTTTAAGAGGCGCTGGTGTTCAAACAGGCGGACCTGCACCGATCTCTGATCGTGATAAGCGTGAATTTTCAAATGCTTTAGATCAAACTATTTTAAAACAAAAGCGTAAAACCGCTTAATACACTTCGAGAAGATTATGTTATCCAAATCAAATATCGTGGGGACATATGCCTTATTGGTCTTTATTTGGTCAACTACGCCGCTCGCAATTGTGTGGAGTGTGGCAGACTTACATATGATGTGGGCGTTGGTGCTGCGTTTTTTTATTGCTTTACCTTTAGCTGTGTTGCTGCTTTTTATTTTTAAATCTAAATTTCCCTTCGATGCTCAAGCAATACATAGTTATGTGGCAGGCGCATTTAGTTTAATTGGCTCACAGCTTTTTACTTATCTGGCAACCCAGTACTTAAGTTCGGGTATGATCGCTCTAATGTTTGGTTTGGCACCGATTATGGCAGGCTTAATTGGCCAGTTTGGTTTTGGTCTGCATCTACATCGCTTGCAATGGTTCGGTATGTTGATTGCAGTGACGGGACTGGCGATTATTTGTTTGGCTGGTGGAAATCAGCAAGTACATCCAATTGGGATTGGACTCATGCTGCTCAGTGTTTTTTCTTATGCACTGTCTATTTTTTGGGTGAAACAGATCAATGCTGAAATTGAACCTGTTGCTCAGGCAACGGGTTCAATTTTGGTGTCAACGCTTATTGCTATTTGTTTACTACCGTTTATTTGGTCTTATGCGCCGACTGAACTGCCCAGCTTAAAATCAATTTTGGCACTGACCTATACGGTCATCATGGCATCGCTGATTGCGATGTTTTGTTATTTTAAATTGGTACGTCATATAAAAGCGACTACGCTCTCGCTCACGACTGTCATGACACCGATGATTGCAATTTCAATTGGCGCTTGGCTGAATCAAGAAAACTTAAGTTTATTTGTAATGTTAGGTGCGGTTATATTATTGTTCGGTTTATTTATTTACTTTTATAAAGATTTAAAAGCGAGCCGAAAACTCGCTCAAAAAATCAAATCATCACCCTAATTAGTCTATATATTCTGAATGCCCCAAGTTTGATGCGACTGCATCCGCAAGTTTGACGCGGTCTTGTGGATGCAAGGTCACAAAGTAAGCGCCAGTCCGAAAACGCCCATTTTCTTCACGGCTATAGACCACTTGTGCAGTCACAGCAATATGAAAAAAGTTTTCGGGGTGACTTAAGGTAATATGAATATAAGAGTGATTGGGTATTTCTTGTTCAGTATAAAAACTCAAACCTGTCTCAGATAAATTGACCTGATCTGGAATAGGTAACATGGTTTGTACAATAGAATCGTAAAGAGACCCTGTAATAAGGTTTAATTTTTGATTGAATAAGGATAAGATTCGAGCAATTTGTTGATCTTTTTGATTTAATTGTTCTAATTCGTATGTAAACGCATGATCAAATTGATCTAATTCTGCAAGTAAGAGAAAATAGCGTGGTAAAACGAAATTAGAATCGTACGGATCATTGAGTGCGACTTCTTCAGAGATAATCTGATAATTTATCCTTAAGGCAGCATCAATACGAGACATGACGCGTCTTTCATTTTCGCCACTTTGATGCTGTAGAGCTTCCATTAAAACACCTCGGACTAGATGGTATGTTTAAACCGATCTCGCTGTATATAGGGTTGAGATACACTCGCGCACGGCGGAGTAATCACTTTATTTCTTTTATCGCTTTGGTATCCATGATCGGTTTGACTTTAGGGGTCGCTGTTCTTATTACAGTTTTATCTGTGATGAATGGTTTCGATCGCGAGTTGAAAAACCGAGTCTTGGGTATGATACCTCAAGCCACTGTTTCTTCAACACAAATTTTAACAGACTGGCCAGAGCTTGCCAAGAAAATTGATCAGCATGAACATGTGGCTGGTGTTGCGCCATTTACACAATTACAAGGCATGTTGACAGCACAAGGACAAGTCGCTGGTATTATGGTCTCAGGCATAGAACCTGACTATGAAAAAAATGTATCTATTATTCAAGATCACATGGTTCAAGGTGATGTTAATGCCTTGAAAAAAGGTGAATTTGGTATCGTTTTAGGTAAGCAAATGACCGATGCATTGGGTTTAAGTCTCAATGACAGTGTGACCTTAGTTTTACCAGAAGCCACGCCTTCGCCTGCGGGTGTTGTACCACGTTTTAAGCGGTTTAAAATTGTGGGTATTTTTAGTATTGGTGCCGAAGTAGATTCAATGATGGGCTATATTGCCTTGAATGATGCTTCCACCTTACTTCGACTGCCAGATGGTGCTCAAGGGATTCGTATGAAATTAGACGATATTTTCCTTGCGCCTGAAGTGGCAGATGAAGTAGTACGTGATTTACCGGGCAATTTCTATGCTTCAAACTGGACTTATACCCATGGGAATTTGTTTAGTGCGATTCAAATGGAAAAAGCCATGGTGAGCCTATTACTGTTTCTGATTGTTTTGGTTGCGGCATTTAATATCGTATCGTCACTGGTGATGGTCGTAACAGATAAAAAATCTGACATTGCCATTTTACGTACATTGGGTGCGTCACCTGCCACCATTACCAAAATCTTTATGGTACAAGGTACAGTCATTGGCGTGGTTGGGACCCTAGCAGGTGCGGCTTTAGGTATCATTTTCGCGACCAGTATTAGCGGGTTTATGGGCTGGTTGAATACCACTTTGGGTCTGAATTTATTTGATGCTTACTTTATTAACTACTTACCGTCACATTTGAAATGGCAAGATGTCGTTACTATTGTGGGTTTATCGTTGCTTCTAAGCTTCTTGGCCACGATCTATCCGGCACTTCGGGCAGCAAAAATTCAACCTGCGGAGGCACTTCGTTATGAGTAATGTCGTGTTAGAAGCGAAAAATATTCAAAAGCATTTCACCGATGGAAAATCCACAGTCGAAGTAATTAAAGGCTTAGATTTGCAAGTGAAACAAGGTGAGTTTGTTTCGATTGTGGGTTCAAGTGGATCAGGAAAAAGTACTTTATTGCATGTTTTGGGTGGGTTAGACCGTCCAACACAAGGCATGGTGCTGTTAAATGGTCAGCGATTTGATACCTTGAGCGAAGCTGCGCGTGGTTATCTGCGTAACGAACACTTGGGTTTTGTTTATCAATTCCACCATTTGTTACCCGAATTCACGGCGCTTGAAAATATCGCGATGCCTTTGATGCTACGTAAGGATGCTGAATTTAAGCAAGCTAAAGCGCGTGCAGAGTATTTGCTTGAGCGTGTTGGGCTGTCACACCGTATGACGCATAAACCAGGTGAATTATCGGGCGGCGAGCGACAACGTGTGGCATTGGCACGTGCTTTAGTGGCTCAGCCGAAACTGATGATGGCAGATGAACCTACTGGAAACTTGGACCGTAAAACGGCAATGACTATTTTTGAATTGCTTTCAGATTTACGTAATGAGTTTAATATGGCGATGCTGATTGTGACGCATGATGAACAATTGGCAAAATCTGCTGATCGAATTTTACATATGCAAGATGGTCTTTGGATTTAAACTGACTTTAGAATCCGATCGATAACCTTTTAAAGCTCATGAAAATGGGCTTTAATTGTTTGGATAACTATAAAAAAATTAGAATATTATGCGTGCATATGTCCTGCTCTTGGGATGGATTATTGGTGTCAGCACACTCGGCAAAGTGATTCCATCAGACTTTTTAACTTTTGCACCATGGATTTGGTCACTGTCATGTATTCTTCTCATCTTCACATTACTGAGTCATTTTAGATTTAATCATTTTAGATTCAGCATCACTCAGCACCTTTCTTTTAAATTTTTTCATATAGCGCTGTTGGGTTTAAGCACCTTTTATTTGGGTCAATATTTTGCACAGCATGCTTTAGATGAGCGCTTATCGCAACGGGTAATGCAGCGATCAGATTTAGCTGTAGTGGTTTATATAGACCATTTAGATGAACGTGATTCATTTGATCCACACTCATTGGTCAAACAAAGAGCAACCATCATCAAAAATGGCGCTAAGCCTTATGATGTGATGCTCTATTTAAAGCCTGAGATTCAGGCTGAATCACTCAAATTGGGTCAATATTATCATCTGTCAGGCACGATCAAACCTGCACATAGTTATGCAGTGAAAGGCGTATTTGATCAAGAAAAGTGGTTATTACAACAAAATATCATGGGCACAATACAAGTGCAGACCGTTCGATTATTGTCTAATTCTGACGTTCAGCAATTGGGGTTGCAGTCATTTGTTCAACAACAAATGCATTGGACTGCGCGTTTAAAACTGTATGCTGAAAAAAAGCGCTTGGGATTTAGACAGTACATTGAGCGGCAGCCTTTAACACATAAAGGCTTGTTACTGGCTTTGTTAACGGGTGATGAAAGTCTACTTTCAGATTCGGTCAAACAACAATTCAAAATACTGGGTATATCGCATTTACTCGCCATTTCAGGTCCACATGTTTTAATTTTTGCGCTGATTTTTTGTTTTTTACTCAATACGCTTGTTTCAAAATCCATTCCTCAGATTTTTTTGAAGATTCCACGACCTTATTTTTTGGTCACGCCATTTTTATTTTGTGTTATGGCATATACAGCTTTTGTAGGCTTTGAAATTCCAGCCCTGCGTACATGCTTAACAGTTTGCATTATAAGTGTTGTGATTCTGCTTAATCAGAAAGTGCATGCGCTAAAGCTCTTACTTTTGAGTGCAAGTTTACTGCTCTGGCTAGATCCGTTCAGCATTTTATCTGCGGCTTTTTGGCTCTCTTATGGGGCATGTTTCATTTTAATTCGAGTCTATCAAACCCTTCAGATTCAAACTGAAAATCAAAATCCGATTCAAACTCAGAATCAAGCACAAAACTCTGATTCCAATTTAGATCAATCTAACGTTATTACGTGGAAATCAAAAAGCATTCTTTTTTTGACAGTTTTGTTTGAATCCCAGTGGAAAATCTTTATCGCATTGTTTCCCTTAGTCGCATTGATTTTTCAGCAAGTCTCATGGATTTCACCACTGGTGAATCTCATCGCTATTCCTTTGATTGGTGTGGTTATTGTACCTCTAGAGGTACTCGGTGCATGTTTGAGTCTTCTTTCAGATTCATTGGGACTGCTCTTGTTTCATTTGGCAGACGCTGTTTTGAGCATTTTGCTCGGTTGTCTTGGGTTCTTGCAGAGTGTATTAAATCCAAAACTATCTTGGTTGGCGCTAAGTCCGATGATGATCATTTTAATCGCCATTGCCGTGATTATCGCTTTTTTACCGCGGGGTGTTTTACCCAAGAGTTGGGCATTTCTATGTTTGATTCCTTTGGTTTTAGGGATGCAAAACAAAGCTGAGTTTCGTATGACAGTGTTAGATGTTGGGCAGGGGCAAGCGATATTTATGCAACTGCCGAGTCAAAATATCATGATTGATGTGGGTGGCTATTATGACGAAACGAAATTTAGTGTAGGTCGGCAGATTATTTTACCGTATTTATTCGGGCAGGGTATATCACGTTTAGATCGTGTTTATTTGACCCATTTGGATCAAGATCATGCAGGTGCATTTGAAGCTGTAGATCAGGAAATTAACATTCAGCAGGTCTATTCCAATGAGCAAGATCCAAGATTTAAGCCTAACGCTTTTGAGTATTGCCATGCAGGGCAAACGTGGCAAGTAGATGGCATTAAGATTGAAGTCTTATCCCCACAACAAGATGATCTGAATTTTGTTGAGGGTCAACAAAATGAAAAATCTTGTGTGCTGTATATTCAAGTACCGAAAGCGAAGAATTATCAGAATTTTTTGATTATGGGCGATTCTGGTTGGGAAACCGAGTTTCAATTACTACAGCATTATCCTGCTTTGAAGGTGGATGTGCTTGTACTGGGTCATCATGGCAGTCAGCATAGCTCGTCTTTTGGCTTTTTAAAGCGCCTACAGCCGAAACTGGCAATTGCCTCAGCAGGTTATGAAAACCGTTATAACCATCCGCATCCGATCGTCATTGAACGTTTAAAAGCACTGTCTATTCCGCTTGAAACCACAATTGATCAAGGCAGTATTGAGTTTGAAATGGACCATCAAGGTGCTATGAAACGACAGGCGTTTCGTGAAACGCGGCAATGGTTAAAGCGCTGAAGTAGGCGGGACTAAGCGAAGCGATTTTTCACGGAGGGTTTGAACTTTATTAAGCGCTTGATCTTTTGGGATATTATAAATATCGTTTAAATCAGGATGGGCTTTAAAGCGTTTATAGCTCCAATGTGCATGCTCAGGATATCGCTGAACTAAACCTTCAATGGCACGATGAATGACCAAAGTCCCCTGAGTCGGTGTACCCTCATAAATGGCTTCATCCACAGCTTCTATGTGGATATTAAAATCTTCTGTTTCATTACGAATCGCATAAACCAAAAGTGCTCGGGCTTTGGTTTTTTGGATCAGTTTCGCGCTGAGATTACTCGATGCCAAAGGTAAACCAAAATAATCAATCAGCTCACCTGTGTGCTTGGGGGTATGATCAGGCAAAATCACAGTCGTTCCACCCATTTTCAAGGCTTTAAAAATCTGACGAATACCTGATTCATCTGTAGGTACCAACGTGGCTTGTTCACGGCTACGCGATTGGCGAACAAACTGATCAGCCTCAGGGTTTTTAATCGGTTTATACATAATAGTCATTTTGGTGTACTGGGCAAACCATGCATTCATGATTTCCCACGTACCAAAATGAGGTGCCAGTAAAATAATCCCTTTATTTTCACTTAGGGCGCGATGAAAATATTCCGCACCAAATACCTGTTTGACACGGCCGATATTTTGTTCGTTTGAGCTGCCCCAAATACTAAAAAATTCCATATAAGATTGCAGTTCATTACGCACAGCAGACTGAAGGATGGTGTGTTTTTCAGTTTGATTCAAATGCGGTAAACAAATGTCCACATTCAAACGCATATTTTGAGAGGTTTTAGTTATTTTTAAAGTATTAATAACGACTGCTAGCGCTCGGGCAAAGAAACGCGAAAAACGAATCGGTCGGCGACTAAAGAAATTTAGAAGTTTAGTTATTATTAAGTTTTGAGTTTCAGGCATCTTCAGTCAAAATCTTGAGTCGGTTAAAAGTAAGCAAACATTTTAAAATATTATATGTTAAATCGTTTAGATTGGACAGTTCCGCGCAATTCCCTGTATATAATGAACCCTTAACAATTAATTTGGATGGTATGTATGTCCGATTGGCCACCTCAACCACAAAATGAAAACATCAATGAAAATCGAAAGCCTTCTGGTCAAGAATGGCAGATTTTAGAAAAAGCAGTCCTCGCTTCTGTCGTTGAACAGCGCCGTGCTCGTCGCTGGGGTATCTTTTTTAAATTGTTAACTTTTGGCTATTTGTTATTTGTCATCGTCATGATGAATAAAGGCTGTCAGAGTACAGCTGTGGATGCCAGTTCTACCGCAGGGTCGCATTTGGCTATGGTCGACATTGTCGGTACCATTGCTGCGGATGAGCAAAGTGTCAACAGTACAGACACGATTAAATCACTAAAAAAAGCCTTCGAAAATAAACAAAGTAAGGCTGTGGTACTCAATATTAACTCACCAGGGGGGTCGCCTGTTCAGTCAGATGAAATTTGGCAAGAAATTCAATATTTGAAAAAAGCCCATGCGGACAAGAAACTCTATGCCGTGATTGGTGATACAGGCGCATCTGGAGCTTATTATATTGCCTCTGCAGCTGATGAAATTATTGTCAACCCATCAAGCCTTGTGGGTTCAATTGGGGTGATTATGCCGAACTATGGCGTCAATGGTTTGATGCAGAAACTGGGTGTGGAAGACCGCACGATGACATCGGGCGATAACAAAGCTTTATTGTCCATGACTCAACCAGTCGATGCAGCGCAGCAAGCGCATGTACAAGGTGTACTTGATAATGTGCATCAGCATTTTATTGATGCGGTGAAAAAGGGACGTGGAACTAAGCTTAAATCTCAAGATCCTGCTATTTTTTCTGGTCTATTTTGGACAGGTGATCAGGCTGTGAAGCTTGGCATCGCTGACCGTTCAGGCAGCTTAAACACCTTGAAACGTGAGTTGAAAATTGATAAAACGGTAAACTATACCATTCAGCACAGTCCATTTGATTCTGTTTTGGGTCGTATGGGGAGCAGTATAGGTCAAGGTTTTGCAACGGCCATTTCACAACAGGTTCAGACTGAACAAACGACGAAATTACAATGAAACCACTGATTCACTTTGCACATGCCAATGGCATTCCATCACGTGTTTATGATCAACTCTTTCAAGCCTTGAGTGATGATTACGACATCATTTACGTGCCTATATTAGGGCAAGATAAACGCTATCCGATAGATAATCATTGGGAGAGTCTGTCAAAGCAAGTGATTGATCATATTGTTAAAAAAGCGCAAGGTCGCAAAGTGATTGGGATTGGGCATTCGTTGGGTGGAGTATTGACCTTTAAAGCAGCATTACAACGTCCTGAACTTTTTGATCAAGTGATTATGCTCGACCCACCTTTGATTATGGGCAAGTCATCTTTCTTGCTTCATGTCGCAAAGACCTTAAAGCTTAAAGCCGTGGATAAAATGTCTCCTGCAGCGTTGTCTTTACGCCGCCGTGATCATTGGTCAAGTCGCGAAGAAGCCGCGCAGCTGCTTAAACCAAAAGGCTTTTATAAAGATTTTGATGACGCTTGTTTTCAAGACTATATCCAGTATGCGTTGACTGAAGATCGTGTGCGAGGTGGTGTAGAGCTGACCATTCCAAAAATGGATGAAGTTAAGGTATTTAGAACTAATCCATCCCTGTGGTGGATGGCATTCGATAAGCCTCAAGTGCCCATGCATTTGGTTGTAGCTGAAAAAGGGCCTTTTTTAGCACGCAAATTTCCACAGCAAGTGCAAAAGAAATTTGGAATTCCATTTACGGTAATGCCAGGTGGGCACATGTTTCCTTTAGAACAACCTAAGCCATTAGCAAGCTTCTTAAAATCACTGATTGAACGTAATACACAGTAGTTTCAAAAGATTGGCGCTCCAAAAATCAGCATAAAAAAACGCATCTTAAGATGCGTTTTTTTCGAATCAAATTTGATTTAAAGCTGACAAAATTGAACAGGCTGAGTCATGATTTTGTTTTGGTAAAGGACGGTACCATCATCAAGATGTTTGATTTTACCGCTACAAATCCATTCTACCACTTGAGGGTAAATCACATGTTCAAGTTGATGAACGCGTTGACCGAGACTACCTACATCATCATGATGCTGTACGCTCAATACACCTTGCGCCAAGGATTGCCCTGCGTCTAACTCTGCTGTGACATAATGAACTGTACAACCATGATAGACATCGCCTGTGTTTAAAACACGTTGATGCGTATGCATGCCTTTGTAATGCGGTAATAGAGACGGGTGGATGTTCACCATTTTCCCTTCCCACGCTTTTACAAATTTTGCACTCAAAATTCGCATAAAACCTGCAAGGACCACCAAATCTACATTCCAATCGAGCAATTGTTGATGCATCACATCATCAAAAGTTTCACGGTTCGGATACATTTTATGTTCAATGACAGTAGTTTCAATGCCCGCAGTCTTTGCTCGCTCTAAAGCATATGCCTCAGGTTTGTTGGAAATCACCCCGACAATGTTCCCTGAAAGATGGGCATCGATCAGGGCTTGTAGATTACTTCCACTGCCTGAAACAAGAACAGCGATATTAGTCATACGAATAGCTTAAGCGAACGTAACGCGAATTTTTTCGTCGGCGCCAGCAACAGACTCAGCATTGTCAACAATATGTCCCATGTTCCATGCTTTTTCGCCAAGATTGGTTAACAATTCAACGGTTTGATCAGCTTGCGCTGCATCGACAACAAGAACCATACCTACGCCACAGTTAAATGTACGGTACATTTCAAATTGTTCAACACCACCTTCTTTTTGAAGGAGTTTAAACAGTTCTGGCCACTCCCAAGAAGACTCATTCACTACAGCTTGAGCACCATTTGGAAGTACGCGAGGTAAATTACCGGGTAAACCACCACCCGTAATATGCGCCATCGCATGTACATCAACGTGTTTAAGCAGTTCAAGAATCGGTTTAACGTAAATACGGGTCGGTTCCATTGCAACATCTGCAAGTGAGCGACCATCAATAATTTGATTTAAATCAACATTTTTAACGTCAATAATTTTGCGAAGTAAAGAGTAGCCGTTTGAATGCGCACCAGATGATGCAACACCAATTAAAACGTCACCTGACTTTACTTTGGTTCCATCAATAATTTTACTTTGCTCAACCACACCTACACAGAAACCTGCAAGGTCATAATCTTCGCCTTCATACATGCCAGGCATTTCGGCAGTTTCACCACCAACCAATGCACAACCTGCGAGCTCACAACCTGCACCAATACCTGTCACGACATTAGCAGCCACGTCCACATTTAAGTGACCCGTTGCATAATAATCGAGGAAAAATAAAGGTTCAGCACCACATACCAGAAGGTCGTTTACACACATTGCCACCAAGTCTTGACCAATTGTGTCATGACGGTTCAAATTCAATGCTAAACGTAATTTTGTTCCAACACCGTCAGTGCCTGAAACCAGAACAGGTTCTTCATAACCTTTAGGGATTTTACAAAGTGCGCCAAAGCCACCTAATCCGCCCATAACTTCGGGACGTGCAGTGCGCTTTGCGACGGATTTGATTCGATCGACAAGTAAGTCGCCCGCTTCAATGTCGACACCCGCGTCTTTATAGCTTAAACCAGTGGTAGGAGTAGAAGTTGAGTTGCTCATAATGAAGTCTCCGCATTCGCGCGGCGATTATACCTGAATATACGAAACTCTTATGTTATTTATGCGCTAAAATGCTATCTTTATTGAAATATTTTTATTTCAATAACGAATCACTTAGAAAAAGGCGATATTGCATGCAAGATCGTACATTAAAACGAATTTTTATCCTGGCTGGGATTGCACTTATTGTTTGGGTTTTATATCTATTAAAACCTGTAGTTATCCCTTTTATCGGCGCTTTTTTGATTGCTTATTTGTTCAGCCCTTTGGTGGATAAATTACATCAATATGGTTTGCCAAGATGGTTGTCCATCAGCTTGGTTTTCATTGGCATAGGCGTGGTTGTAACCTTAGCGATTTGGTATTTGGTGCCCTTAATTTGGGAACAATTAATGTATGCCAAATCCAGTATTCCAGCAGGGGTACATTGGATTAATTACACCCTTTTACCTTGGATCTCTAGCACCTTCAATCTCAAACCCATGGAAATTGATACTGAACAGATTTCTGCGGCGGTCATGGACTATGTGCAAACCAATTATAGTGCAGACAGCATTCAAGCTATGGCCCTAAAACTGGCTCAATCTGGACTGAATTTTCTGCAAATTGGTGGAACGGTGGTGCTGATCCCCATTATTGCTTTCTATTTCTTGCTCGACTGGAAGCGTATGCTAGATAGCTTACGTCGCCTGATTCCTCGTCCTTATGAAAAAAGCACGTTACAGATTGTGGGTGAATGTCACAGTGTTTTAGGTGCATTCGTCAAAGGTCAGTTTTTGGTGATGTTTTTATTAGGTGTGGTCTATGCTGTAGGACTACAAATTATTGGTTTGGAAGTCGGTCTTATTATCGGGATGATCGCAGGTCTAGCCAGTATCATTCCTTATTTAGGCTTTGGTGTTGGGATTATCGCAGCGGTCATTGCGACTTTGTTTCAATTTGGATTGGATTGGATGCAGTTGGCACTGGTGCTGGTCGTCTTTATGATTGGTCAAGCGATTGAAGGCTATGTTTTACAGCCATTTTTGCTCGGCGACAAAATTGGACTGTCGCCTGTGGCGGTGGTATTTGCCGTTTTAGCAGGCGCACAGCTGGCTGGGTTCCTTGGCATGTTGATTGCTTTACCAGTTGCAGCAGTCATTGTCGTTCTACTGCGGCATGTGAAAGAGTGTTATGAACAGAGCCGTTTATACGCACCCCAAGTCGTCACTGTGGAGCATACAGGAACGGGCGCAGTGAGCATTCAAACCCATGATGTAGATATAGACGTAGAAGTTAAAGATCGACCGATAAATAATCAGCAAGCAACTGAAAAATCAAGTAAGATTGATTTTGAAGATTATAAAGAACCCTAAGGTAATAATGCGTCTATGCGTCAATTGCAACTGGATATAGAACCTCAACTTGATGCCCGAATCAGTGATTTTTCAGGGCCAGGTTGGGGACCTGTCATTGACGCAGTTCGACAGCTCCACGCAGGTTTAGTTAACCGTTTCTATTTATATGGTGGCGCAGGCACAGGCAAAAGTCATTTGCTCACGGCCATTTGTGACTCATTTTTAGAAGTGGGTAAATCTGCTATTAAAGTTTCATTACTGGAACTTCTGGATGCACCGATAGATGCAATTACATCCTTAGAGCGTTACGACTTGGTTGCCTTGGATGATATCGAGGCAATCAGTGGTGTGCCACACTGGCAAAAAGCGGTTTTTCATTTGATTAACAACAACAATGAAGGTGGTGGGCAACTGGTCTTGTCATCACGCTTTGCACCTATTGAGTTAAAACTTGAACTACCCGATTTACAATCACGCTTAACACAAGCTGTAAGCGTTAAAGTACCCAGCGGCCAATCCTATGCAGACCGTCAGGCACTGTTGAACTCTGTTCTTGAACGCCGTGGTGTGCATTTTGATCAACAAATTACAGAATATTTGTTGTTAAAGGGGCCGACACAGACCAGTACTTTATTGCAATCCTTAGATCAATTGGAAAAATTGCTTCAAGGTGAAAAAGTAAAGCTTTCAAATGCAACCTTAAAACAGATTTATGCGCTCATTGATGAATATCATCACTCCGCTTAAATCATCAATATCATGATGAAAATCTAAACCATATTTTAGAATAAAATAAAATGGTAAATTGAAAATATATTCAGTAACCAAAAGATATTGTCTTAATTTTTAAACTGTGACAAAGTGTGCAAAATGGACGAATAGCGCAACGAAGTTATTGTTCGCTATAAGAAAAATAAATATAAAACAAGGAGATTGGAATGCTCAAACAGGGCTTAGGCTTACTTATATTTTGTGTAAGTAGTCAGGTGTTTTGTGCCAATATAGTCGTTACCACTACAGAAGATGTTGTTAAAGCTGACAATGAGTGTTCACTCCGTGAAGCAGTTGAATATGTTAATAGAGACATGCCGGAGGCGGGATACAACGGCTGCGGCGGAAAAGAAGCATCTGAAAATATTATCCTGAGTAATGCTGAATATAAACTTAATAGCCAAATTAGTATTTCAAGATCCCTAAATTTAAGAACTCAATACGACTCAAGTCCGACTGAAAATATGTTGGGTCGAAAAAATGCCGTTATCAAAATGGTGGGGCAAGATCGTATTTTTAATATTGACCGCAGTTTGGTCGCGCAGAAGCCCGACGAAAAAGACAATTTGATACAAGTCTCACTTTTTGAAATCACCTTGAATGGTTGCGATGCAGCTGTCTGTAAAGACCAAGGTGGTCTAATTTATAACAAAGAAATTTTGAGCATTGAACTGGCTCAGCTACTCAATGGTAAGGCACGAGAAGGCGGTGCAGTTTATAACGCAGGTGCTTACGAAAAAGATAAAGTTTTAAGCACAGTCAGCATTCAAAAGTCCTTGCTACAAGGCAATAAAGCACAACAAGGCGCAGTGATTTATAGCGATATTCCGCAGTACTCAATTGCACAATCTATTATTCGAGATAATGAAGTCAGTGGTGCAAACGCTGCGTTGTTTTATGCGCGTGACGGCTTTAATGAAGAGACCAGTAAAAGCTTAGGTACATTTTTTGGGCGTGGGATCTCAAATAGCACCATTTTTAATAACAGTGGTTATATCGTTCGTGTAATGGATGGAATGACGATTAATAATGTCACCATGATTTTGAACAAAATGGGTTTAATTCTAGATGCCCCATTTAAACAAGCTGTGATTGCCAATAGTATTTTAGCTAAAAATGGTACTGAAGACTGTAAAGTCGTCAATGGTGGATCTGCTGAAAAAATCAGTAATAATCTTTACTCAGTGGGCTGTGAAGGTACGCAATCTCAACTTTTAGGCAATACCAATTTAATTGCATCAACGTCAGCCGAAGGTCAATGCGATATTGCATCGGATGGTATTTTGTGTCCGTTTAAACAAGCTGAGGGCGTAGTCCTTGGTTATTTTAGACCCAGACTACTTGCTACAGACCGGACCATTGCAGACTCGATCATTGTGAATAAAGGTCCAACTTTAAATAGTGGATTGTTATCGTGTAGTGGTATAGACCAGAGAGGTACTGTACGTTCATCCAATCCTGAGTTATGCGACCGTGGTGCAATCGAACTTAAAGTTGATCGACAGTCGACCAATAATATTGGTGCTGATATTTTCTATGGTCAAACAGGAAAAATGAGTATTGCAGACCAGCTAGCGGATGGTGAGTTGATTTCACCGAGCCAGTGCCAGACCCTTTTTGGTAATGCACCGAATAATCAAACATGGCAATCAGGCTGTATGAAGATTGTGCAGACCAATACATCAAGTAAAGGCACAACCCGAATTAATCAAGAGGGCGAGGTAACCTACGTACCGAATGGCAATTGGCATGGTTCTGATGAGTTTAAAATTTTAGTGGTGACCACCACTACGCGGTTTAACGACTCATCAAATCCTTATATTGAAATTCCCACTAAAGTGGTTCAGAGTCCAGAAAACAATTTTGAAGACTATAAAGTCAAAACATCAGGTGGTGGTTATGGCTTAGGTGGACTGATGGTTTTATTGGGCTTAATAGCATTACGCCGTTTAAAAAAATAAAAAGGCTATAAAAAATGAAATACTATAAAAAAGGACTGTTGACCCTGACCGTATTGGCAACAATGTCATTAATGGCGGCAGGTGAGGATTATACGATCAATGTCACCACTTTTGCCGATGAAGATGGTGAAAATAACAGTCAGTGCTCACTTCGTGAAGCAGTGACTGCAGCATCGACGCATAAAGCTTATGGTGGTTGTCCTAAAGGGCAGCAGTACAATACTGTCACCAATGTTATTCAGTTGGAAGTCGGTGAGTACAAACTGAATAAAGAGTTACAACCGAATGCGGATCTGCTGATTTTGGGTAAAGACCCAGTTGATTTTAATCAGCCGAATGCAATTACCAATGAGTTTCCTGCGGCAACACCGATTAAAACCAGTATCAGTGGGCAAAATAAGAGTCGTATTTTTAATACCACACAGTTGAACAAGCCTTCTTTATCTCTACAAAATGTGGTTTTAAAAGATGGATTTAGCAATGCGGCGGGTGGTGCGCTATTTATAGGTGGCGGCACCAATTTGGCTAATGTATCAATTTTAAACTCAAGCGCACAGGCTGGCGGTGCCATCTATTTAAATGATGCAAACAGCTCAATCACAGTGCGTGGCGGTGAAGTTCGAGGTAATAAAGCACCGCTGGGTAGTGTTTTAGCAATGTCATGTATGGATAATTTGGAATACACCATCCGTAAAATTGATTTGAGTGCGACAACCTTTATTGAAAATGGTTCAAGCGATAGCCAAAGTGGCTTTGCATTTTGTGGTCAACCCACCGTCAATATCAACTCAACGACCATGACAGGAAATATAGCCAATACTGCATCGGGAAGTCTGATCCGATTTAGCTCGACCGCAGTTAATGGTTCGGGCGGTGTAAGTGCAGCTTCAAGTTTAAAATTGCTCAGTAATACGATTGTTAGAAACACTGCCCAGTCTATTTTAGCCTACAACAACATTGCAGAAAAAAATCTGAATTTTAATATCATTGGGTTTAACCAAGCCAAAGCTTGTCGCTATACAGATGGTGATGTCAGTGCAGTTGAATTTGCCAATATATTTTTCACCTCTAACGCCCTTAACCTGACAAGCGCAACTGAGAAATGTGAAGTACCCACAAAAATTGAAGCGGCTATAAAAATCGATACTGTAGACTTGAGTGATCGAAGTTTTGAGAGTTTATTAAGTACACTTCAAGCACCGCAAGCAAATACAGGTTTCTTACCGCTCTATTTCCCACGCGATACAGGTACAGCTCAAGACTTGGTCGATGTCGGTGCATTAAACTGTGACAGCCTAGATCAGCGCGGTATAACTCGTCTTCAGCGCTCAAATGCAGATAATCCATCAAGTGTACAAAATAGCTGTGATATTGGTTCCACTGAAATTATGAAATTGTCAGTTGCAAATATTGGACAGACTAATGTTTCAGTGGTTGATTTGGTGAAGAAGTATCAAGCAGAATCCGATTTATTTAAGTCCTTAATTGAAGACAAAACCACTAAACCTGAATTCTTAAACTTTTATAAAATGCAGTACGACAAGTTTCAGAATCTGATTGTTCAGACCGAAGCAGCACAGCAATATCGCCCGATTTTTATTGATCCATTTCTGAATAATCTGCCTGATGAACAAGTCGATGCGTCAGGTGGTCGTCAAATTCGCCACTTAACTGTAGAAAATTATGATGTGAGTGTTGAGTCTCAAGGTGTAGGCAAACTGGACAGTGCAGGTCAATTTGTGGGTATATATGACCAGAACCTAAAGTGCGTCTGGAACCCTGCATTAAAACAAATTTTGATGTACCGTACAGATGACCGACTTACACCTTCTGGTGATAAAGAATTCTGTAAATATACCTTAACCTCAAAAAATACTTCACCAATCAAGAGTTCTAGCGCTTACATATCTGCCCAATTTATCAATATTGCACCTGTGGTTCCTACTGAAAGTAATTTTGTGATTGAGCATGGCGGTACGCAAAAAATTAGCCTTGATTTGCTTAAAGATGCCCATGATAAAGGTGATGGTTTGGTTGCAAAACTTGTATCAAATCCAAATAAACCAGCATTTTATCAAAATGCTCAAGGACAGACCCAAGCGATTCGATTTGTGAAAGTACCAGATGCTGTTTCAATCAGCGCTGAACGCTCTGGACCGTGCCCAGGTATTGACCGTAAAGAAACCTGTTATGGTGGAAATATTACGGTTCAGCTGAATAATACTCTGGATGTATTTAGCCATAAAATGCAATACCAAGTCTATGATAAGGATGAGACCATATCCAATGTCGGCTTGGTCAATTTAAACAATACTGCGACGGCACCTGATAGTGTTCGTGTCAGTGGTGGTGGCGGTTCGATGGGATGGTTGAGTCTATTGAGTTTGGCGGGACTTGCATTCGTGCGTAGACGTGTGCACAAAAGCTAAAATGAACCTCAGGTGCAGCTATTTTGATACTGTCATTTTATTTTTTCAAACAGAATGATCATGACAGTAATCAATTAGCGATCAAGTGATGGACACTGTTCAATCAAGAAAACCCGTGGTTCGATACACGGGTTTTCTTTTT
>CAZOGM010000041.1:0-20986 GCA_964579445.1 uncultured Acinetobacter sp.
TTACTTTCCGATACAGAACGATCCGAAAATTTTTCCGAGTAAATCATCTGCACTAAAGTCACCAGTAATTTCACCCAATGCATTTTGAGCCAATCTCAATGACTCAGCCACCAACTCACCCGCCTGATAAACGGTGAGCTGTTCATGTGCTTCAGCCAAATAGACCTGAGTGCGCTTCATTGCGTCTAGATGACGTGTTCTCGCAATAAAGGTATCTTCTTCTGGTTGAAAGCCTGCATGCGCTGTAATCGTATCTATGAGTGCTTGAACGCCCATTTCTTGCTTGGCAGACACCGTTACATGACGAAAACCTTGAACATCACTGAGTTCTGCTATCTTATTGGTTAAATCACATTTGTTGGCAATCAAGATTAAACGTTTTGCATCAATATGTTCTGCAAAGTAATTCTGCGCCAATTGTAATGGATCTTCACCTTGACTTAAGTCATACACCAACAATAATAAATCAGCATTTTCGATTTCTTTGATGGCACGTCGAATCCCTTCTTTTTCGACCACATCGCCCGTTTCACGCAAACCGGCAGTGTCAGTCAAGGTCATTGGAAGACCATTTAAACTGATTTTTTCATGCAATACATCGCGCGTAGTGCCTGCGATATCTGTCACAATCGCACGGTCTATACCTGCCAATGCATTGAGTAAACTCGACTTGCCTGCATTGGGCTTACCTGCAATCACCACCTGTAAACCTTCACGTAAAAGCTGACCTTGACGAGCAGATTGTTGCACTGCACCGACAGAGTGTTGCACACCTTCCAACAGCGCCAATATTTTACCATCAGCCAAGAAGTCAATTTCTTCTTCTGGAAAATCAATGGCCGCTTCAACATGTAACCGTAAGTGAATCAATTGCTCCAAAACGGCATTCACTTTGGTCGAAAATGCACCTTGTAAAGAGCGCACCGCAGAGCGTGCAGCCGCTTGAGAGGTGGCATCAATCAGATCCGCAATCGCTTCGGCTTGGACCAAGTCCATTTTGCCATTTTCAAAAGCACGCATAGAGAACTCACCTGCTTTTGCAGCGATCGCGCCAAGTTCAAATAAGCGTGCAAGCAAGGCATTTTGAATCACAGGGCCACCATGACCCTGTAGCTCAACCACATCTTCGCCAGTAAATGAATGCGGATTCGGGAAGAAAATGGCCAAACCTTCGTCCATGACTTCGCCTACAGCATCGTAAAAATAACGGAAACCTGCATAACGCGCTTTATCCAAAGGCTTCTGCGTTAATGCCTCAGCAATGGCATACGCCTTTGGACCAGACAGACGAATCACCCCGACACCACCACGACCGGGCGGTGTTGCAATGGCAGCAATGGTGGTTTGAGTCAAAGGGCTGTGCATGAACGTATCTCAAATAAAGGCAAAAAAAATCCGCTTAAGGATATCACCTTAAGCGGATCGATTCAGCTACAACAACACAGACTAGCTGGTTGGTGGAGTTTCTTCTACTTTATTAAGACGTGTTTTTTGAACATTTTTGTTGATCAGACTCTGTTGCAAGATGGTAATACTGTTGTTGACAATCCAGTACAACACCAAGCCCGCAGGGAAGAACAACATAAACACGGTGAAAATGATCGGCATAAACTTGAACACTTTCGCTTGCATTGGATCAGCAGGCTGTGGGTTCAATGATTGCTGAACATACATGGTCACACCCATCAAAAGCGGCAGGATAAACCATGGATCCATTGCAGATAAATCTTGAATCCAGCCAAGCCAAGGTGCATGACGTAATTCAACCGATTCCATCAATACCCAATACAACGCAAGGAAGATTGGCATTTGAAGCAGAAGTGGTAAACAACCAGATAATGGGTTGACTTGCTCACGTTTGTAAAGCGCCATCATTTCTTGAGAAAAACGCATACGATCTTCGCCAAACTCTTCTTTCATGCGCTGCATTTCAGGTGCAATCACACGCATTTTCGCCATTGAGCGATAGCTCTTAGACGACAATGGCCAAAGAATCAATTTCACAAGAATCGTCAATAAGATAATTGACCAACCCCAGTTACCCACGATGCCATGGAAAAATTGCAAACCCAAGAACAACAATTTAGCAATCGGCCATAACCAACCGTAATCAACTGTTTGGTTTAAACCTACGGCCAAGTCTTTCAATTCAGATTGAATCTTTGGACCTGAATAGAACGTTGCATCCACGGTCATGGTTTTGCCAGCAGGCACATTAATAGTTGGAGAAGTAAAACCAATGATGTTCATGCCATCAGCAGATTTACGTGATTCCAATTTCGCAGAATACGGCTGTGTACCAAAATGACCTGGAATCCAAGCACTCACGAAGTAATGTTGAACCATAGCAACCCAACCACCTTGGGCCTCAGTGCTCAACTTCTCTTCGGTAAAGTTATCAAACTTAAGCTTGTTATAGTGCTCCTCAGGGGTACCCCAAGCGCCACCAAGATAAGTTCCAAGGGTAAAGATCCCTTGATCCGTTTTACCTGGATCTTCTGAATTATCACGTTTGATTTGACCAAACATCTGAGCTTGCCAGTTTTGCGCGCTACGGTTCACGACCTGATAGCTTACATTGACTGGGTAATTACCTTCTTTGAAAGTAAAGGTCTTAATAATTTCTACGCCATCAGCTGTTTTCAATACCATTGGTACTGATAATACTTTTTCAGCTTGACCTTCTTTCGTTTGAGAAGATTTTGCATCTGCTAATGTATAGCTAGATTTTTCAAATTCGTAACTAGGGCGACCACTACGGCTGCTGTCTGGTCCATTCAAACCAATTAAGCCCGACTGAGCGACATACGTTCGTTTCGCATCATTCTCAAGCATAACAAATGATTGATCACTGTCTTTGCTCTTGTCATGATTCAAAAGTTCAATACGAACGATATCGCCACCTTTTGGACTAATCCAAAGATGGTAAACATCAGTCTGAACTGAAATCAATTGTTGATTTACAGGTGCTGGAGCAGCTGTATTTTGTTGTGCAGCAGCAATATTTGCTTGCGGAATGTCTGTAACAACCGCGGCTGTTTCGCTATTTGGCAAGTCTGCAGATACATCATGCGCCACAACTGCAGCCGGCTTTGGCTGAACAGCAGTTTCGGCATGACCATAATCTTTTTGCCAAGCTAAAATAAGCAAATATGCGGTGACGAACATGGCCCCGAGAATTGCAAATCTGGCCCATTGTTGCATATCGATTACCCCAAATGGTTAGAGTGATTTTGGTTCAAAAAACGCTCACGCAAGGGTACAGCAACGTGAGTCATTTGAGAATCTATTTGCTGAAATGAAATAAAACGAATTGCTTTTTTCGGAACAGGATCGTAACCACTTCCACCCCAAGGGTGACATCGACAGACACGCTTCGTTGCATACCAGACACCTTTCATCGAGCCGTGCGTATGGATTGCTTCTAGCGAATATTGAGAACAAGTTGGAATATAACGACAACGAGGTCCAAGGAGCGGACTAATCGCAATTTGATAGAAACGAATCAACCAATGCAATATACGAACCATTGGTCACCTCTAATTTTGAGGAGAGGAAATAGATATTTTTTGATGTTTTTTTACAAGACGCTGAAGCTTCTGCCAAGCAAATTGTAACTGTTGATGCAATTCAGCATTAGGTACTGCTTCTATACCGACTTTTGGCATAACCACAATATCCAATACATCGAGTTGTTGCTGATGTAAGCGAAAGCTTTCACGAGCAATACGTTTTATTCGATTTCTTTCGTGCGCACGGCGCACTTTTTTCTTGGCGACAACGATTCCTAAACGGCTTTTCGGCTGTTCAGTACATTTTGCAAGAAAGAGGAAATGGGGTTGATGCACTTTAAAAAGCGCACCATCAAATACACCTTTGTAATCTGCAGCACATCGGATTCTCACCTCAGGACTGAAACTATAAAGTGTCATAACACCCATATCGTCGATAAGACTAACTGCGATTAAACAGTTAGGCTTTGGCGACCTTTTGCACGACGACGAGCTAATACTTGACGACCTGCTTTAGTAGCCATACGTGCGCGGAAACCATGAACGCGTTTGCGCTTTAATTCAGATGGTTGGAAAGTACGTTTCATATCGAAACTCCAAAATTGGTGTTCTATAAAGGTTCGCGATTGTATTGCGCATTCTTTGTTCTGTCAAGATTTAACAGTTTTTGTTACATGGTTTCTGATATGAGGACTTGTGTTTAAAAAGAATCATCAATCTTGTCTAATTTGATCATTAACAATCTAAATTATTGTTTTATAATATATAATTAAGATATCTACAACAATATCCTCAGAGTTATCCATAGCTTTAATCTTTTCCACTAAATATCTTGTTGTTTGAATTTAAATTTAGATTATTTGTTTTTATCCCCAGATTTCTTTGTCGTAATATATAAATTCAAATTTATAAATTTAAGTTTATTATTATTAGGAGCTTATTTTTCTGTGGAAATCCTTATATTTAAAATAAAAATCAATATCTTAGGTTGTTGGTAAGCCTGTACTTATGGTGCGCATAATTTGCGGATAAGTTTAATGATTTATTTATCCACAGCTTGTGGAAAAGCTTATCCACATGCGATTTAAATTTAAAGTTTGGATGTTTTTTTGAATTTAAATTTATTCTTTTGCTATTTTTGGGTGAAATACTCATGACAGATGTGGATAACTTGGTTATGATTGCCACCCCCGATGTGTTCAAGAGATGTGGTGGGGTGTTTTTAAATTTAAATGGAATAAGGGGTTTCACATGCTGTGGACGGACTGCTTAAATCGCTTACGACAAGAGCTCTCTGATAACGTCTTTGCGATGTGGATTCGTCCATTGGTCGCTGAAGAAGTTGAAGGTGTATTAAAACTTTATGCGCCAAATCCCTATTGGACACGATATATTCAAGAACATCATCTTGAACTGATTACCATTTTGGCTGAGCAAATGTCTGAAGGGCGTGTGCGCAAAGTTGAAATTTTGGTGGATTCACGCCCTGGTGCGATTTTATCTGCTGCTGAACAACCTGCAACGACGACTTCTGCTTTAGAGTCAGTACCCACTCAAGCAACCCATTACAAATCAAAAAAAGAACATCAAGAGCTGATTCCAGCCAAGAATGCAAAAAAGCGCTTGCTTAATCCCTTGTTCAATTTTGCTTTATTTGTCGAAGGTCGTTCTAACCAAATGGCGGCTGAAACCTGTCGTAAGGTCTTAACCCAGTTGGGTGAATCACAGCACAATCCATTGTTTTTATATGGACCGACTGGTTTGGGTAAGACCCATTTAATGCAAGCCGTAGGGAATGCGTTATTACAAGCCAAGCCAAATGCGCGTGTGATGTATATGACTGCAGAAAGTTTTGTACAAGATTTTGTCAGCTCATTGCAAAAGGGCAAGGTTGAAGAGTTTAAGAAAAATTGCCGCTCACTCGATTTGTTATTGGTCGATGATATTCATCTTTTGGCGGGTAAAGAAGCCAGTTTGGTCGAGTTTTTCTATACCTTCAATGCACTGCTTGATGAATCAAAACAGATTATTTTAACCTCAGATCGTTATCCTAAAGAATTAACTGAACTTGATCCGCGTTTAGTGTCGCGTTTTTCTTGGGGGCTATCTGTGGGTGTTGAACCTCCGGATATTGAAACACGCATTGAAATTTTGCTGAAAAAGGCAGAGAGTAATGCGATTGAATTACCTCGTAACTGTGCATTGTTTATTGCGCAGCAAGTGGTTGCCAACGTTCGTGAACTCGAAGGTGCTTTAAATAAAGTAGTGGCGATCTCGCGTTTCAAAGGCACGCCCATTGATCTAGAAGTTGTGCGTGAATCTCTTAAAGATGTGCTCGCCATACGTGCGCGAACCATCAGTACTGAAAACATTCAGCGTGTGGTGAGTGAGTACTTCCGTATTCCACTCAAAGAATTGGTTGGTCCAAAGCGGACGCGTATTTTTGCTCGCCCTCGTCAAATGGCAATGGGTTTAGCACGCGAATTAACCGGTGACAGCTTTCCTGAAATTGGGATGGCTTTTGGTGGCCGTGACCATAGTACGGTCATGCATGCGTGTGAAAAAGTACAGAGTTTAAGAGCTGAAGATCCTATTTTTAATGAGGATTACAAGAACCTCATGCGCTTACTTCAAAGCTGATTTTTGACTTAAATCTCGTCTTGCAATGCGGCATAATCTGCCGCATAGTACATGGCTAAAAATTAAATTTTATTTGTAAATATTCTGTTTTTTAGAGGAAATCCACCGTGCGTTTGAAAATCGCGAAAGAAAGCTTAGTGAATGTTTTATCTCATGTGGTCGGTGCTGTTGAGCGTCGTCATACTTTGAACATTCTTTCAAACGTAAAAATTCAAGTGACTGAACAAGCCCTAACTATAACGGGTTCAGATTTGGAAGTTGAATTGGTGGCAAGTACCCCGCTTATTGAAGGTGCATGTCTACAAGCAGGGGAAACCACGGTTCCTGCACGTAAGTTGGTCGATATTTGTAAGTCACTGCCGAATGCAGCCTTAATCGATCTACACATTACGGAAGATCAGCGCTGTATTTTAAAATCAGGCAACAGCCGTTTTGTCCTTGGTACGCTTCCCGCTGAAGATTACCCATTACTCAGCATTGAAAATAGTCAAGGCACACAAGTCCAAGTCACTGAACGTGAACTCAAACGTCTATTTGAAAAAACCTCATTTGCGATGGCTGTACAAGATGTACGTTTTTATTTGACAGGCACTTTACTTGAGATTGATCAAAACCAATTACGTGCTGTAACCACAGATGGTCACCGCTTGGCCCTGTGTGAGACTTTGGCGCAATCAACTGCAAGCCAGTTGGTACAAGCGATTGTTCCACGTAAAGCAGTGGGTGAGCTTCAGCGTTTACTCAGTATTGAAGACAATCAATTGGCACTTTTAATTGGTCGTGAACTGTTAAATGTGACTTTACAAATTCCACAGCGTGATAAAGAACAAGCCAATATTACTGTACGGATTAGCACCAAATTGATTGATGGTAAATTCCCTGATTATCGCCGTGTGATTCCACGTGGTGGTGACAAAATGGTCACCATTGCGCATGATGTGTTTAAACAATCTTTACAGCGTGTCGCAATTTTAAGTAATGAGAAATTACGTGGCGTATTCTTAAATTTTAGCGCTGATTCTTTACAGCTTCGTGCCAATAATCCTGAGCAAGATGAAGCCGTAGAAGATTTGGCGATTCAATATGCCAATACTCCAATGGAAATGTCATTTAATGCGCAGTACATTTTAGATGTATTGGGTGTGTTGGATGGCGATGATGTGCTGATGACCATGACTGAAGCAAATCAGTCGGTACTCGTACAAGATCCCTTGCAACAAGATCAGACCTATGTCGTGATGCCAATGCGTGTTTAAGTCAGCACAGTCTAGTCAGAAAAAAATATGCATATTGCGCGTTTAAATATACAACGTGTACGAAACTTAAAAACGGTTGCACTCTTCGATTTGCAGCCGTTTAATGTTTTTTATGGTCAAAATGGTTCCGGTAAAACTTCAGTTTTAGAAGCCATTCATTTGCTTGCTACAGGGCGATCTTTTCGAACCCATATACCCAAACATTATATTCAAAATGACACCGCCGATGCGATTGTGTTTGCTCAATCTGCGACAGAAAAAATAGGCATGCAAAAACTGATCTCAGGTGAACAGGTGATCAAGGTCAATGGCGACAGCGTTGCAACGCAAGGTCAACTGGCAAAGATTTTACCTTTACAGCTCATAGATCCGCTCAGTACAGATATTATTGATCATGGTGCAAAGCCCAGACGCCAATTGTTAGATTGGCTGATGTTTCACGTGGAACCTGAATTTTATCATGCGTGGCAGTATTATTCGCGTGCTTTAAAGCAGCGTAATAGTTTGCTTAAAACGAAACGTAATCTCAGTCTAATTGATCTTGAGCCATGGAATAAAATGCTCAGTGAATATGGTGAAATATTGCATTCACAGCGGGTTGAAATCGTGGAGCAGTGGAAGCTTTATTTTCAAGAAGATTTAGCAAAATTATTGCCCGATCTCAAAATTGAAATGGAGTATTCGCCAGGCTTTCATACTGAACAAGGTTTGGCTGAAGACTTATTACAATATCATCAAAAAGACCTCGATCGACGCTATACCGAATATGGTCCACATCGTGCGGATATCCGTTTAAAGACCCCTACAGGGGACGCGGATGTGGTGCTGTCACGTGGGCAAAAGAAACTGCTGATCATGGCTTTAAAACTGTCTCAGATTGCAATGCTTCATTCTTGTAATAAGGAAACTGTGGTATTATTAGATGATGTAACAGCAGAATTAGATTTAACTGCGCAGCAGCGGTTAATAGAGCGATTGAGCCAACTTGGCAGTCAGGTTTTTTTAACCACTTTAGACCACGAATCTGTAAAAAAGCATTTACATGATTTAGCAATTTCATACCAATTATTCAATGTTGAAAATGGTCAAGTTCAAGTTGTTGTGCAATAGTTTTGACAATTTCCCCATTTTGGATAGACCTTTTTTCACTAGGGAGCAACCATGAGTTCAGAAGAACAAGCGACTTCTCAAATAGAACAAACCACTGAAAAGGCTTATGATTCCTCTAGTATCAAAGTATTACGTGGTCTTGATGCTGTTCGTAAACGCCCGGGCATGTATATTGGTGATACTGACGATGGTTCAGGCTTACACCATATGGTGTTCGAGGTTGTTGATAATGCGATTGATGAAGCACTTGCAGGACACTGCGACGAAATTCTAGTTATCATTCATGAAGATGAATCTGTCAGTGTGTCTGACAATGGTCGTGGTATTCCCACTGATATTCACCCTGAAGAAGGTGTCTCTGCAGCAGAAGTGATTTTAACGATTCTGCACGCGGGCGGTAAATTTGATGACAATAGTTATAAGGTATCTGGCGGCTTACACGGTGTAGGTGTATCTGTTGTAAATGCATTGTCGAGTAAATTACTGCTGAATATTCGCCGTGCGGGCAAGGTGTTTGAACAAGAATATCATCACGGTGATCCAGTTTATAAACTACGTGAAATTGGTGAAACTGAAGAATCAGGGACAACGGTTCGATTCTATCCAAGTGAATTGACTTTCTCTCAAACTATTTTCAATGTGGATATTTTAGCGCGTCGTTTACGTGAGCTTTCGTTTTTAAACGCAGGCGTTCGTATTGTGCTGCGTGATGACCGTATTGCTGCTGAACATATTTTTGATTATGAAGGCGGTTTGTCTGAGTTTGTAAAATATATCAACCAAGGCAAAACGCATTTAAATGATATTTTCCATTTTACCAATGAAGTGCCTGAAACAGGGATCACGGTGGAAGTGGCGTTGCAGTGGAATGATACTTACCAAGAAAATGTGCGCTGTTTTACCAATAACATTCCACAAAAAGACGGTGGTACGCATTTGGCGGGTTTCCGTGCAGCATTAACGCGTGGTTTAAATCAGTATTTAGATAGCGAAAATATTCTCAAAAAAGAAAAAGTTGCAGTGACAGGTGACGATGCGCGTGAAGGTTTAACTGCGATTGTGTCTGTCAAAGTGCCTGATCCAAAATTCTCTTCACAAACCAAAGAAAAATTGGTATCGAGTGAAGTGAAAACGGCGGTCGAGCAGGCAATGAATAAATCATTTTCTGAGTATTTATTGGAAAACCCTGCTGCTGCTAAATCGATTGCGGGCAAAATTATTGATGCGGCGCGCGCACGTGATGCTGCACGTAAAGCACGTGAATTAACTCGCCGTAAAAGCGTATTAGATATTGCAGGTCTACCTGGCAAACTTGCAGATTGCCAAGAAAAAGATCCAGCATTGTCTGAACTTTACTTGGTCGAGGGTGACTCTGCAGGCGGTTCGGCAAAGCAAGGTCGTAACCGTAAGATGCAAGCCATTTTGCCGCTCAAAGGTAAAATTCTAAACGTTGAACGTGCACGTTTCGACAAAATGATTTCTTCACAAGAAGTCGGCACGCTCATTACAGCATTGGGCTGTGGTATCGGTCGTGAAGAATATAATCCAGATAAACTGCGTTATCACAAAATTATCATTATGACGGATGCCGACGTCGATGGTTCGCACATTCGTACGCTACTGTTGACCTTCTTCTTCCGTCAAATGCCTGAGCTTGTGGAACGTGGTTATATTTATATTGCACAGCCACCGCTGTATAAGCTGAAAAAAGGCAAGCAAGAGCAGTATTTGAAAGACAATGATGCGCTTGAAACCTACCTTATTTCAAATGCGATTGATGAGCTTGAACTTCACGTGAGTGCAGAGGCACCTGCTATTCGTGGTGAGTCTTTGGCAAAAGTCATTGCAGATTACCAAGTTTCTCAGAAGAGTTTGAATCGTTTAACGCTCCGTTATCCTGCAAGTTTGCTGGACGGTTTGTTGGGTCTAGAAGCATTCAAATTGGATCAAAACCATGATGAAGCTTATGTGCAACACTGGGCTGAGCAACTCCAACTTTCTATTGCGAAGTATCAACCAAGTTTGCGTCCAGAATTGTCTTTAGAATCATTCGACAAAGAACATGCAGATGGTACAGTTGTTAAGCATTTCTGGCCAAGATTGACTGTGTTTGTACACAATCTACCGCATCATTATTTGCTGGATCAGGCATTATTGGCCTCAGGTGAATACAAACGTCTACTACAAAATTCGAAGAGCTGGTTCACTTTGCTTGAAGAAGGCGCATATTTACAGAAAGGCGATAAACGTATTAACGTCACAACTTTCCATGATGCTTGGCAACATATTTTGTCTGACTCACGTCGCGGCATGATGATTCAACGCTACAAAGGTTTGGGCGAGATGAATGCGGATCAACTTTGGGAGACCACTATGGATCCTGAAAACCGCAACATGCTTCAAGTGACCATCAATGATGCGATTGAAGCAGATCGTATGTTCTCATGTTTGATGGGGGATGATGTTGAACCGCGTCGTGCCTTTATTGAAGAAAATGCATTAAATGCAGACATTGATGCTTAATCGATACAGATAAAAAGACACCCTTCGGGGTGTTTTTTTTCGTCAAGATCATTCAATTTCACCTTATATCAGCATTTACAAAATCATATTTATCAAAATGAAAAGAATAGGTTAAGCTAAACGCAAAAGATAAATCGAGAACAGAATCTGAACTTTATATTGCGTGTTATTCCACGTTAAAAATAATTAAGTTCGATAAAACAAGTGATACACAATTGAAAATACAATTGCGTACGCAAGTTAAGTTTATAGACTCAAATCATAAAGAGTCAAAAATAAAAATGATGTTATGGATAATGAAAATGAAACTAAAAAGTATCTTCTTTGCCTCAATCTTGAGTGCAGTCTTTAGCCAACAGGCTTTGGCCAATACCCAGCAAACTGTCTGTATTTTTGATTTACTTGGTCGTGCAGGTGAGTCTTATAAACTGATGGAAGAATGGGCACTTGCTGCAAAAAATTGGGGTACTGATATCAAATTGGTGGCATATCAAAAAGAAGAGCAAGCGGATAAAGATTTTAAAAATGGCAAATGTGATGCTGTGGCAATCACCACCATGCGTTCGCGTGAATACAATAAATTTGCCGGTTCAATTGATGCACTTGGCGGTGTACCGAGCAATGAAATTTCCAAAAAAGCGATTACCTATGTACTTGATGAGCGTAATGCCAAACGATTGGTGACCACCATTAAGGGCGAAAAGTATGAAGTTGCAGCCATTAGTCCATTGGGGATTGCTTATATTTTTGTGCGTGATCGTGCCATGGATACCATTGAGAAAGGCATTGGGAAAAAATTTGCGTATTTACATTATGATATTGCACAAAAAATGGCAGTAGAACGGGTGGGTGCGGTAGGTGTGCCCTCTGATATTTCTAATTTTGCACGTAAATTTAACAGTGGCGAAGTGGATTCAATTGCTGCACCGGGTTATGCATTTAAGCCCTTAGAAATCTATAAAGGTTTAGGCAATAAAGGCGCAATGTTTACTTTTCCAGTGGTGAATGTCACCGGAGATTTGATTCTAAGACAAGCTAAATTTCCGGAAGGATTTGGTCAACAATCCCGTGCATGGTCTTTACGCCAATTGCCGAAAACCTATAGTGTGTTAAGGAAAATTGAAGCCGAAATTCCCGCTAAATATAAATTAAATGTATCGGCTGAAGACAAAATCCGTTATCAAAAATTGCTGAGAGATGGGCGGATTGAACTTACGCAGCGGGGTATTTATGACCCAAGCATGATGCGTGTTTTGAAGCGTGCGCGCTGTGCAGTTGAGCGAACTAATTTCGAGTGTTCTTTGGGCGGAGAATAATTTTTTAAATCTCGATATTTACATATTGAAATTGAACAGTATTTTTAGAAACAAAAAAATAGAGTAATAGCTCTATTTTTTTACAGAAATTGTGATTAGTATTGAAAAATGGAAAAAACGACTTTCCTGACAAAATAATGAAGGATGCGACAATGAAAAAAATAACGCTCGCGCTATTTGCTGCGTCAACAGTGGGTATGGTTTCAACTGCTCAAGCGAAAATAGATGTATGTGTATTCGATTTACTGGGTAAATCGGGTGAATCTTATCAAATGGCTCAAGAATGGGCACTGGCTGCCAAAGCGTGGGGGGGAGATATTAATTTAGTTCCTCGTCAAGACGAAGCCGTAGCGGATAATGATTTTAAAGCAGGAAAATGTGATGCTGTATTTATGACAGCAATGCGTGCCCGTCAATATAATAAATTTGTTGGCTCGATTGACTCATTGGGTGGTGCACCGAGTAATGCCATTGCTCAGAAAGCCATTACTTTTGCTTTAGACAAACGTAATGCTGCGAAAATGAACACCAATCTAGGGGGCAAAAAGTATGAAATTGGTGGTATTGCACCACTTGGTTCAGCCTTTATTTTTGTTCGTGATAAAAAAATCGATTCGATTGAAAAAGCAGCAGGTAAAAAGTTTGCTGTTCTAAGTTATGATGCGGCACAAAAAATTATGGTACAACGCGTCGGTGCACAAGCCGTTCCATCCGATGTATCGAACTTTGTTGCCAAGTTTAACAATGGTCAGGTCGATATGGTCGGCGCACCTGCTTATGCCTATAAGCCATTAGAAATTTACAAAGGTCTAGGGACAAACGGGGCAATGTTTAACTTCCCTGTTCTTCAAATTACAGCGGACTTGGTGTTACGTCCTGAAAAATTTCCAGCAGGATTTGGTCAGAACTCGCGTGATTGGTTTGTGAAGAATTTGCCTAAGAGCTTTAATATGATTAAGCGTTTAGAAAATGAAATTCCAGCCAAATACAAAATGAATTTAAGTGCAGAAGACAAACTTAAATATCAAAAATTGCTACGTGAAGGTCGTTTAGACCTGACCAAGCAAGGTATTTATGACCCTGCAATGATGTCAGTACTGAAAAAAGCGCGCTGCTCTGTCGATAAATCCAATTTTGAGTGTTCACTTGGCGGTGAATAACGCTGATTAATATGAAGAAATCCTAGAATTATTCTAGGATTTTTTTTTGAAATTTTACGTCATTTCTGCCATTGTAGATTTATATATAAAAAGTATGCTTATTTCACAATAAATCATATTTAGTTGATTAGAATCATGATCAAGTTGTTTAATGTTCAGATCATAATTTAAACCTGCTAAAGACATAAGAATTGGAAAAGGACGCGATGGGGTATATGCCCATTGCAAATAGCTGATCATTGAACCCTGTTCAAATCAGAATAAATAAAATGAATGAAGGATAAATAAAAATGAATTGGTCAAAAACGATTGCCTGCGCGGCAGGATTAATGGCAGTGACCTCAGTTACCCAAGCTAAACAAGTCATGTGTGTATTTGATTTGGTGGGTAAAAGTGGTGATGTTTATGCACTAATGAAAGATTATCAGTTGGCAGCCAAACAGTGGGGCGCAGACATTGAGCTCAGAGTTGGGCAAAACGAAGGCGTGATTGCAGAAGATTTTAAAGCAGGCAAATGTGATGCGGTAAGTATCACGGGGATGCGCGGCCGTCAGTTTAATAATTTCACAGGATCACTGGATGCAATTGGTGCGATTACAGATTTAAATCTCGCAGTCAAAGTAATGCAAGGAATGGCAAGCCCAACTTTCGCCAAGTATATGAAAAATGGTAACTATGAAGTTGTTGGGGTAGTCCCTGTTGGTGATGCTTACCTGATGGTACGTGACCGCAGTATCAACACTGTGGCTAAAGCTGCGGGTAAAAAAATTGCAGTACTTGATTATGACCAAGCGCAAAAAATTATGGTTCAACAAATTGGTGCGCAGGCAGTAAGCGCGGATGTGACCAATTTTGGTAGTAAATTTAACAACGGTCAGGTCGATATTATTGGTGCACCTGCTGCTGTGTTTAGACCATTAGAGCTACATAAAGGTTTGGGTACAAAAGGTGCAATTGTCAACTATCCAATTTTGCAAGTGACAGGCAATTTAATTATTCGTCATGATAAATTTCCAGCAGGATATGGTCAAAAATCGCGTGATTGGATCAAATCTCAGTTACCTCGTGCCAATTCAATCTTAGGAAAAATGAAAGCTGATATTCCTGCAAAATATTGGATGAATGTTCCAGCAGGCGATAAACCGGGCTATCAAAAATTAATGCGTGAAGCACGAATTAGTTTGACCAAGCAAGGCGTGTATAACAAACAAATGATGAAGTTACTTTGGCAATTCCGCTGTAAAAATGACCCAAGTAATTTTGAATGTGGTCTACAAGATGAGAACTATAAATAAGTTTGGGTAAGGCAGGCTGAATCCTGACAAATTCACTCTGAATAATCTTTAAAGTTCGAGTTATGACCATATATTGAGTATGTTATACTTAATTTATGGTCTTTTTATTTTGAAGCCAATTTTATTTTTGAGGAAATCCCCATGACTGCCCAAGTACTTGAGCTGACTGACAATGCTGCGAATAAAGTTCGTCAACTTCGTGACAGCGAAGGAAATCAGGATCTTATGCTACGTGTTTATGTAACAGGTGGTGGATGTTCTGGTTTTTCTTACGGGTTTAACTTTGCAGAAAGCCAAAATGAAGATGATGCTGAGTTTTTAAATGGTGATGTGAAAATGTTGGTTGACTCACTTAGCTATCAATATTTAGTTGGCTCGAAAGTCGATTATTTGGAAGGTTTGGAAGGTTCACGCTTTGTGGTGCAAAACCCAAATGCAACAACGACATGTGGTTGTGGTTCATCTTTCTCGATCTAAAATCAAATATGAATAGAAAAGATCCCTCAAATATTGAGGGATTTTTAGTTTCTGGTATGGCACGCCCGTTTAGGGCTTAGTTATATTTTGAATGATCAATTCAGACAGCTGTTTGGCATTTTGCGTTGGAATCCAATGTGTCGCATCCAGTATGACCTCTGTATATGCTGCATCTACATAGTCTTTATTCAGTTCAACACTTTTTTGACCTACGGCTGAATCATATTTACCCCAAATAAAGAGGGTTGGGACTTTCACCTTTTGTTTTAAATATCGATTTGAACTAAATGGCAAACCACGATACCAATTCAGTGCCCCAGTTAATCGTTTTGCATCGACCATGTCTTTTTGAAAATCGTGAAGCTGTTGCTCGGTCATACCTGTAGATTTCAACAGTGAACGTCCAACACTCGGAAGTTTTTCAAACAGCATTTCAGGAATTTTTGGCAGTTGAAATAGCCCAATATAATAAGACTTGAACAATTGATTACTGCTGAGCATAGACTTTAAAAAAGCAGCTTTATGCGGGACAGAAACTGCAGTTAAATGCTGAATTTGATTGGGATGGGTCAGCGCAACTTCCCATGCGACTACGGCACCCCAATCATGACCCACCAAATAGACAGGTTGATTGATAATGTTTAACAGGGCATGCACATCTGCGACCAATTCAGCGCTTTTATAAGCCGAGCGAGATTGAGGTTGGGCACTTAAACTATAACCACGTTGATTGATCGCATAAGTACGAAATCCCTGACGATTCAATTCACTTGCAGTCTCTGCCCAACTTTGCGCCGTTTCAGGGAAACCATGTAGCAGTACAATCGGTTTTCCATGCATAGGCCCAGAATCGATCACATCAAAAGTGAGATCACTGCGCTGAAACTGTTCTATTCTTTGTTGTTTTAGGTTCATTCTTCAATGCTGAAGTTAAGGTCATATTTTTATCTTACGGGGATTTGCATATGATGACAGCGCATTACAGGTCAATTAGTCGTGAAATAAGGTCGAAGATTGTCTAGTGAGTTGAGGATGACTAAAATCATCTTTTATTTGATTAATGGACAAATCACTGCATTGAGAACTGAATACGCAAAGATTTGATGTGTTTTCATTTTAAGGTCAAACAGACAGCTCAATAAAAAAAGCCAATCACAGGGTCTGGCTTTTAAAGTATTAAGCTGAATTTTTGCACATTTAAGATTGAACTAAACAGCAGTGATTGTGCCTAATACACGGTAATCTGTTGCACCCGTCACTTGAGGTAAATTACCACTCAGCTGGTGCATGAAGCGCATCGCAAGCCAAGCAAAGGCTGTGCCTTCCACCCATGTAGGCGCTAAACCAAGCACTGAAGTGGTTTGTACTGACCAATTGTGTTTACGTAACCGCCAGCGCAGTTGTTCAAGCAAGTGCGAATTGTATGCACCACCGCCACAAACATAAACTTCACCGGTGTCCATACCAGAGCGATAAATGGCTTTTTTAATCGCACGTGTCGTGACTTTTAACAGCGTGGCTTGTACATTTTCAGGCGTATCTTCAAGCTCTTCATATTCTGAGTCATTGCGCCAATCTGAAATTTGCTCATCTAGCCATTCCAAATTAAAGTCCTCACGACCTGTGCTTTTTGGCGGTTCTTTAGAGAAAAACTCGTGTTCTTGTAAGCGATCGAGTAGGGCACGTATCGGTTGCCCATAGGCTGCCCAACTGCCATTTTCATCAAAAGGTTGCCCTGTATAACGATGACACCATGCATCCATTAAAATATTGGCAGGGCCAGTATCGAAACCGTATACCCCTTGCGGATTTCCAGCAGGCAGCATACTGACATTGGCAATGCCACCTAAATTCAAAATCACCCGATGAATTGATTCATGTTGAAACAAGGCTTGATGAAAAGCAGGAACAAGAGGAGCACCTTGACCGCCTGCTGCCATATCACGGCGACGAAAATCTGAAATTACTGGAATTTGGGTGATTTCAGTGATGATGTTCGGATCACCAATTTGTAGGGTAAAACCATGTTCAGGACGGTGACGAATGGTCTGACCATGTGAACCAATGGCTTTAATTTGTGTTTTGTCGAGTTTATTTTCAGTGATGAGTTGATTAATACCATGACCAATCATTTGTGCCAAAGCAACATCCGCTTTGCCCATGCGATCAATTTCGTTGTCATCAGGGAGCGTCAGCGCCATTAACTCATCACGCAGGTCAGGATCAAACGCTAAAGTGAGCGTCGCATGCAGTTTGAGTGGATCGAAAGAAGCAGCAACAATGTCGACACCGTCCATGCTTGTGCCTGTCATTACCCCAATATAGATCGCTGTCATGATGATTCTAAAGCCTGCAATATGCTGAAAAAGTGTTAGTATATCGCACAATTTGAACAACTGATGTATTTGGGTTTTGTAATGTCAAATTTCCTCGCAGCTGAAGAACAACTTGCCCTCATTCAACGAGGCACGCATGAAATTATTTCTGAAGAAGATCTTCTAAAGAAATTAAAACAAAATCGCCCCCTAAAAATTAAAGCGGGCTTTGACCCGACAGCACCTGACTTACATCTTGGTCATACGGTTCTTATTAATAAACTCAAAGTGTTTCAAGATTTAGGGCATGAAGTTCTATTCTTGATTGGTGACTATACCGCCATGATTGGTGATCCAACGGGGAAGAGCGCAACTCGCCCGCCGTTGTCACGTGAACAAGTCTTAGAAAATGCAAAAACATATCAAGAACAAGTGTTTAAAATTTTGGATCCAAACAAAACCAAAGTGGTGTTTAACTCTGAATGGTTTGCGCAAAAATCTGCTGCAGATTTAATTCAATTGGCTTCACAGCAAACGGTTGCACGTATGCTTGAGCGTGATGATTTCACCAAGCGTTATAACAACCATCAGCCGATTGCAATTCATGAATTTTTGTATCCACTGGTTCAAGGTTATGACTCAGTTGCACTTGAAGCTGACGTTGAACTTGGTGGTACAGACCAAACTTTTAACTTGTTGATGGGTCGTACCTTACAAGGTCGTTATGACCAAGAAGCACAAGTCTGTATTACAGTGCCTATTTTGGAAGGTTTAGACGGCGTCAATAAAATGTCTAAATCTTTAAATAACTACATTGGTGTATTTGATGCACCTGGTGCAATGTATCAAAAAGTATTGTCTATGCCAGACAGCTTAATCGAGCGTTATTTCGAATTGCTCAGTTTCAAATCTGTAGAAGAAATTGAACTTTTACTTAAAGAAGTGGCAGAAGGGCGTAACCCACAAGAAGTGAAAAAGATTCTTGCACTTGAATTGGTTGAGCGTTTCCACAGTGCGGATGCGGCTGCCAATGCACATAAAGGTGCAGGCAATATTATTACTGAAGGTGAACTTCCTGAAGGGACGCCTGAAGTAACGATTTCACGTGGTGAGTTTGGTGGTGAAATGTTTATTGCGTCTATCGTGCGCGCGGCAGGCTTAACTGCGAATGCAGCACAAGCCAAAGATGCTGTTTCACGTGGAGCCGTTAAAGTCGATTGGCAAGTGGTAGATGCTTCATTCTCAATTTCTGAGAATAAAACCGTGATTGTGCAAGCGGGTAAAAAAGCCATTGCAAAAGTCACCTTCATAGATTAATTCCCAATACCTTAAGTGAAAAAGCCATCCATCAGAGATGGCTTTTTTATGACAGCATTTTTTAAAATGACTATTTTTTAATATATTTGATAATTTTTGGTTCTGACCGTGTTTATCCTTTAAAATGCCGCATCCAGTACTCAATAGTTTGAAGATTCATGATTCAGTTAGACCAACTTTCTATACGCCGCGGTGGACGTGTTTTATTTCAAAAAGCGTCAATGCAACTTCATCCAGGTTGGAAAATCGGTTTAACTGGCGTAAATGGCGCAGGTAAATCAACGCTCTTCAATGCACTTTTGGGTGGCATGGAATCTGACAGTGGATCGCTTACACGCCCAGCAGTCTGGACAGTTGCGCATATGGCGCAGGAAATCAAAGCGCTGGATATGAAAGCGATTGATTTTGTATTGTCAGGTGATGAAGAGTTTTGGGACATTCAAAACAAGTTAGATCAGCCAGATACATTGTCTGATGATGAACTTGCGCATTTGTATGGTCGTTTTGATGAAATCAATGGCTATACTGCACCATCAAAAGCATCACAATTGATGGCAGGTTTGGGCTTCTTTGAACATCAGTCAGGGCTTGATGTATCCAGCTTTTCAGGCGGCTGGCGTATGCGTCTGAACCTTGCACGTACATTGATGAGCCGTTCAGACTTATTACTTCTGGATGAACCGACCAACCATTTGGACTTAGATGCGATCCTGTGGTTAGAAGATTGGTTAAAAGCTTATGAAGGTACATTGATCCTGATTTCACATGACCGTGACTTCTTAGATGCCATTACTGATCATATTTTACATATCGAAAATCAAGAATTGATTATGTACACCGGTAACTATTCGACGTTTGAACGTACCCGTAGTGAACGCTTGGCACAGCAACAACAAGCCTATGAAAAGCAATTAGAAACACGTGCGCATTTGCAAAAATATATTGACCGTTTTAAAGCACAAGCGACCAAAGCAAAACAGGCACAGAGCCGTATTAAACAACTTGAACGTATGCAGGAACTTTCTGCTGCGCATGTTGATACGCCGTTTACGTTTAGTTTCCGTGAACCAACCAAAATGAGCTCGCCTTTGCTTGAGCTTGAAAATGCAGATATTGGTTATGGTGACAAGCTGATTGTGACCAATGTGAGTTTACAGATTACCCCAACCAGTCGTATTGGTTTATTGGGCATGAACGGGGCAGGTAAATCAACCCTCATTAAATCATTGGTGGGTGATCTGCAACTGATTCAAGGGACACGTAAAGACTCTGAACTTTTAAATATTGGTTACTTTGCACAGCATCAAATGGATGCCTTGGATGGCAATGCCAGTCCAATGTTGCAGTTGGCACGTATTGCAGATAAGAAAATCAGTGAAGCCAGTCTTCGTTCATTCTTGGGTAGCTTTGGTTTCTCTGGTGAACGTATGGATACGCCAAGCGAAAGCTTCTCTGGTGGTGAGCGTGCGCGCTTAGCCTTGGCGTTAATTGTATGGCAACGTCCAAACGTATTGATTCTCGATGAGCCAACCAACCATCTAGACTTGGATATGCGTCATGCTCTAACTATGGCACTGACTGATTTTGAAGGCGCTGTGGTTCTGGTATCGCATGAACGTCAATTGATTGCGAGCGTATGTGATGAGCTGATTCTGGTTCATGGCGGTCAAAGTCGTGAGTTTGATGGTGACTTAACGGCGTATGCAGATTGGTTGCGTCAAGCACGGATCGACATGATGAAATCAGGGCAACAACCAGCGGCTCCAGTGAAATCACAAGTCGTGGCAAAACCAGTGGCATCTAAAGGTGATAAAGAGGCACAGCGTAAGGAAGCGGCTCGTCGCCGTGAGCTGAGCCGTCCAGTACGCAAAAATATTGAAAAATTAGACGCTGAAATTGCCAAGACTCAACCACGTTTGGCTGAAATCGAAGTTTTACTCGGTGATACTGGCTTGTATGAAGCATCACGTAAAAATGATTTGTTAAAGCTGATGAATGAGCAAACGGAACTGAAAGCTAAATTAGAAAAAGCTGAAGAGAAAATGCTTGAACTGATGATGGAACT
>CAZOGM010000042.1:0-8723 GCA_964579445.1 uncultured Acinetobacter sp.
GGATTTGCATTTTTCAACGTGGGTACTGAGGTACGTGTTGCAGGATGCGCATAAATCACAATGCGGTCTTGAGCTAAATTTGCTAACAACTGAAGATTATTTTGAAAGGGTTGCAAGCTGCTCGGAATATCGTCTTTCCATGGCATGATTTCGGCGTGTGCGAAACTGTATAAGCTGAGCAGACTGATCCAAATCAGCGTATAAATTGTTTTCAATCTTCATATCCTTATTTTTTGTTTTTAGTTGAATGTTTCAATTCAATCTTCACGATAGATATCGCTGAAAAGTCTAATCTGTGCATAGATTTGATGAACAGTGTGCTTGTGTAAATTCCGATAAGAAAAACCAGTCAACATCATCATGCAAAGGCTTAATCTAGTGTAATATCTGGGGCAACTTGTACGAAAAACTGTTGAATTTGCTATGTCCGATACCCAGCCTGCCTTATCTGTACGTTATTTCTTAAGTTTAGAAGAGTCTCAAGATGGTTTTGCATTGGCCACTTTTGGAAAGAAACAATTCACTCGGTTTTTAACGCCTTTGGTCAGTGTAGCGATTGTGATTTGGGGTTTATATTTAGGCATGGAAGGCGTAGGGCGCTACTATGTTGCACTCGGTGGTTTTTTTATTATCTTGCAACTGATTATGCGCTATTGGTTTTTACCGATGATGTTCAAGCGCCAATTTATTAAATATCAATTTGGCAAAAGTGAGCAAGGTATCGATTTATTTCAAGATTCCGCAGAGCTGATTTCGAGTGGTCGTCCCAATCAAGCGTTCAATTATCAAGATGTTCAAAAGTTCGTTGTGGGCAAACTGACCTATATGATTGAGTTGAAAAATCATACGGTGGTTATTGTGCCTAAACGTGCATTTGAAAACACGGCAGACCAGACATTATTTGAAAATACGTTTAAAAAATAACAACATTATATGAATGAAGATGCCATAAAACAGAAGAGGGAAGAGATGAGTCAAGGTCCATCAAAAATTGTATGTGTCGGTCGTAGCTATGCAGATCATGCAAAAGAGTTAGGAAATGCTGTTCCAGATCAGCCTGTTTTATTTATTAAGCCGCCCAGTAGTTTAATTCCATTGAATCAAGCTATTTCATGGAATCCTGCTTGGGGCAATTGCCATCACGAATGCGAGCTGAGTTTACGTATAGATAGACCATTAAACGGTGAAACTGATCCGGTTAAAGCGATTGAAGCAATTGGCGCGATTACTCTAGGTTTGGATTTAACGCTGCGTGATTTACAAGATGCGCTTAAAAAGAAAGGTCAGCCTTGGGAACGTGCTAAAGCCTTTGATGGTTCTTGCGTATTGGCGGATTGGATTGATGTCAGTGAAGTGTCTGACTGGAAGAACATTCATTACAGCTTAGAAGTAAATGATGTTGTACGTCAAAAAGGGGATACCGCACTACTGATCTTTGAAATTGGTGCATTACTGGCAGAGATTAGCCAAGTGTTCCGTTTGGAAGTAGGTGATGTGGTGATGACTGGAACACCCGCAGGTGTAGGGCCACTGCATGCAGGTGATCAGCTAAAAATGATTTTAAAAGGTCGGACGCAAGATTTTGTTTGGCATAGTTCGGTGCAGGCTTAGTTTAATTTTTTGCAAATTAACCATCCATAATTCAGTTATAAACGAATTATTGAACTGAAATGATGTGAAAAAGGGTTACATAAGTAGCCCTTTTTAATGTCAATTTCCTTGATGTGTTCAGTGGATTTGGTTTAGATCCGCATGAAGAAAAGCTTAAAAGTATAAATTGCAGATGAACATTTTCGTATTCGCGCCAGACTCAGCAGAATGAACAATAGGGTGTCCAAACATATGCAATGGGGAAATCGTTATACCTGGCTCGGACTGTCATCCATTCTGATTTGGGCAAGTTTGGTCGGCATGGTCAAATTGGTGAGCGAAGTGTTGAGCCCTGTACAAGGGGTTGCTTTGATTTATACCTTTAGCGCGGTATTGATTGTTGCACTTACGGGATTGCCTCGAATTTCACAGATGTCAAAAGCGTATTTAATCGGGTGTGGTGCTTTATTTATTGCCTATGAAATTCTGTTTTTAGTGTCGATTGCGCTGTCTCAAAATCGAGATCAAGTCTTGGTCATCGCTATGATCAATTATCTATGGCCGCCACTGATGATTGTATTTTCAATCCTTGCCAAACAACTGAATTTTCACTGGTGTGTAGGCATCGGATTTCTCTTGGCAGTTTTGGGACTGATGTTGGTGGTAAACCCCGATATTTTAAATTCACAGCAATTGATCTTGATTTTAAAGCAAAACCCGATTGCCTATGCCTTTGCACTTGTAGGGGCTTTGCTTTGGCCTATTTACAGTGTTCTGACTAAAAAATATGCACAGGGTCAAAATGGTGTACCCCTATTTTTTAGCATCACTGCGGTTTTGCTGTGGTTGGTACATATTGGAGTGGATGAACCCTTTGTTATGCCCAGTTTAGAGCTGTGGCTGACTGTAGCTGTGCTTGGTGGACTGATTGGGATTGCTTACAGCAATTGGAACCAAAGTATGCAATACGGCAACATGAAAATCTTGATTTTAGCGACTTATTTTATGCCGATTCTGTCCACGGTCATGTCTATGTTTATCCTTGGCGTTTATCCGCAATTGAGTTTTTGGGTGGGCACAGGGCTGGTCAGTCTGGGTGCCATAATTTGTTGGAAATCGACTTCTTCAATTGAATAGCTTCGTGTTGTGTTTAAGTGGTTCATCATGTGTAAAAAAGACCTCAATTTGAGGTCTTTTTTAATAAGGTCATTATTTATTTCTGATCTAAAATGGTCGAAAGCGGAATAGATAGCTTTGCTGCCAAATAATCATCAGATTCGATCAGCGCTGGACCAATACGCTGCATCCAAACATCGTCTTCATGAATATGACCGACATCTTCTTTGTTGGGTAGGGTATAAGGTAGGGCTTTATAAAATGACCAAAAATCAAGATGATCTAAATTCCTGACCAGTACATATTGGTCAGTTTCAGTTCGCTTAATAATATTTTGTTTTTCGAGTAAACGTACATATGCAGGCCAGCGACCAATTTCACCGCGTCCTAAAATATTTAACGCCTCCTGATCCGTAACCGATTTTCCATCTTTTTGCTTTTGGTAGAAAAGCTCCAGCATATCCAATAACATCAACACAGGATGGCGGGTTTGGGTTTTTCCTGTATGAAAGGCAGTGATGGCATAGCTAATTTCAACCCCTAAAAGCACGACATTCCAAGACAGAAAAATCCACAGGAGGAAAATCGGAACTGCGGCAAAAGCACCATATACCAGCTGATAACTGGTAAAATTGGTCATAACAAAACCAAATAGGTTTTTCACCAACTCAAAGGTCACTGCACTAAACACGGCAGCAATCATCGCTGAACGTACAGGCACTGAACGATTGGGAATGGTCCAATATAAAGTGAAAAATCCAACGACAGTTAAACCAAAGGAGATCACCCATAACAGCGCAGCGCCGTTAACTTCATAGCCTGCAAAGTTGTTGCTCAGTACATTTAATGATGCCAGTGTGGATGAAATCACGAATGCACTACCGAGCAAAATAGGACCAAGTGAGATAATGGTCCAATAACGCATAAAGCCCACAATGCCATTTCGTGTTTCTTTGACGCGCCAGATTTTATTAAATGCAGTTTCAATACTGGTTAGCATCATTACGGTGGTGACAAATAAGAACAGCACCCCAATAATGGTTAAATTACTCGAATTGTCTGTAAAAGCATTTAAAGCCTTGTCAAAAGCGATACTGGTTTTTGGTAGAAAATTACTGTAAATCAGCTGCTGTAATTGTTGACGTGCAGGCTCTAAGGCTTTGATTGACGAGATAATCACTAAAAAAACCGTCAGCATGGGGACGACTGCGAACAAAGTGGTGTAGGTCAATGATCCCGCTTGCTCTCTACAATTGTTCGCTTCAAAACGTCGAATGACGAAAATAATGAATTGAAACCAAGTTTTATTATAGAAAGGGAGCTTTTTAAGTAATTGCATCATAAAGTATCTGTTCCCATTGTTATTCGTTAACTTTATTGCTGTTTCTTTTTACAGCTTAACCAAAAATACTGAAAATTACCGTATAGTTTTCTTTTTTCATTTGATGATCAAAATATGCAACCTTATGTTCTAGTTCTTTATTACAGTAAATATGGCGCGACCAAAGAAATGGCGCATTTGATTGCAGATGGAATTGAAGCATCAGGCATGCAGGCTAAAATTCGGACTGTGCCCAATTTGGCAACGGTGGTGACTGAAGTAGCACCCAGTATTCCTGAAGAAGGGGATATTTATTGCACTTTGGAAGATTTGCAACACTGTGCAGGTTTGGCACTGGGCTCGCCAACGCGCTTTGGCAATATGGCCTCTGAGATGAAGTATTTCTTAGATCAGACCACCAGTCTTTGGTTGAATGGCGCTTTGCACAATAAGCCAGCCTGCGTATTTAGTTCATCGGGGTCCATGCATGGCGGTCAAGAAAGTACCTTGCTGACGATGTTACCGCCACTGTTTCATCATGGCATGATGATTTTGGGACTAACCAATGCACATCCTGCATTGTCTAACACCAAGACAGGTGGTACGCCTTATGGGGCAACGCATGTCAGTGGTCCACGTCATGATCTGGGCTTAAGCGCAGATGAAAAAATCTTATGCGCAGAGCAAGGGAAGCGTTTAGGCCGTGTGGTACAGCAGTTGCAAACCAAATAGTTACATTAAATAAGCATGCATCAAAAAGAAAAAAGAGCCTGTACGGGCTCTTTTTTATTTCAACGCGATCACTTTTCGTAATTCTGAATATTCAGCGTGTTCAATCAGACTTCTGTCTTTACATGTTTTTCTTCAAAACGATGCTTGCATTTTTGACACTGAAAATCTAAAAACATATTTTTATCGACCACTTCGCCGGCTTTTTTACCAAAGCGATGACCCAAAAAGCCACCCGTAATCCCGACACTAATGGCACCCACAAAAGTGCCAATTGTTCCGCCCATAATCACGCCCAAGGGTCCAGCGACAGTTCCAATGGCAGCGCCAATAGATGCGCCAGATGCTGCACCACCGACTGTGCCTGCTGTTGTACCTGCGGCAGAGAGTAGTACTCCCCCTGTTTTTTGTAGGAGTTGTTCATGGTTACGTTTTTCAACTTCAGTTGAACCACATTTTGGACAGCTTATGCTTTGTTCCATCAATTAAATTCCATGGCTTGATCTGTGGGGGATGGCATGCTCAGACGCTTGTCATTACCCGCATTCTAGGCGTTGTTGGCAATTGTTTTTAAATTTCAGTTTTCAGTATAATCATGAAGAATGGTTTAAGCAAAATCTTCACACTGATGGTTTAGATGGATTTTAACGCAATGGTTTAGATAAATATTGATAGCGCTTGTAACCTGAAGATCATTTTTAAATAAATACAATATGCCTTTTTTTTAAGAATTTTATTTGAAGCATAAAAAAGAGCGCCTGATTGCGCTCTTTTTTGGTTCACACAATTAGTCGCGAACGAATTCTACAGTACTGTTTGCCAAAGACTTCACGCGAGCCAAAGACTCAACACGATAGCCCTTTTCAAGCAACAGATCACGACCCGGTTGAAATGCTTTTTCAATCACAATACCAATACCCACGACAGCTGCATCAGCTTGATGGATCAAATCGGCAAGACCAAGCGCTGCTTGACCATTTGCCAAGAAGTCATCAATGACAAGAACTTTGTCTTGAGCAGAGATGTGCTTTTTAGAAATCGCAATCGTGCTTTCAATTTGTTTGGTAAAAGAGAATACTTTTGAACGATAAAGATCATCTTTAAGCGTTAAAGACTGATATTTACGTGCAAAAATAACAGGAACGCCAAGTTCTAGACCTGCCATTACTGCAGGAGCAATACCTGACGCTTCGATCGTAATAATTTTGGTGATACCCGCATCTTTAAACAAACGCGCAAATTCCTGTCCAATTTGCTGCATCATGACTGGGTCAATTTGGTGGTTTAAAAAAGAATCGACTTTTAAAACCTGATCAGATAGAACGATACCTTCGTTTAAGATTTTCTGTTCTAGTGCGTGCACGGGAGAATCCTCTAAGGGCAGATGCCTTTTTAAGCAAAGACGTATTTTAAAAAGCATCTGCAAAAAAGCAAGCAATAATTGCCTTATTTACTCATTCCCTTATAGCTGGTCAACAATAATCCATAAGAAGACTTCTTATCTTGGTGCGTGACCTTGACTGGAAGGTAGTCGAGTTTAGGTGCTAACCAAAAAATGGTTTCACGACCTGGCTTGTCATGCTTCATGACCACTTTAACGGTATCGAAGGTGCCGTAGTTAGTTTTGACTTTTTCTGAACCTTGCTTAACAAACTTACGCGATTCAATTTCTTTCGCATCTGCCAATAAATAATTAGATTTTAAACCTGAGCCTTTCAAATCTTCACGAATTTGTAACTCTGCATTTAACTCATCCAAAACCCCCGCTTTCCAAGCGAAAGATCTATTCTCTTTGTCTTTGCTGGTGGTGATGGTTTTTGCCGACGGGTTGAATTTGATGCTCATGGTATTGTTATGTACCAAGACTTTACTGGTACGACTAAAACTATTCGATACAATTTGATTATTATTTAAACTGAATTTACTGGTTTCAGTCGCCGAGGCAAGACCACCAGCTTTGGCGACAAAAACATATGACCAATTGTTGCCAGATTGAGAGAGTGTGCGTGTCGCAGAGCCTAGGTTTTTACCATTGTAGGCAAATTGATAGCTGGCTTGGAATGGGCTCATGGCAAGTGCTTGACTTGAATAGCCCGTAAGTAATAAAGCGCTACTTACGCCTGCAATAAAACTTAAGGTTTTCAATTTCATAACTGCCATCAGATGTATCCTTTGCAAAGTGTTGCTTATCAAGCGTTAAAATAATTATGCGGTGAAATATTGAAGAAAAAACCAAGATTTGCACAAAATATGTGAGTTTATGTATCCAAAGCGAGCTGTCGAATTTGAATGATCAGACTTCTTTTTGTTTGATCGGGCTGACTTTGTCATCCAGTAATTCATCATCTTTACTGTCAAAATCGGTTTGATTGAACTTGTTAAACAGTGCCATTAAGTTCACATTGCCCATAACCACCAATTCAGTCTCACGAAGCTCGGCATGATTGATATGCACTTTGTTTAATGTATCGGTAATAGAGCGGTTATTGCCTAACCAACGATTTAAATCCAAATGTAGCAATTCATCTTTTACCGTCAGAACTTCAAATTTTTGAAGCAGCATCCCCAAAGGGTCTTTACGTAGAATTTTATGATAGAAAAATAATGCGGAGTTAAACGCAATTTTCATCCACCATGTTTGGAATTTCGCCTCAATCACTTGAGTATCGCTAATTTGTTCAAAGACAATCAACTGCATGTCTTTGTTTAATTCCATTTGGATCAGCTTTAAATCCACAGAAACGGTGGTGTAGAGTCCTTTAACATTAATGGTGGCATACAATCGCAACCAGTCATCATGTACATCTGCATGGAGGTCTTCTAGTAGTTGCACGTTATCTGTGACAAAACGCTTAAATGTGGCATTGAGGAACACTTGCGAAATAGGAAATTCGCGTTCTTCTTCAATAAATCCCTCAGCCTTTTGGTAGACTTTACGGAACTGTTTAGCGATATTTGAAAATAACGTTGGCATAAGAAGAATTCCATAATATCTGAATTTGATTCAGCAGTTATCTTGTCTATTTCTTTTAAAATTACAAGCTTAAAGATTGCAGTTTAGCAAAATTCAATGCACCATTTTCACAGATTTGAAATTATGGTTCTTAATGTATTAAGTGCATCACTAAAAGCTTGATAAATGTAAGCGTCGACTTATTTTAGCGTATTTAAAAATTTCGCTCGGGGTGTTTTGTCGGATTAATGTCATGATTAAGAAAATGATTGCTGTTCCAAAGCAGTTTCATCAGTGGTGGCAAGATCCACTGTTTGTGATCGCCGTTTCAACTGCGGTCATTGTGCATGTGATTTTTTTATCATTGCAATTTGCCATGCCTCAGGAAAATGACAATGCCAGTAGAGATATTGCAGTAACCTTAAGGCCAAGCCTAGAGAAAATTAAAGATGCGGATTTCTTAGCGCAGGATGACCAACAGGGCAGTGGTACTTTTCGTGAAGCGCATCGCATGTCATCGGATATGCCCGCGCAAGCTGAAGATTTGAGTGCAGGCGAGCAGCAACTTCAAGCGCTAGAGCAAGTTCAGCAAAAACGTGAACTGAAGTTTGAAGAAAAAGTGTTAATGACCGTACTCAGCTGGCAAAAGCAGGCGGAACTGAGTGAACGGAAAAAAGCCATGGAAGCGTTAAATAGTCAATTTCAAGCCAAAGCCGCGATGGTGGCAAGTTTAGAGGCTCAATATTTAAAAAAACAGCAGAACTTTAGTCGCCAACAAAAAATTAAAACTGTGGATGGGGTGCAAGCCAAGCAAGATGCTTCAGCAGGATATTTAGATAAATTCCGTGAAAAAGTTGAAGTATATGGCAACCGCTATTATCCGGAACAAGCCAAGCAACAGCGTTTAGCTGGTGAAGTGCGTTTGATGGTAATTTTGAATCAAAACGGCGGTATCCGTGCAATACGTTTGATTGAAAGTTCAGGGCATTCTATTTTAGATGAAGCAGCAAAAAA
>CAZOGM010000042.1:8823-20853 GCA_964579445.1 uncultured Acinetobacter sp.
GCATCTTCATCTGATGTTTCATGGTCATAGCCCATTAAGTGCAAAGTGCCATGCACCAACATATGCGTGAAATGTTCCAACGGCACTTTATTTTGCTCAGCGGCTTCTTGTAACACCACAGGAATACAAATCACGAGATCACCTAGTGGAAAAGATTCCAAAACTGCCGCCATTTCATCTGGAAGTTCACTGGGAAAAGACAACACATTGGTCGGTTTGTCTTTGCCACGGTATTCCAAATTTAATTTATGGCTTTCATTCACATCTACACAGGCGATACCCACTTCACAATGACTTTGCGTTTCGATATGACGTAGTGTGGTTTCAATAACTTTTTTAACATAAGCACGTTTGAGCACCAAGTTGGGTGCTTCAAACGGTTGTTGCAACGAGAGGCTAAGTTTCAAGACTTGTCCTTAAACATTTTCCTGAGGAGGGGGAGGTGTCTCTTGCTGATGCTGAGCATCGGCAGCAGAGTCATTTTCTAAGATTAAACTGGCTTGTAATGCTTTGCGTTCAGCCTGAGCTGTAGCCGTTAAGCGATTTTGTTCACTGTCCCAACCTTCATAGGCTTCGACAATTTTCTGTACCAATTGGTGACGAACCACATCACGAGAATGAAAACGTGTGATATGAATTTCTTGGATTTTCTCAATCACACGCAAAGCATGTGCAAGACCCGATTGCTGACCACGGGGGAGATCGACTTGTGTGACATCGCCCGTAATCACGGCACGTGAACCAAACCCCAAACGAGTCAGGAACATTTTCATCTGCTCAGGTGTGGTGTTTTGAGCTTCATCTAAAATTACAAAAGAATGATTGAGGGTACGACCACGCATATAGGCAAGGGGTGCAACTTCAATCACTTGACGTTCAATCAGTTTGGCGACTTTTTCAAAACCGAGCATTTCATACAACGCATCATAAAGCGGTCTAAGATAAGGGTCGATTTTTTGACTTAAGTCACCCGGTAAGAAACCCAATTTTTCACCGGCTTCAACCGCAGGTCGAACCAATAAAATTCGCTGAATTTCGTTGCGTTCAAGCATGTCGACCGCTGCGGCCACAGCAAGATAAGTTTTACCTGTCCCTGCAGGGCCAATACCGAATGAAATATCACTGTTTAAAATACGTTGCACATAGCGCTTTTGGTTTGCACCACGTGGGTTAATACGACCTTTGCGTGTTTGAAGCCAAACCTCATCTAAGCCCGTATGTTCTTGATTGGAATCCGTTTCAAGTTCACGGTCAGTTTGACTGCCCTGAATCATCAAATGAATGACATCTGCACTGATTTGTTGAGAGACTTCTGCTTCAGCATGGAGCTGTTGAAGCAGAATTTCTGCACGCTCAACTTCATCTATTCCACCATCGAGATAAAAACTATCGCCGCGGTGATCTATTTTGACATCTAAACGTTGTTCAATTTGTTTCAAGTGACCGTTATAAGCACCGAGCATGCTTTGTAAACGGTCCATTGAAATGCCTGGAAAAGCCACTGTACGTCTAATCGCTGCAATCAAGAGATATCCTTTTGTAAAAGTAAAATCTATACCCTTACATTACGCCACGTCAGGCTCAAGATTCAAGAGTTCACCATAAACTAAATTTAGGGTCTTAATCTCTGTAATCTCAATCTCTGCAAAGCGTCCAAGCCAAGATGCATCACCTATAAATGTTACATAACGTGTATTGTCCGCTGTACCCACCAGTAAATTTGGATCTTTATCCGAAATTTTTTCAATTAGCACACGTTGAATGGTTCCTTGCATCGCATCTGTTTTATCTATACTTGAGCGCTTAATCCATTTTTGAACTTTGGCTAAACGTTCTTTTTTCACATCTTCAGGTGTTGTATCTGGTAATTCAGATGCAGGTGTACCCGGACGTTTTGAATAAATAAAGCTATAGGAATGATCAAAGTCTAAATCTTGAATAAACTGATAGGTTTCTTCAAAGTGCGCATCGGTTTCACCGGGGAAACCAATAATGAAATCTGAAGACAAATGCATATCTGGACGGACTTGACGTAAACGCGCAATTTTATCGATATATACATCAATGGTGTGATTACGCTTCATGGCTTGAAGAACATCATTTGAACCACTTTGCACAGGCAAATGCAGGTGCGAAACCATTTGCGGTAGGTCACGATAACACTGAATCAAATCATCATTAAATTCAAGTGGGTGTGACGTGGTATAACGCAGACGACCAATGCCCGGAATTTCTGCGACCAAACGAAGCAGATCTGCAAAAGTACAGATTTCACCTTCAAAGGTTTCACCGCGGTAACCATTGACGTTTTGACCCAGTAGCGAAATTTCACGTACGCCTTTTTCAGCCAGACCTGCAATTTCAGCCAAGACATCATCTAAAGGACGAGAAACTTCTTCACCGCGGGTATACGGCACCACGCAGAATGAACAGTACTTTGAACAGCCTTCCATGATCGAAACAAAAGCTTTATATCCCTCAACACGCGGTTCAGGTAAAAAATCGAATTTTTCAATATCAGGGAATGAAATGTCCACCAACTTGATTTTATCTTTTTTCGGTTTTTCAATTTGATCAGAATGCTGATCGAGCATTTGCGGTAGACGATGCAAAGTTTGTGGGCCAAAAACCATGTCAACATAAGGCGCACGTTTTTGAATGTTGTCGCCTTCTTGCGAAGCCACACAACCACCAACACCAATCACCAAATCAGGGTTTTTTTCCTTAAGCTTGCGCCAGCGCCCCAGTTCTGAAAATACTTTTTCTTGCGCTTTTTCGCGAATAGAGCAGGTATTCATCAGCAGAATATCGGCTTCCTTGGGATCTTTGGTTAATACATAACCATGTGAGTCGCCCAAAAGATCTGCCATACGATGACTGTCATACTCATTCATCTGACACCCTTGCGTTTCAATGTACAGTTTTTTAACTGTGCCATCGATGGCTGGGGTGTGCTGTGGCTGGGTAACAGTGTTGTCTGAGGCAGCTTGGGCACTATTTGGAATGAAGGTTTGAACCGTCATGAAGGCTCCTATCCTATTAAAGGGGGAATAATACGAATGAGCAGAGTCAACCAAAAAACTTGACTCAATAAAAGCCAGACATTTTACAGCATTTAGCTCATCAGAATGAAGAAATAAATAACACAGAAATATCCAAGATAATCACAATAAAAGTGCTTTAAAATAATAGAGATGAATCAGCAATTTACATAACAGAACAGAACCTGTGCTTTAGACTAATTAGAATGCAATTAAAGATTGCAACGCTCTAAAAAAGAGAGAAAGATGCAGATTGATTGTACTAGCAATAGACAAAAAGAGTTGAGAGTAAACGCGTGTTAAAAAAAACCTTGAAGCAAACGCAAGCAAAACCCTTTTTACTGAGCATATTGGCTTTGGTCGGCTTGCCTGTGGCGCATGCGGCCGAAGAGCAATTCCATGATGCTTTAAGAGTTGCAAATACTGGAAATGTGTCACAACTAGAACAATATCGCGTGGCCATGCAAAATGATGCCTTGGGTTATTACCCTGAATATTGGGCATTGAACAACAATTTGGGGTTTCAACCCGTAAGCAGTATTACAGCGTTTGCCCAGCGCTATCCACAGTCAGCAATGGCAGAAAAACTGTCTGCAGATTATGTCGAAGAAAAAGTCAAACAAGCTGATTTTTCAAATGCGCAACCTGTACTTCAATATGTCACCAACGCCGACGAAGCAGAAAACTGTGCTGTGGCTCAAGTTCGAGCAAAAACAGGCGATGTACTGGTTTATGCCGAATATAAAGATGTGTGGCTTAAAACTGATGCTCAGCCAGAATCATGTACAGGTTTAGGACGTTTGATGCTATCGAGTCCGCTTTTGACCACAACAGATCGCCAACAACGCATGTATGCTCAGCTACGTGCAGGGCAGTCAGGTCAAGCACTTGCAACGGCACAAACCATTGGAATTAATTTATCCTTGGCGCAGCTTAATCAAATACAAGCCAATCCATTAAATTACTTATGGTCAGCACCCAAGGCTAATATCGTCGATTATGCGTATCTCATTTTTGCACTGGGACGTGCAGCGGATACTGATTTGAGCTCTGCGATACAAATGGTACCCAAGCTTGCACAAGGTTTACCTACAGATGTCGCGAAATATTTACACCGTACAGTGGCTTATATTGGCGGCACAACGGTGATGAAAAATAATTTTAATCGCGAAGTTTTAAATAGTTTTGATGCCAGTTATGGCTTGCCCTTTAGTCCAGAGGAAGCTGAAATTTATGCCCGTCAAGCGGTACGTTTTGGGGCATGGGATAGCGTGATTCGTGCTATAGACAGTATGAGTGTGACTCAAAAGCAAGAAGACCGTTGGCAATATTGGTTAGCCCGTGCTTCAGAAAACCGCGCAGACAATGCATCAAAGCAAGCGGCTAAAACGATTTATCAGCGCTTGGCTGCCTCAGGGGATGAATATCATAATTTGTTGGCCAAAGATCATTTAGGCATTCGATATAACGAAGCTCGAGATCGCTCAGAACCGAGCGCAAGTGATTTACAGCGCTTAAATCAAGATATTCATTTTCGCCGTGCATTTGCCTTAAGAAATATTAATGCCAATGAGAGTTATACTAACCGTGAATGGAATTGGGCCGTGCGCCAAGCCTATTTGAAAAAAGATGATGGCTTACTTCTTGCAGCGGCTAAACGTGCCACAGATATGGGCTGGTATGACCGTGCTATTTATGCAGCTGAACGAACCACACAGAAACATAACTATGCCTATCGTTATGCGATGCCACACCAAAGCTTGGTGGTAAGCCACAGTCAAAATGCTGGGATTGATCCGTCATGGGCATATGGCTTGATGCGTCAAGAAAGTCGTTTTGTGTCTGCAGCACGTTCACATGTCGGAGCGAGCGGATTAATGCAAATCATGCCTGCAACAGCGCGTGATGTTGCTCGAAAAATGGGTGAAACGTATAATCCAGCAGCACTGACCGATACCAATACCAATATCCGCTACGGTACTTATTATTTGTCCATGATTCAAAGCCAACTCAGTGGAAATCCTGTTCTAGCAACAGCGGGTTACAATGCTGGACCAAATCGAGCACGCCGTTGGCAACCTGAGTTTCAAAGTATTGCATCTGATCAATATACCGAATCTATTCCACTGCATGAAACACGAGATTATGTAAAAAAAGTGATGGCAAATGCTGCACATTATGGGGTGCTTCTGGGGCAAGGGCCGCAGGCGATTGAAAGTCGTATGCCGACCATTTCAACGCGAAGTACACCTTAAATATTGGCTTTGACAACGTATCAGGTGTTGTGTAATTCATGAAATTAAGCACGAGAGTAGGTCAACACGTTAAAACTGCATTGATGTTCGTCAGTGCGGGATTGGCTGTGTCATCAAACTCATCTTTTGCATCACCTGTGGGTCTAAAAGGCTATGTGATGCAAGTGCAAATGACACCCGCCGTCTGTGCCATCGATAGCACAAAGAAAAAACAGCGAAAATGTTTGGAAGGGTATTCATTAACCATTACTGGGCTTATGCCTGAGATTTCAGCGCGCGATTGTAGTACGCGGTCCTCGGCCAAATTGTCGCCTTTGCAAGCACAAGTGGTGGCACGGGTTATGCCTGACGAATCTGCGCGTCATGCGCTTTGGTCAAGTATTGGAGGGTGTACGCCCTTAACGGCCAGTCAATATTTCCGTGATATTATCAATAAAGCTGAAAATTTAAAGATTCCTGCTGATTTAAGAGGAATGGAAAATAAAAACATTCAACTCAATAGTTTGAAAACGCAATTTTTTAAGCTTAATCCACGAATGTCACGTGAAGCCATTCGTTTTAATTGTCAAAGTCATCAAAATAGCTCTGTGCTTACAGGTATTCAAATTTGTTATACCGCACAAGGTCAGTACAAGCAGTGTTCGAGCCAAATACTCAATACTTGTCCAAGTTCGATAATAATTCGAGGGGCATACTGAGTTTTTTAAATATTTTATTTATTTTTCCTATCATACTTTTGTGGAAATGCACGGTGTTTTACATGCATCCCTTGAATGATTGGAGTACAATCTTTCGCGTTTATGATCATTAGATTAGATAGAAAAGCTATTTAATCGCATTGAATATCCTCAATTGGAGATAATTAGATGAAGCAAGCCGTTCGTGTTGCCGTTACAGGTGCTGCAGGTCAAATTGGTTACAGCTTACTTTTCCGTATCGCAAGTGGCGAAATGTTAGGTAAAGATCAACCTGTTATTTTGCAATTGCTCGAAGTTCCATTTGAGAAAGCTCAACAAGCGCTTAAAGGCGTGATGATGGAGCTTCAAGACTGCGCATTCCCTCTTTTAGAAGGTATGGTTGGTACTGATGATCCTAAAGTTGCATTCAAAGATGCTGACTACGCGTTATTGGTCGGTTCACGTCCACGTGGTCCAGGTATGGAACGTGCTGACCTTCTTAAAGTGAATGGCGAGATCTTCATTGGTCAAGGTCAAGCATTAAACGAAGTTGCTAGCCGTGACGTTAAAGTACTTGTTGTAGGTAACCCTGCAAACACTAACGCTTACATCGCAATGAAATCTGCACCAGATCTTCCAGCGAAAAACTTCACAGCAATGTTACGTCTTGACCACAACCGTGCTGCATCTCAAATTGCGGCTAAAACGGGTAAAGCGGTTAAAGACATTAAACAGCTTACAGTTTGGGGTAACCACTCTCCAACAATGTATGCTGACTACCGTTTCGCGACAATCAATGGCGAAAGCGTTAAAGACATGATCAACGATCAAGACTGGAATGCAAATACATTCCTTCCGACTGTTGGTAAACGTGGCGCTGCGATCATTGAAGCACGTGGTTTATCTTCTGCTGCGTCTGCTGCGAATGCTGCAATTGACCATATGCGTGATTGGGCTCTTGGCACCAATGGCGAATGGGTAACAATGGGTATTCCTTCTGACGGTTCTTACGGTATTCCTGAAGGCGTGATGTTCGGTTTCCCTGTAACAACTGAAAACGGTGAATACAAAATCGTTCAAGGTCTTGAAATTGATGAATTCAGCCGTGAGCGTATCAACTTCACGCTGAATGAGTTAGAAGAAGAACGTGCTGCAATTGCAGACATGCTTAAATAATTTAATCTTTTAGATTAAATTGAAAAGCACCTCGGACGAGGTGCTTTTTTTATGTAAAAATAAAAACTTAGAACAAAAAATAACATCTAGTGATAGAGACGTAACTGAAAGCTGACACAGATCAGGCTACGGTAGAAGAGAACAATACAAGCCAAAAGGAGCTGTCCATGTTTGATGAACAACCCACTTTAGAATTATTATTTGAACAGCTTGGTTTAGACTCAGATCAGGCTGCCATTGAACGCTTTGTCGAAGAACATCAACTCGATCAGGATACACCACTGCACAAAGCAAGTTTCTGGACCAAAAACCAACATGACTTTATTCTTGGTCATTGGAAAAAAGATGATGAATGGGCCATTGTGGTTGATACCTTAAATGCGCTTTTACATCAAAATGATGGTGTAGGTCAGAACTAAAACAAATTGATACAAGAAACCTAGCCAAAGTGCTAGGTTTTTTATGCATTCTCTTATAATTTATTCTAATAATGAGATGTTAATTCGCTGATATAGGGGTGAAGTTCATGACCAACAAACCGTCTTTAGCGCTACTGTTTTCTCAGCTCGGCTTAGCCAGTAGTCCAGCCGCCATGGAGCTGTATATCCGCACCCATCAACTGCCTGCACATGTTAATTTACATGAAGCCCCATTTTGGAATGCTTCACAGCGTGATTTTCTAATTCGTTACTTGGTGCAAGATGATGATTGGGCAATTTGGATTGATGAACTCAATCAACAATTACACATGGATGCCTATCACAAATTACAAACGGCTTGATCTTCGTTACATTCATCTATCAGTAAAGCTGAATCATCAAGTTTTAACAAAAAAAAGCGCCTAATGTAGGCGCTTTTGAATATGCGAGATTAATGAATTTTTTTCGCCCGTAAGTCTTTAAACCAGTCCTGATCATGGAGCGAGTGAAATGCGTGATGTTCACTCAGTAACACGACATCGAATGCCTGAGTTTTACTGTATTTATTGAGCCAGTGTCGTGCTAAGGCTTTTTCTTCTTTTGAGATAGCGGAGTAAGCCAGGAAGAAATAGATATCGCCAAATTCGTCACTCACATAAGGCTTTAAAATCTGATCTGTAATGATCGCAAAGCGTTTCTCGCGGGTAATCTCAAAATATACCATATAGGTTTTCGCCAGATGTAATGAAAGATCTATAAATAAGGCTTTCGAAATTTCATCGAATTCGATTCGAGCTTGTTCAAGAATGACAATAGCTTCTTGTAAAAAATGAATCTGTTCTTGACGCAAGTGGCTCAACGTCACCAATTCTAGGCGAAGTTCGGCACGTTCTATGGCAAGTTCCGGGTGGTTACCCTGCAAATACAGTTGATCAGTTTCACCAATACGCTGAATAATCTGTTGAGTGGTGGGTCGCATCGGTTACATCCTCATCTTGAATACACATTATATGAGGATGTTGTGCCAAATTTAAAGCTTTTACCAAATCGGGTTGCTACTGCGTAACCAAGCTGTGATTGACAAGCGCTGCTGTTTTGACAGCAATACCTCATGCAGTAAGTCACTTTGAAATAACGCGATTCGATTCGGTTTTGGTGCAATGATATGCCACTGATCGTGTTTATCTTGTAAGCGCAGTTCACCGCCCCAGTCCGCTTGCCAGTCTTCATGCAAATACAGTACCGAAGAAATAATCCGACCATTTTTGTTTTGAGGGTTATCACGGTGTAAAGCATAAAACTCACCTGCGTTGTAGCAAGCAAAATGTGCTTCGACTTCTTTAATACCCAAGTAAAAATAACGATTGAATTCTTGAGCCAAGCTATTTAATTGTTCAAGATGATGCTGTGCATGCAGCAATTCATCATTAATCCAAAGGATATGGTCGCTACGAATGTTACTGACCACACCATTTTGTATGGCGGCATCTCGAAAACGATTGAGATTAGATGTGCATTCTTTAACTAAATTTTTTAAATAATTGGGGCAATACGCTTCATCAATAATAGCGTAGCCGTGTTGATCTAAACTGTCGATAATCCTTTCAATATTCCAATTTGAAGCAAGGGCTATTGTTTCCATAAAATGGGTCAACATGCTTAAAAATAATGTCCATACATTTTAGTGCAATCGATGGGCAGTGAAGAAATATTTTTTCGTGCTAAAATGCATATTGAACTTAGGAATTAATCTGAACATGAATTACCGTCACCATTTCCATGCAGGCAACTTTGCCGATGTCATGAAACATGTGTTATTGCTGCAACTTTTGAACCGTCTTAACGCTAAAGATAAACCTTATCGCTATGTAGATACGCATGGTGGTGCGGGTAAATATGATTTGTCGACTTCTGCTGCGCAAAAATCAGGTGAATTTTTAAATGGTATTCATCGTTTAGTTAAATTGGATGACTCAATTACACGTCAAGCGCCTGAAGGTATCCAGCAATATTTAAAAGTTGTTGAAGCGATGCGCAGTACTTCAGGTAAAGGTGCTTACCCAGGTTCGCCTTGGTTTGCGCTTGAAGGTATGCGTGAAATTGACAAAGCCACCATTTTTGAAATGCAAAAAGACGTATTTCAGCAGCTCTATATGAATATTCGTGATCGCCGTGCAGGTTTGCACGAGCGTGATGCTTACGAAGGTTTGCTTGGTGTGATTCCACCGAAAGAAAAACGCGGTCTGGTGATGATTGATCCGCCTTACGAAATTGAACGTAAGGATTTTCCACAATTGGTCGAGCTATTGACGCTTGCACATCGTAAATGGCCTACAGGTTGTTTTGCGGTTTGGTATCCGATTAAAGACCGTGCCATGATTGATCGTTTTGAAAAGAAAATGAGCAAAACGGGTATACGCCGTCAATTGGTCTGTGAAATTTGCGTATGGCCAGATGACACCCCAGTTGGCTTAAACGGTTGTGGTTTACTTGTGATCAACCCACCTTGGAAATTCTCTGAAGATGCTGATGAAGCACTACAGTGGTTATTCCCACATTTACGTATGACTGAGAATGGTGGTCATGCCGCAGTTCGCTGGTTAGTGGGCGAATAAGTTTAGTTAACGGATAAGGCTACAGTTAGGACAATGACATGATAAATATAAACAAACCTGAAAGCGAATCTTCTACACGTGATGTACCAGGTTTTGATGGCATCACTTTTGAAGTGGAAGAAGAGGAGCATACCCAAGAGGGGCAGAAGGTTAAACGTCGTGGCATCTATCTGTGGCCGAATCTCATCACCACAGCAGCATTACTGTCGGGATTTTATTCCATCATTGCCAGTATGAATGGTGAGTATACTCAAGCGATTTATGCCATTTTTATTGCAGCGCTATTTGATGGCTTAGATGGTCGTGTTGCACGTGCCATTGGTGCGCAAAGCCCATTTGGTGAACAGTTTGATTCACTCTCAGATATGTTGGCTTTTGGTGTTGCACCTGCAATCTTGATGTATAGCTGGAGCTTGCACGATCTAGGACGTATTGGGTTGGCGGCATGTTTTGTTTATACCGCTTGTGCTGCTTTTCGTTTAGCGCGTTTTAATGTACAAATTGGTATAGTCGATAAACGTTACTTTATTGGTGTTGCAAGTCCGCTGGCAGCCGTTATGCTTATTTCATTGGTTTGGGTTGGACTGGATTTCCCTGAAATTTTTGATTTACGTGAAACCGGCATTCAAGCGATTAACGCTGCAGTGATTATCGCTGTAGGTTTACTTATGATTTCAAATGTTAAATATTATTCGTTTAAGACCGTAGAGCGTAAGCGTGTACCATTTGCAGTGCTACCGATTATTGTCTTTATCTTTGCAGCGGTGACATACAACATCCCTGTAGGCATTTTGGTTATTTCGATTATTTACGCATTATCTGGTTTTGTGACTACGTTAATGGCTCGGAACAAGCCTGCATAATATGAGATAAATATATAAAAAGGAGCTTGCTATGCAGTTGTTAATGAATTTGGTCGATGACTCTAAACAGCTGAATCAAGCTCAATTTCCTTTTAAGCTCAATTATCATGGACCCAAAGGTCGCTTCAAAATTATTCATCAAGGATTGATGATTCCAGGTTTACCCGCACCGCTACATTATTTTAATTTTTTGACCATTATCGGTCAGCCCAATGCACCCATGCTGCGTAATGAATACGCCATTAAACATAGTGCACTCGATACGGTTTCTCTGATCAGCAGTGTCAGTCCACATATGGTGGGGCACTTTAATGCCTATTCTATTGTTGATGATTGTGAGTTTGCTCATGAGCACTTCAGATTTGGTGAGCGTGAATATCTAAAGGGAAGTATTCCTGATTTTCAATTGATCAGACTTGATGATGAACTGTCGGTACATCTACATATAGAAACCAAGCCAGTCATTTCACATTTTACCCGATTTAAATTTGGGCTATTTGATCATTGGTCGTTGATGTGTCATTGCACAGGTGAAATTATTTATAAGGGACAAAGTTATTCAATTAATCATCTCGGCAGCTTTGAATACGCCCGTGCAATGAATTTGCCTTATCTGCCACTGTGCTTTTTTACCTATCAAATTATCAATTTGAACAATCAAAGACAATTGTTACTCGCGCAGATTCGAAATAACTTCAATCAAATTATGCAGTCTAGAATTTATCTTCGAGATTTAACCAACGATACTTCGGAGATGTTCGATGAGCAGGTTTACTTCAAAGTACATCGTGTATATCCAAAAGTAACTACACCAAATCAGCAAGACATGTATTTGCCGCGAGAATTTGAATGGAGCTTTAAAAATTCAAGCCGAAGCATTTTGATCAATGCACAAAGCCGTGGGGACTATAAATTTGGTTTAGCAGCGGGCTATGTGGGAAGCTTTAAATATCAAGTTGAAATAGATGGTGTTCAAGAAAGTGG
>CAZOGM010000043.1:0-1275 GCA_964579445.1 uncultured Acinetobacter sp.
AAATGCAATATGGTGCAATGCAATTGCTCTCTATGTGGTTAAAAGAACGAGAAATTCAAAATCAATCCGATCATACTTTAGATGCCTATTTTCGAGACGTCTCAGGCTTTATTAACTTTTGTTATGATAAACAGATTGAGTTAAAACAAGTTGAAGCTTCAGATTTAAGAGAATATCTCGCACTTAAAGTCGAACGAGATCAACTCAATTCAACCAGTTTGCAGCGACACTTAACCTCAATTCGCCAGTTTATGAAATGGGCAAATGAAGGGCAGCATCTGGATATGAATCCTGCAAATGACTTCAAATTCAAACGTCAAACTCGACCATTACCCGGCATGATTGATATTGAAACAGTCAACCAAATTTTAGACCAACCCTCTCCAGAAAAATCCTTAGATCAACAGCTATGGTTAAGAGATAAAGCTATTTTGGAGCTGCTCTATTCGAGTGGTTTGCGTTTGGCTGAAGTACAAGGCTTGTGTATTCGAGATGTAGATTTTGGTCGCCATTTATTGCGCATCACAGGTAAGGGCAATAAAACGCGGATTATTCCGTTTGGTTCTAAAGCCAAAGACAGCTTGATTGAATGGTTAAAAGTCTATCGAATTTGGCAAGGGAAGTTTCAACCAGAGTCACATATCTTTATTACCCGTCAAGGTAATCCTTTATCTGCAAGACAAATTGAAAAACGGGTTAAGTTTCAAGCACAGCGTTCGGGTGTGAGTGTTGATCTGCATCCCCATTTACTCAGACATTGTTTTGCCAGTCATATGCTATCAAATAGTGGCGACTTACGTGCTGTACAAGAAATGTTGGGTCATAGTAGTTTGTCTACTACGCAAATTTATACACAACTCGATTTTGAGCGTTTGGCACAAGTGTATGATCAGACCCACCCGAGAGCGCAGAAAGAAAAAGTCTAAAATAGAATACATGCTATTTCGCTCCTCTCCGGGTTGTATCGGATTCGCATTATTTCATTAAAAAATACCGAAAGGATAATTGTTTTTCTATGAGCGCTATTGTATATCTTTTAAGCTAACAAGCTTAGATTGAACTCAGCCCAAGCTTGAATTAAAAATATCACTATTTTACATCATTGAGCATGCACATGATTCCTGACCTACGTAACAAATACGAGCAACTCAGCAAAAACCAAAAAGATATTTTTGCAGGTTATGGTTTGCGTCAGGTTAAACATTTTGTAGAAATTAGCTTACCTAAAATTGAAGCAGTTTTGCCTGAAGGTGCTTTTGTACAGGGCATTAATGC
>CAZOGM010000043.1:1375-20737 GCA_964579445.1 uncultured Acinetobacter sp.
TACCTAAAATTGAAGCAGTTTTGCCTGAAGGTGCTTTTGTACAGGGCATTAATGCAGAAGGCAAAGTGCAAGCGATTAATCCAAATAATCAGAAAACCTATATTTGGATTTCAGATTTACAGTGGCAGGAGCGTCCGATTGAAACTGAAAATATCGATCTTAAAGATGACGCACTAGCGGTGTGGCGTATTTTTGAACTTGAATCTTATGAATTGATTGATCTGAGTCATATTCATCGCGATTTCTTACAAGGGACTTTGACTTAATACTTGAGTTTAAAACTTTGGTTCATATCTGTTTTTAAAACATTGGTTTAGTCTCTTGATATATGACTGCCCCCATTTTAAATTACACCAAAATTGAAAAGCCTGATGTTTTTCAACATCAGGCTTTTTTGAATCACGAATAAATTAAAGTGACCCAAATTTTATAGATCCTTTAGGGGCAACTGGAAACTCTGTTTAATAATTTGACTGGGTAAATCTGTTTTTACACTGGTGATTCCATTTTTTTTGGTCAAATGCGCAGATTGAAACTTTCGGTAGCTTTCAAGGTCGGCCACCACCACTTTAAGCATCGCATCGCACTCGCCTAAAATAATATAGCACTCCATTACCTGTGGCAACTCACGCATGGCTTCAATAAAGGTGTCAATCGTTTCAGCATCTTGACCGACCAGCCAAATTCGAGAAAACAAAATTAACTGTAAACCAATTTTTTGCGGATCGACCACCGCCGTATAGTTTTGGATTACACCCGCGTCTTCGAGTATTTTAACGCGGCGTAAACACGAAGACGGTGATAAACCAATTTCCCGAGCCAGATCATTGTTCTGGATACGACCATTCTTTTGTAAGGCTTGAATGATACTTTTATCAGTCCGATCGAGTTTGACTGAAATAGAATTAGAAAGAAGTTTCATAAATTAGAATTTAATTCTAAAAAAAGATGAATAGATAGAATATTTGAAATCCTATTTTAAGTAAATTCGAAGATACTATTTTTTCATTTTAGTGGATTGAAATGGAACAAGAAAATGTCTCTTTATGTACTCTTTGCCTTGACTGTGCTGCCGCTTATTTTTACGCCAGGTCCAGATATGTTATTTATTTTGTCACAAGCAGTCGCGAAAGATGCAGGGGCAGGCATGAAGGCGACAATGGGTGTTTGTCTGGGATATTTAGTTCATTCGGTCTTGGTGGCATTGGGTATCGCAGCGATTATTGTGTCTTTCCCCATTTTATTTGAAACCATTAAATGGTTGGGTGTGGCGTATTTGCTGTACTTGGCATTTGGCTTAATCAAATCTGTATTTAATAAGAAGCAAATTGTGATTGAGAACAAACAAACAGCCAGTCCGATTCAAAAAGGCTTTTTTACCGCATTATTGAATCCAAAAGGCATGCTGATTTATTTTGCGATATTACCTCAGTTCATGACCAGATCTGGTGACTCTGTCAGCCAAGCGCTGATTTTATCCTTTATTTTTATTGGTCTATGTTTTGTAGTGTATTGCAGTTTAAGTTTGGTATTTGCGCGGATTACGGCTAAATCTAATTTAGATGCACGCAAACAAAAATGGATTGACGGGGGTTCAGGTGTCATGCTGACTCTAGCAGCCACATGGTTGATGACCAATTAAATATATAGCTAATGAAAGAAAGCATATCCAAAACATATGCTTTCTTTTTTTAAATGGATTTGATTGCTTTGAAGATCATGTGAGGTGATAAATTCACAATATAACAATCTTGTTTTTAGGTAGGTTAAAGTTAATTTCTGTCTTTAATGACAATCTCTAAGTATTTTTTTAGAAAATATCACTCAGATTTGTTTCTCTTTGTTGTTAAATTAGAGAGCCTATGATCAAAATTTTTGATGATGTCAATAAATTAAAAATATATTGAAAATCAATGATTAAAGTTGTCCATTTTTGAATTTTTAATCTGATCTTTAAAATACATAATTTTTCTTTGAACGCACCGTTCAACTAAAATTACGCTTTTTTACAGCTCTTTTGCCAATTGTGACTTGACCGAAATGCCAAACACATTGCAAGATAGGGCACCTAAAAATTTTAAATGAAGAGTTATTATAACTTTTCTTAATATTTACTTCTGTTATAACAGCCGAGGATTACATGAAGGCTCTTGTTGCTGTAAAGCGTGTGGTTGATGCCAACGTTAAAGTTCGTGTTAAACCTGACAATAGTGGCGTTGACCTAACAAACGTTAAGATGTCGATTAACCCATTCTGTGAAATCGCAGTGGAAGAAGCGGTTCGTTTAAAAGAAAAGGGAACTGTTTCAGAAATCATCGTTGTTTCTATTGGTCCTAAAGAAGCGCAAGAACAGATCCGTTCTGCTATGGCGCTTGGTGCAGACCGCGGGATCTTGGTTGAAACTGCTGATGAGATTGGCGCACTTGAAGTGGCTAAAATCCTAAAAGGCATTGTAGAACAAGAAAAACCAGAACTTATTCTTTTGGGTAAACAAGCCATTGATGATGACTCAAACCAAGTCGGTCAAATGCTCGGTGCTTTACTTGGCGCAGGTCAAGGTACGTTTGCTTCAGTGGTTAAAGTTGAAGGCAACACTGTACAAGTAACGCGTGAAGTAGATGGTGGTTTGCAAACTGTAGAACTTAACCTTCCTGCGATCATTACGACTGACCTTCGTTTGAACGAGCCACGTTATGCGGCACTTCCAAACATTATGAAAGCGCGTAAAAAGCCGCTAGAGACTAAATCTCCAGCAGATTATGGCGTAAATGCTGGCACTAAGCTTAAAACTGTTAAAGTTGAGCCACCTGCAGAACGTAAAGCTGGCGTACAAGTGAAATCTGTAGACGAGCTTGTTGAAAAACTTAAAAACGAAGCGAAAGTGATCTAATACAGAAGGATAAAAATCATGAGTATTTTAGTTATCGCGGAACACGACAACAAAGCGCTGAACGGTGCAACTTTAAATGTTGTTGCTGCGGCTCAAAAAATTGGTGGTGATATCACTGTATTGGTTGCAGGTTCTGGCGCTCAAGCAGTTGCAGATCAAGCGGCTCAAGTGGCAGGCGTAAGCAAAGTATTACTTGCTGACAATGCGGTATATGCCAATCAATTGGCTGAAAACGTAGCAGCTTTGGTTGCAGACTTAGGTAAAGGTTATAGCCATATCCTTGCAGCATCTACGACTACAGGTAAAAACGTATTGCCACGTGCTGCTGCACTGCTTGATGCAAGTATGATCACAGATATTATTTCTGTTGAAAATGCGAAAACGTTTAAGCGTCCAATCTATGCAGGCAATGCGATTGCTACTGTAGAGTCTGCGGAAGATATTGTGATTGCAACAGTTCGTGGTACGGCGTTTGACCCTGTAGCGACTACAGGTGGCTCTGCTGCTGTTGAAGCAGTTACAGATGTTAAAGATGCAGGTATCTCTAAGTTTATTTCTGAAGAGATTGTAAAATCTGAACGTCCAGAATTAACTGCTGCACGTATCGTTGTTTCTGGTGGTCGTGGTGTAGGTTCAGGTGAGAATTATCACACTGTACTTGATCCATTGGCAGACAAGCTTGGTGCAGCTCAAGGTGCTTCACGTGCCGCGGTAGATGCAGGCTTCGTACCGAATGACATGCAAGTCGGTCAAACAGGTAAAATTGTTGCACCAGATCTATATATCGCTGTCGGTATCTCGGGTGCGATTCAGCATTTAGCAGGTATGAAAGATTCTAAAGTGATCGTTGCGATCAACAAAGATGAAGAAGCGCCGATCAATGCAGTTGCTGACTACTGGTTAGTGGGCGACTTAAATACAGTTGTGCCAGAATTGGTGTCTAAGATCTAATTTTTAAAATTGATTTGCACACTGTCATAAAAATGCTCTAGAGAAAACTCTAGGGCATTTTTTATGATAATCAAGTGAATTGGTTTTGAGGAATAATATGAACAAGACATAATGATAAAAATAATTATAAAAAGAATAATATCAATGATTTAAAATTTATAATGCTGCTGATGTTATTGGAATCACGATAATAATCGTTAGGTTCTCATGATTATGAGGTGATTTTCATACACAGCCATTGAAGTGTTGTTATATTGTTAACCTAATTTATGATACTATTTGCCATCATTTTTTAAGCTTTGCTCATAAATACGGCTGTTGTATGGGTGAGGGAGTAATGTTTTGCAGGTTGATACGCGGTTATCTTGGCCGATTTTTGTCATTCTTATCTTATGTATAATCTTTCCATTTTTTGATGGCATTCAATTTACATTTTTGGGTGATAGCGAAGTCCGTCTGATTGAAAATATACAGGCATTTATGCTGCTATTTTTTGCCATTTTTAGCTATTTTTATATGCGGCCTTTTGAGTTAAAGCAAGGTCAACGGCAGTTTTGGTTGTGGGCTATTTTATGGTGGTTAATGCTGTTTGGGCGTAGTACCAGTTGGGGACGTGATTATTTCCCAGAAGTGCCGAAGATCTATTTTAGATGTATCTCGATCGTGATGATTGGCTCGGTGGTATTGACCCTGTTTCAGTCGAATTTACGTCAAGAGATTGCGCATAAATTTAAAACTGCAGCAATTCCGATTTGGGGTTTGGTGGCGGCATTTCTTGGTCTGATTATTTCAGATGCGATTGAGCATCATCGCTATATTAGTACATTCATTTTAACTGAAGCTTCCAATAAAAGTTTGATGGAAGAGCTGTATGAATTCCCACTGATTTTGGGTTTGTTTATGGTTGCTTACGGTTTGATGAAAGAAGATAAAGCGAACAAAACGAAACTTTAGATTCAGCCCAATCGGATCACCCAATCTGTTTGTATGCTTAAGTCAATCACATTTTTAAATTGCCTCCTTTTTAGGAGGTTTTTTTATACTCGAAGAAATATTTCGAATGAAATGAGCGACCTATTTGTCAGATATTTTTGAATCAAAAAATCTTCAGAAATTAAACCCTAAATTTAAGAAAATTAACAATATTAAGATGAATGATAAGGCACAAAAAAAACAGTTTTTGTGCTAGAATTGAGGGCTGAATTTTAGATTTTAATCCCGTGTTTTTTGGATTAATTTTTTGCAAGATTGATTATATAAATCGAACAGTTGCTAAAGCGCTGTTTGTAATAAGGAGTATGCATGAGCGTATCGGAAATTAGACCGATTGCCATTGAGGATGAACTGAAAAGCTCATATCTCGACTATGCTATGAGTGTAATTGTATCTCGTGCATTACCAGACGTAAGAGACGGTCTAAAACCTGTTCATCGTCGTGTACTTTTTGCTATGCACGAATTGGGCAATGACTATAACAAAGCGTATAAAAAATCTGCACGTGTGGTCGGTGATGTTATCGGTAAATATCACCCACATGGTGATTCTGCTGTTTATGAAACCATCGTCCGTATGGCTCAAGATTTTAGCTTGCGTTATCAGTTGGTTGACGGTCAAGGTAACTTTGGTTCAGTCGATGGTGATAGCGCAGCCGCAATGCGTTATACCGAAGTCCGTATGCGTAAGTTGACCCATGAGCTTTTGGCGGATCTAGAAAAAGATACCGTAGAGTGGGAAGATAACTACGACGGTTCTGAGCGTATTCCTCAAGTCATGCCAACGCGCGTTCCAAACTTACTCATTAACGGTGTGACCGGTATTGCTGTAGGTATGGCGACCAATATGGCACCGCATAACATGACAGAAGTTGTGAACGCGTGTCTTGCTTATGCAAATAATCCAAATATCAGCATTGAAGGGTTGATGGAACATATTTCTGGTCCAGACTTTCCTACCGGCGGTATTATTTATGGCAAATCGGGCATTGTAGATGCGTACCGTACAGGTAAAGGTCGTCTGCATATTCGCGGTAAGTATCACTTCGAAGAAGATCCGAAGAATGGTCGTACCACGATTGTTTTCACCGAAATTCCATACCAAGTTAACAAAGCCAGAACCATTGAGCGTATTGCTGAACTGGTGAAAGAGAAAAAACTCGAAGGTATTTCTGAGTTACGTGACGAGTCTGATAAAGATGGTATGCGAATCACCATTGACTTAAAACGTGGTGAAAATGCTGAAGTGATTGTGAACAATTTGTTCCAAAACACGCAGTTAGAAAATTCTTTTAGCATCAACATGGTTTGCTTGGACAATGGCCAACCGAAGTTGATGAACTTAAAAGACATCATTGCGGCATTTATTCGTCACCGTCAAGAAGTGGTCACACGCCGTACCATGTTCGAGCTACGTAAAGCACGTGAGCGTGGTCATATCTTGGAAGGTTTGACTGTTGCTTTAGCTAACATTGACTCAATCATTGAAACCATCAAAACTTCTGCAAATCCAGCTGAGGCGCGTGAGCGTTTACAAGCAGGCGAATGGAATGCGGGTGGCGTGGTTGCATTGCTTGAAAAAGCGGGTTCTGTCTCTGTACGTCCAGAAGTGATTGAGGGTGAAGACCTTGCGAAACCGTATGGTTTTGATGGTGGGGTGTACCGCCTATCACCAACGCAAGTGGGTGCAATTTTAGAGTTACGTTTACATCGTTTAACAGGTCTTGAACAAGACAAGTTACATGCTGAATATTCGGATATTTTGGCTCAAATTGCTGAATATACAGCTATTTTGAATGATTTCGAATTGTTGATGAATGTGATTCGTGAAGAATTAGCACTCATTCTTCAGCAATATGGCGATGGTCGTAAAACCTCAATTGTTGAATCACGTATTGATTTCTCACGTGAAGATTTAATTCCTGAAGAGCAAATGGTGTTAACTGTTTCTCAAACAGGTTATGCAAAAACTCAACCATTGTCTGACTATGCTGCTCAGCGTCGTGGTGGGCGTGGTAAGTCTGCAACATCAATGAAAACTGATGATTATATTCAGCATCTGATTGTGACTTCAAACCATGCAACGGTACTGTGCTTCACCAACGTAGGTAAGGTATATCGTCTGAAAGTGTATGACGTGCCACAAGCGTCTCGTGGTTCTAAAGGTCGCCCAATGGTGAACTTGTTGCCACTCGATGCAGATGAAACGATCACCGCGATTTTACCGGTGATTGATGCACCGAAGAAATTCAAAGATCGTTTGGCAGAATTTAAAGCGTTTGTAACCACCAATGCTGCAAAACTTCAAGAAAATGAAGTAATCAATGGACATTTCACTGAACTTGAAGCAGCGTTGACTGAATCTGAAGATGGTGCAGATGATATTTCTGATACACTTCGCGTTCAGTTAAAACAGTTGGGTCTAGAGTTGTCTACGACTGATCTTGATGATGAGATCATTCATGATTTCGCTCAGCAAGCTGAAGCAGTACGCAAGAATTTCTATGTATTCATGGCGACTGCATCTGGCACAATTAAACGTGTTGAGCTTGAACAGTTCAGTAATGTTCGTTCGAACGGTCTACGTGCGATTGAGCTTAAAGAAGAAGACACTTTAATTGGGGTTGCGATTACCGATGGCGAACAACAAATCATGTTGTTCTCGAACGAAGGTAAAGCGATTCGTTTTGCTGAAACCGATGTTCGTTCAATGGGTCGTTCTGCTAAAGGTGTACGCGGTATGCGCGTTACATTTGCAGTGGCAGCAACAGAAGATGACGTTGAAACTGATGTAGATTCAGAGGATGAGGATTCTTCAGATACCAATGTGCTTAGCCGCATCGTGTCACTCGTGGTTGTACCTGAAACGGGTGAAGTGCTTTGTGCATGTGCAAATGGTTATGGTAAGCGTACGCCAGTCGGTGACTTCCCAACCAAGAAACGTGGTGGTAAAGGGGTCATTGCGATCAAGACTTCTGAGCGTAACGGTGAGCTTGTTGGTGCAGTGTCGATTGATGAAACCAAAGAGCTGATGTTGATTTCTGATGGTGGTACGCTTGTTCGTACACGTGCATCAGAAGTGGCTACCACAGGTCGTAATGCTCAAGGTGTTCGTCTAATCCGTTTGGGCAATGAAGAAGTGCTTGTGGGTGTGGTTTCTGTTGAAGCTGTCGAAGAAGATGAGTTTGTAGAAGCAATTGAGGGTGAAGAGGTTTCTACTGAAAATGTAGAAAATACTGAAACTCAAGAAGTGGATACAACGGACACAGATGAAAAGTCTACAGATGAATAATCTGCATTGATTTAAAAAGGACGCTTCGGCGTCCTTTTTTGTATTTTTATTAATTGGATTAAAGGCGTATTAACAAATAATGTGGCTTTAAAATTATAGTGAATTGTCATATGTTGATTTTCATTGATAATTAATCTTTTATAAAATAATAAGCATAACGCAAGTTAAATTTTCATAATCTAAGAGTGAATAACGACAATGATGAAGCAAATTCTTTTGGCTGTCCTATTACTGGGATCACTAACCGCATGTTATAAGTCGGAATTCGTGACGGGTCATGACGCTACGGTTTCTAAAGATAAAGAAAGGGCGGCAAGCACTGTCTACCGTGGTTTAATGTATGGAAAGCTTGAACAAATCAAACCTCACGTATCGGTGGATCTATATGAAATATTATCGACCGATTCTGCGCAACTAAAACACATTCGATCCACGATTCCTAAACAAGAGATACTAGAAAAAGAAGTATATGCAACCAAGTCGAAAATGAACTTACTGTTGTTTAAACATGAGCCATTAGAAGTGGTTTATCATTATAAGTATGCAGATAAAATAGTGGTCTATACGGTTTATTATGATCACAAAACGTCGCAGATTGTTGAATTTACAATACAGAACACTCCTATATTAGTGGTGGAGTAAAAATGAATATCGATCTAGCTTAAATATTTAAATTGAGTTATTTAAACATTTATCTATGATCTTTATTGAGTTTTTAACTTCAAATAAAAATTTGCATTGAAATTATTGCAGCTTAAATTACTGCAAGCTGTGGCAATCTATGCTTAAATGCCATGATTTTATTGTGTTTCACTTTGAAAGGAAAAAACATGCGCGCGTACAACTTCTGTGCTGGTCCAGCTGCATTACCCACTGCCGTTTTAGAAAAAGCTCAAGCTGAAATGCTCGATTGGCAAGGTAAGGGACTCTCCATTATGGAAATGAGTCACCGTAGCAAAGACTATGTCGCTGTTGCAGAAAAAGCAGAAGCAGATTTGCGTAAACTCATGAACATTCCTGAGAATTACAAAGTATTATTCCTGCAAGGTGGAGCATCCTTACAGTTCTCTGCAATTCCACTCAATCTTTTGGGTAAAAATAATAAAGCAGATTACATTCATACAGGTATTTGGTCTGAAAAAGCATTAAAAGAAGCTCAGCGCTACGGCGAGATCAATGTCGTTAAAGCCGGTACAACTTTAGATGGTAAACATGCAATTACAGATCAAAGTACGTGGAACTTATCTGATGATGCCGCTTATGTACACTATGCAGATAACGAAACTATTGGTGGGCTACAATTCGCCAGTATTCCTAAAACAGATAAACCACTGGTTGTCGATTTATCTTCAAGCATTCTATCTGCGCCAATTGATGTAACTCAATTTGGTCTAATCTATGCAGGTGCGCAAAAGAATATTGGGCCAGCGGGTTTGACCCTAGTGATCATTCGTGATGATCTGCTTGATCAGGCAAAACCTGAAATTCCAAGCATTTTAAAATATGCAGATCAAGCCAAAAATGATTCTATGGTGAATACACCATCAACTTATGCATGGTATTTGTCTGGTTTAGTCTTTGAATGGTTGCTTGAACAGGGTGGTGTAGAAGCGATTTATCAAGCCAATATTGCCAAAGCTGAGCTGTTATACGGCTATATCGACTCAAGTGATTTTTATGCAAACCCAATTGCACTAGAAAATCGTTCAATTATGAACGTACCGTTTACACTGGCAAAACCTGAGCTAGAAAAGCAATTTTTGGCAGAAGCTGAAGCAAATCACTTGTTGAATCTTGCAGGTCATCGCTCAGTGGGTGGTATGCGTGCAAGTATTTATAATGCTGTACCTTTAGAAGGGGTTCAGGCACTTGTGAACTTTATGGATGATTTTGCAAAGCGTAATGCTTGATTTAGTCTTTCCACATAAAAAAACCCTCATCTGAGGGTTTTTTTATTGATCGAAACTGAAATATTTTTGAAATAAGAAACACTTAAAATGTAGGGAAAACACCCATTAAATGTAGAATCATGGCTGATAAAAACATACCTAAAATAAAGAAGCAGTAAGCACCAGCATCAACGCGTAAACGCGGGCGAGGAGGGTTCATTAAGCTTGTAGATTGTTCCGGTATCATTTTCATTCAGGAGCCTAAATTCTACTTTTAGTTAAATCCTATTTATTTGTTGTATTTTTAGCATAAATATTCGCCTGAATCCAGAGATTCCCGCGAATATATTGACCAATTTCAAAGTTTTTGAATAAACTGTCTTTAGTCGCGATACGAATTAATGTTGCGGGCTGATTTTCATCAAGAATTAAGGTCACATCGTAGAGAGTATATACCTGCTGCATAAACGCCATTTCAGTTTTGCCCACGACTTTGCCTTGGAACCATGCTTCATCTTCTTGGCCCATGGTTTCACCATATAAATAGGCAACCATCTTCGAAAAATCGACTGTGACAGGTTCTTTGTCAATGTCATTTTTAGGTTCCCACGCATCAATCAATTGTTGAAGATTTTCAGGTGGAACGCCATTATTTTCACTTAATATTTCATTCAAAGCACGATGATGTTTGATCGAAGCTGGATCATCGACAATGATCTGTTCGTGATCGGATACTTTTTCTAAAGTGTATGCCCAAGCATTCAGTTGAACTTTGTAGTTTTGATCTTTTTCATAATGTGCATGATTGACTGAGTACAGGTTATCAAATGCGTAAACTACACTGTTCGGGCTGACTTGAAGTTGTAAAACTGCTTGAGTGTTGGTGGTACAGGTAATGATTCTTTCAATTTTTGCATCAAGCGTATAAGGACTTTCAAAAATAGGGAATGCGGTTTTCACGGCTTTAGGTTTGTTATTTTCCACCGCAATCACTTGAGCAAGTTGTACAGGAGCGCCATTAGGTCCTTGAATCAGCCAAGTGCTGTTGTCCATGTCACTTTCTTGTTCACAGATGCCCATGGGCATGATAGGAGCATCTAAAGCTAGACCTAACCATTTTGGGACATCATTGCTTGGATCGTCTGTCAATAGGTTCCAGTGTTCTACATGGCTGCCAAAGTTTTGATCTTCAATGCGAATAATTTCTGGTCTGTTTTGATTGTTCATATGCTCATTTTAAATTTGAGTGGCTTATGACATTAATATCGAGGATGATTGTTATTTTTCAAGTCTGGATATGTAATTTCCTCATTTAAAGCAGCGATTTAATGGGTTTGAATAAATTAAAAGGCACGATTTAAATATTTAAGCTGAAAAAAAGAGCGCCGGAGCGCTCTGATCAGAATATTTCTAGAACTTGAAAGTCACATCGGCAATGAATCTTCTACCTTCTTCTGAGTAAACTTTATTGTTAGTTCCAACAGCTTTATTTTGTTTATTTAATACATTGCTTATGGTTAGACTAATAATGATGTTTTGATTAGCAGCTAAGTTCCAATCATAGGTTGCACGTGTATCCCATGTGAATTTGCTTGGGAAATTTTCTTTTTCGTAAACTGTTGCTGTAATTTCGCCAAAATCTAGACTATTTTTTGTAGCTGTGTAATTTGTTGAGCCTGAACGATAATTCAGGAAATTATTCAATGTCCAAGACGTTTCTGGTGACTGGATTAACCAATTAAGACGTGCTGTAAAAGGTGAGTCTTTGGTTGGGATATTACCAACTTGATATAAGACCCCATCTGCATACGCCCATTTATCGTTGTTGGTACTATTGTTGTCACGATATGTAGAAGTATAGGTTTCATCTTTAACATAGCTGAGTCCGAGATTTAAGCTTTGCAATGTACCCCAGACGTTATATGGCACTATATTGCCTACAGTAAATGCATATGTTTCTGCCTCACCTGAATCTATATTTTCATATGATTTAAGGAGTGCATTTTGACGTATCGTATCTTTAAAGTCTCGATTCACCCATTTTAAACCCCACTGTAAATTAGCAATTTCACCGTTTAATCCAAACATAAGTTCATTACTATATGGCGTATCTAAATCGGTTGCTTTTGTACCTTGAGATTGTTCAGGTTCAAACTTCCATCCGAAATTATTCGAAGCATCCCACGATGAATCATATTGATCAGCACGTGTTAGTGACCCTTTATAAGGGTTTTGTTTTTCTTGTAATTCAGTAATTAAATAGGTAGATCCATAGTAACGGTTAAAACCAGCTGTTAGTTTAAGTCCCGAATTGTTGAAAGGGCTATATTCAATATTACTACGAGGGGCAAAATTAAGATTCGAAGCTAAAGAGTCATAGTCAGCACGTAAACCAAATCTCGCCTTGACATTATTCCATCTAATTTGGTCTTCAATGAAGCTAAACCATTGATCTTGTCTGGCTGTAAGTTTTGCAGAACCGTACCATGTCCCATTTTTTAGATATTGACCATTCCATTGCAGAGGATTTTTATCGGATGTACTTGGCTTATAGGATAAATCAGCTTCTGAGCATAAAATATCACCTATTGCACATGCAGCATCACCTAAATTGCCACGACTCGGTACTTTATTTCCAAATTCATCTTTTAAGTCTTCATATTTACCTTGGCTATTTAAAACTCTTTTGTAGCCAGATCCTGTATAAGCTGCATGGTCTGTTGGACGATCCCATGTCCCTTCATTATGTTTATAACCTGCACCTATTTTAAATTGGTGGGTTGTACTTTTGAATTTTATAGGATTAAAAGTGGCTTTAACGTCATAACTTAATGTTGATTGTTGATTGAGTAAGTCACCACCAGTACCGCCTTCGTTAAGAGATGACCCACTCTTAGAGTTTGGAATCCAATCTTTGTCACCTTCGGCATATGCCCAACTAACAGAATAATCCTGATCAATTTTTCGCTCTGAATCAGTGGTGCGGTAATTTAAATTATTTTCCAATTTGAACTGATTAAAAAGATGCTCAGACTGTATAAAAAAAGTGTTGGTAACGGTGTCTATGCTGTAGTCAGAGCGAATATTGTTCGATAAATAACCATTACGGTTATAGTCAAAATGGTCAAAACCAAATTGGTATTTGCTATTATCATTCGGCGTGAAAAATGCAATGAGACCTACATTATTGTTATTTTCTTCATTATCAATTTTCTGATCTGAATAGCCACTCAAAACAGGAATAATGGAATTACGCAGACTTGAACTTAAGCTAAGTCCCCAGTTTTCATTGATATTTCCATACAGGGTTGAACTTAAACCATAGATATCATATTCACGGTGATATTGATCGGAAGTTATATTTTCGAGTTTTTCTGATTCTAACTCTTCATCAGCATCAGCAAAGTTAAAACGAGACCATGCACTGGTGGTGTAATCAAAGCCAACGCTACCATGTATTTTACCGACTTCTGTTTTGGGAGCACATGTTTTTGCAGAAATAACGCCACCTAAAAATTCACCGTGTTCAGCACTCGCATTGCTGTCAATGACTTCGAGTTCACACAGTAGATCGGTATTAATATTGGCTGTTTGTGACTGAGAGGGAACACCTGTGTAAGTGGTATCGACACTTTCTCCAACAGGATCAAGAGTATTGGACGTATTTACCCCGTTAATGACAAATTTATTGTCATAGAAATTTGCACCATTAATGCTTATCTTTTCAGGTGCTAAAGAGGCTTGGTTCCCTGATTTTAAAGAGTTACGCTCAAATTGCACATTGGTATTTATTCTTAAAAAATCAGCAATCGTTTTTTTGCCATTGGGCATGTTTTCAAGTTGTTCTTTTTTATAAACCTCTTTACCCACTTCATTAGTCTTATCGGCTTCAACCACAATCGGATTTAAGGTGACTAAAGGATCTCCCGTGTTAGTTGGATTTTCGTTAGCAAAAGCTGTTGTCGTTAATGTAGCAATAATAGCTAAACTTAATTTTGAGCGAACGAATGGCATAGTGGTTTTAGAGAGAATAATAACGAGAGCGATTATCATTAAAAGTAATTACTTTATCAATAGAAAAAGAATTATTTGTGATAGAAATAAGCGGTTAAGGGGTCATTAAATAAAATTGAATACACATGTGATGTAATCGATTGGCAACCCTAAGAGGATCCTAGCCAGTTACCGTCGTAAAAGTGCTATGTCTTAGACTTTTAAAAGATAAGAGTATTTTGAAGTAATGCAAATATTAAAGATGTTGTGCAGATATGTCAGAGTGAATGCGGAGTTATTGGGTTTAAAAGGTCGTATTTTCTATGAATACAATTTGATCACTTAAAACTGAATAGGTACATGCTCATATAAGAAGAAAGAGCACTAAAGTGCTCTTTCAAATCATTAAAATTTAAACGTCACATCTGCAATGTACTGTCTACCTATTTCTGAATATTGCTTTGAGCCTGAGACATAGAGATTATTACGGTTAGTAAGATTATTAATGGTTAGCCCGAAAACCCCAGAATAATTTTTTGAAATTTTCCAATTATAGCTAGTCCGCATGTCCCAGCTAAAACGAGGTTTTACATCTTGAAGGGTATATGTTTTGACTTTTGCGCCATCATGTATGACTTTGTTTGCATTACTCGCTTCCAGAACTTGTTGATAAGTGTCTTTATAGCTAATGAAGTTAGAAATTTTTAGAGGGATTGCATCAAACCCAATATCCCAAGTGACTCGTGCAGTAATCGGTTGATTATAATTAGATGCAGGTCGGTCACCAAATTGCATAATTTTGCCGTCATACGAGATCAGCTCAGATAAGTCTTCTTCGGTTAAGCTGCTGGTGTAATCGGGTGTGCTACGATATGAATCGGTGTAGTTCACGGCTAAACCTAAATCGTGCTGTGTATTATAAAATTTTAAGGGTTGAAGTGTATTTAACTCGAGTGTGACAGTGTCATTTTCTCCATAGCCGCTGTTTGCATATTCATAAGAATAATTAAAACCGTTGTATGGAACAGACGTTTTATTTCTTGAAATTTCATCTTTATACTGGCGATTAACCCATTTTAAAGCCAAATACGTATTTTTGAATTGGCTGGTGAGACCCAAGACAATTTCATCTGCATATGCTGTTTTTAAGTCTTTCTTGCGGGTATCTTGGGCCCCAGAGTCTTCCGATTCAATCCATTGTGAATTTTGATCTGCGCGAGATACTTCAAAACTTAAATCAGTTAAGGATTGTCTTAAATCAGTCATATACGTCGGGGCGCTATAGTAACGGTTCCAACCAGTAACCAAATTCAGAACATTACTGCCAAAGGGCTGATAACTAAATTGGCTTCTAGGTGCAAAGTTGAGATTATTATTCGATTCATCATAATCTGCACGAAGTCCAAGTCGAGTTCTCAGATTATTCCAACGAATATCATCTTCAATATAAATGGAAGCCTGTTGATACTTTTTATTAAAATTTCCAGCACGATACAATTTTCCATTTTTGAAATATTGACCCTGATACACAGTACTGATTTTATTGTTAATAAATGGCACAGTTAGATTTTCATCGCAAAATGGATCGTTAACTTGGCATAGACTACCTTCTAGGTCATATAGGTTTTTTGAATTACCAGAGGTAACACCGTAGAAGGTAGAAAAATCTTTGGTACGTTCCCATTGCACATCGTCATGTTGATATGCAAAACCTGCACTTAATCGGTGTGTTGAATCAGCCAATTTCAGTTCGTTCAATCTCCCATCAATTTCGTAATTAAAACTTTTTTGTTTTAATTCAATATTGGCAGAGGATGCACCTTCCCAGACCTTTTCAGTGTTATTCCAGTCTTTACTCCCTGCTGCATACAGCCAATTAATGCCGATATCTCGTTCATTGACACGTGAATTGTCGATGTTTTGATAGTTCACTTTTTGTTTTAATTCACCCCATGGGTAGTCTTTGGCTATTTCTGCAAAGATCAACGCAGATTCATTGCTGGTGATGCTGTGAGAGTTACGACGTTTTTCGGCATAGGTATTATCTTCTAAATCACCCAAGCTAAAACCAAGTTTAATCGATGTATCTGGATTTGGATTTGCAAAAAGCGTGGCACCTAAATTGGTGTTTAATTTTATTTGATTAATCATTTTAGGGGAGGGTAAAGCACTTGATACAGGAATATCAGAGCGACGTTGTGAGGCATAAAGATCAAGACCATAAACTTCCGACAGTTTGCTATAAACATTCGCGCTTATCCCTTGACGCTTATATTGTTTTTGATTTGCTTGAGTAGACTCCCCATCGAAAAGATCTTGGTCTGCATCGGTTTTAATATGGTAACGATTAAAATCACTTTCGGTGTAATCATAGCTTACACGACCATGTACTTTACCGATTTCAGTCTTTGGCGCACATGTTTCAGCCTGAATAACACCACCTATAAAACGACCGTATTTGGCACTGACACTACTGTCTAACACGTCTAGACTACATAATAAATCAGTATTGATTGCTACACCTTGTGAGCCGCCGGAGAGCGATCCATAAGCAGCATCTCCAGAACCCATGGGATCCAGAATATTGCTATTGCTGACACCGTTAATGATAAATTTATTTTGAAATTCTTGTGCACCGTGGATTGAAATCTCGTTGGGCTTTAAGTCAGCCTGCGCACTGGCTGCAAGATGATTGTTTGAAAACTGTACATTTGGATTCACTTTTAAAAAATCGGTGATGTTTTTAGAGCTATTTGGGACATTTTCTAAGTCTTGTTTACTGTAAGAAGCTTTGCCAATCTCTTTATTTTTTTCGGCTTCTATAATAATCGTGTTTAGTTTCACATTAGGATTATTTTCATTCGTTAAGGTTAAGGCTGGATTCTGATTTGCAAATGTATAGCTAGATAGGGTCGCCAGAATCGCTAAACTTAATTTCGAGTATGTAAATGTCATGATATTTTAATACTAATGAAAACGCGATCGATTATCATTAACAAGGGTGTATTAATCAATACGAGTAGGAATTATTTTCAATAAAGAGGTGTGTAAGTGTTTTAATTTTAGACAAAAGTGTCTAATCAGGATAGAAACGCTTTATTGGGAGTATTTGCGTCCCTAAATCTTGCAACACATTATGAGTGATTGAAGAATTTTAGGGACGTAAGATTTCAGAAAATTACTGTTCTGACGTTAGATTGTTGAGTAAATGTGGGCCAAGTTTATTTAGGATAAAGCAGAACAATTCAGCAGTCTTTTGGGTGTCATATAGGGCAGAGTGTGCTTCTTTACCATCAAACTCGATTCCCGCCTGTATACATGACTTGGCAAGCACTGTCTGACCAAACATAACTGCACTCAAAGTCACAGTATCAAACACAGAAAAGCTATGAAATGGATTTTGGTTTTTGGTGCCCGTACGCGCAATTGCTGCTTTTACAAAGCCTAAGTCAAAATGTGCGTTATGTCCAACCAACACTGCATGAGTACATTGCTGTTGTTTACGCACTTCATTGACCGCTTTAAACATACGTTTAAGTGCCGTTTTTTCATCTTCAGCCATCGCCACACGCATGGGGTTAAATGGATCAATCCCAATAAAGTCCAGTGAGCGACGGTCTAAATTTGCACCTTCAAAAGGGTTGATATGTGCATGATGCGCTTCACCCGGCACAAATTGACCTTCATCATTATAAATAATCGGAATACAGGCGATTTCGAGTAATGCATCTGTGTCAGCATTAAAACCAGCAGTTTCAACATCGACGACAACGGGTAAGAACCCGCGGAAACGTTGAGCAATGACTGGTTGTCTTTCAGTTGTCACAGCTTTCTCCAATGAATGGTTTTACCGGCATATAAAGGAATAATCTTTTCGCCATCGAGATAATCTAGACTTTCAGGAATAACCTGATCTTCTTTCACCAAAGTGATGGTATTGGTATTACGAGGAAGACCATAAAAATCTGCACCAAAGTGGCTTGCAAAACCTTCTAGGCGTTCAATTTTACCGACTTGATCAAATGCTTGCGCATACAGTTCAATTGCCGTAGGGGCACTATAACAGCCCGCACAGCCACATGCATTTTCTTTTGCATCTTTTGAGTGCGGTGCACTGTCCGTGCCTAAGAAAAACTTAGGACTGCCACTGGTGGCAACTTCGAGCAAGGTTTGCTGATGAGTTTGACGTTTTAAAATGGGTAAGCAGTAGAAGTGTGGTTTCACACCACCGACCAGCATATCATTTCGGTTAAACAACAAATGTTGCGGGGTAATCGTGGCTGCGACATTGCGATCTTGTTCAAGGACAAAATGTGCAGCTTCACTGGTGGTGATGTGTTCAAGTACCAATTTTAACTGTGGAAATTGTTTGAGTAGTGGAGATAGCACTTCATCAAGAAAACGTTTTTCACGATCAAAAATATCGACATGATTGTGGGTGACTTCTCCATGTAACAACAAGGGCACTTGATGCTCTTCAAGTTGTTCAATCACTGCATAGACTTTACGAATATCACTTACGCCATTGTCTGAATTTGTAGTCGCACCCGCTGGGTACAATTTAATCCCATTTACAAATTCTGAGTTTTTGATTTTTTCAATTTCGCTTGGCGCAGTGTGATCCGTAAAATAAAGCACCATCCGCGGATCAAAATTCAAACCTTCAGGAACATGCGCCAAAATACGATTGCGATATGCATTGGCTTCTTCCACTGTTTTCACAGGAGGAACTGTATTTGGCATACAAATCGCGCGTGCAAATTGTTGGGCTAAATCAGGAACAGTTCGTTTAAGCGCAAGTCCATCACGTAGATGGGCGTGCCAATCATCAGGTTGAAGCAGAGTAATCGTATTCAAGGTGATTATTACTGAAAAAAATAAGGTTGATGATAAAACAAATGCCACAGAAATGATAACTAGAATTTAACTTTCGCTTGTCAACTTATATGATTTAAAACAACTAAATACTGAATAATACACAGCGACGAAAGTTTTAATTTGTAAAGCTCAGCTAGCAGGTGAGCTAAGCTAAACGACTCAATTTTACTGATGACATTGAAATAAATAAAAAAAGAAAATAAAGTGATGAAAAGTTTGCGCTATTTAAAACTAAACAAAAACTCTGAGAAGTGGTTGATTTTTATTAAATAAAACATTGATTTTAAAGTAATTGATGCTAATATTTTATACAGATCAAAGGATTTATCTGGTCAGCATTATAATAATAGAGACTAGCAATTTCTCTCAAGATGACTGTGTCGATCCGAAGCTATATTGAGTACTAAAAGTGCTTTTTATCACTCATTTAATTTCACAAGTGTGTTTTGTTTGGTGTAAAATTCACTTATTGATGGG
>CAZOGM010000044.1:0-15857 GCA_964579445.1 uncultured Acinetobacter sp.
ACGACCTTCGGGTTATGAGCCCGACGAGCTACCAGACTGCTCCATCCCGCAACAAAATGCAAAAAAAATCTTCTCAGTTTAATCAAATTAAACTGCTCACTTTAGTTTGCTTCTAAAATAAGATTGATTGGTAGCGGGAGCTGGATTTGAACCAACGACCTTCGGGTTATGAGCCCGACGAGCTACCAGACTGCTCCATCCCGCAACAACAGAAAATTTAGCCGCTTACACCAACTTATATTCTGGATTCATAAGTTGGTGCGGAAGGGGGGACTTGAACCCCCACGCCCGAAAGCACTACCACCTCAAGGTAGCGTGTCTACCAATTCCACCACCACCGCAGCTGTGTCGCATTCTAGTAGCTTCACCATGAAATTGAAAGCAAAATATTCAATTACTCGGCGGGTTTTGGTGCAGTTGTCGAAGTTTCAGGCGTTTTTTGCTGAACTTGCTCTGTAGCAGGGATCGATTTCAATCCATAAGCATCAGTCGTTTGCTGTTTTGCAAAATACGCCAGAGTAATACTGGTAATAAAGAAAATTGCAGTCAAGATACCCGTTAGGCGTGTTAAAAAATTACCCGAACCTGAAGCACCAAATACAGTCGCAGCACCACCGCCACCGAATGAAGCCCCTGCATCTGCCCCTTTACCATGTTGCACTAAAATTAATACGATCATTAGAACGGCTAATATGATGTGCACGACCAAGACAAAAGATTGCATGCTGAACTCCTAATTATTTTGATTGAGCAAATGCATGAGCAATTTGATAAAAAGACTCTGCATTCAAAGATGCACCGCCAACCAGCGCACCGTTAATATCTGAACAAGCTGCCAACTCTACGGCATTTTCAGCTTTTACACTACCACCATAAAGAAGCGCGATGCTTGGACCTTGCGGGGTAATCTGAGTTAAACCTTCACGAATCTTCGCATGCATAGCTTGAGCATCTTCTGGCGAAGCGGTTTTACCTGTACCAATCGCCCAAATCGGCTCATAGGCAATGGTTATATTTGCCCACTGTGCTGCATCGACTACAGTACTGATATCACAAATTTGTTGTAGAACCACTTGTTCAGCCTGACCCGCCTCACGTTGCGCTAAGCTTTCACCCACACAGTAAATAACATGCAGACCCGCAGCCAATGCATGTTTGACTTTTTCAGCCACCACAACTGCGGTATCTGCAAAAATTTCACGGCGTTCAGAATGACCAATCAGTACATAGTTAATGTGACTGTCTTTGAGTAAATCTGCACTGACTTCACCCGTATATGCGCCTGTGCCTGCAATACGTGAGACATCTTGTGCAACAGTAATCACTTCAACTGCTGCATTTGTCAATTCAGCCTGTACAGCCATCAAGGCAATCGAAGTGGGTGCAACCCCAATACGACATTGACCAGCTAAGATATCGCCCTGTTGCAATTGTTGCTTTAAATCTTGAATTAATTGTTGAGCGTTAGCCTGCATTGGGTTCATTTTCCAATTGCCTACAACCCACGGAGTAATTGTCGAACCCGACATAGATCTAACCTTCTCTCTAAAATGCGCACATTCTACACGGATTTTTTTAAATTAAGGTATATTTTGATATTCAAGCGAAGGCAGTCACATCTATGTGTTAAAAAATAAACAATGATCGAGTCATCAATAATCTTTAAAACTGACATTGAATCCCTCTTTTTTAGGTGAATCAGTTTATATTATTTATTTTAAGTATAGAAATTTTCAGTAAGAAACGTATAATTTTCGTATTCGAATTATAAAATAATTTAAGGCGTATTGGGGATGACTTTACAGCAAAGTGCACCAAAATTTTCAGGGTTTAATCGTCGCTTGGTCGATGAAGGTGTTTTGACTGCCCAACAAATGCAAACCGCTTTGGACAGTTCTAAAAAAACGCAGCAGAAACTCATTCCTTATTTAATAGAACATCTCAATATTAAACCGCTTAAAATTGCTGAATTGGTGGCACAAGAGTTTGGTGAACCTTTATTTGATCTAGATTCATTTAATGCTGAGTTACTGCCTAAAGACATTACTGATGCGAATTTAATCAACAAACATTTGGTGGTGCCCATCTTTCAACGGGGTAGCTCATTGTTCGTTGCCACCAGCGATCCGACCAATATGGAAGCGTTGGACGCGATTCGTTTCAACACCAAACTGAATATTTCGCCCGTCATTGTTGAACATCACAAATTAGAAAAATTTATTGAGAAAAATTTTGCGGAAGCGGACAACTTTAGCTTTGGTGATGAAGACCTCGATGTTGATATCATTGATACAGATAACGCCAATACTGAAGATGATAATGAGCCGTCTGGCGATGATTCTCCCATTGTAAAATATATCAACAAATTATTGGTCGATGCGATTCGCATGGGGGCATCTGACTTACACTTTGAACCGTATGAAAAGTCCTATCGAGTGCGTTATCGCGTCGATGGTGTCTTGCGTCATATTGCTAATCCGCCCTTACAACTGGCAAATCGTTTAGCCTCACGCTTAAAAGTCATGTCACAAATGGACATTTCCGAAAAGCGGGTACCACAAGATGGACGGATTAAACTCAAACTGTCTAAGACCAAAGCCATCGATTTCCGTGTGAATGCTCTGCCAACCTTGTTTGGTGAAAAGCTGGTTTTGCGTATTTTAGATGCCTCTAGTGCCATGCTTGGGATTGATGCACTGGGGTATGAACCGGCCCAAAAAGCGTTGTTTATGAATGCTTTAGAGAAACCGCAAGGCATGTTACTGATCACAGGGCCAACAGGTTCAGGTAAAACCGTTTCACTTTATACGGGTCTGAATATTTTAAATACTGAAACAGCCAATATTTCTACAGCCGAAGACCCTGTTGAAATTAACTTGGAAGGGATTAATCAGGTCAACGTCAACACCAAAGTGGGACTCACGTTCTCTGCCGCCTTGAAATCATTTTTACGTCAAGATCCAGACATTATTATGGTCGGTGAGATTCGAGACCTAGAAACCGCTGAAATTGCGATTAAAGCGGCGCAAACAGGTCATATGGTCATGTCGACGCTACATACCAACAGTGCGCCAGAAACATTGACGCGTTTACGCAATATGGGTGTACCTTCATTTAATATTGCAACCTCGGTCAATCTAGTGATTGCACAGCGTTTAGCGCGTCGCCTATGTAAACATTGTAGAGTACCTGTAGATGTTCCAAAACAAAGCTTACTTGAAATGGGTTTTACTGAAACAGATTTAGCTGATCCCGAGTTAAAAATATATCAGCCTGTTGGTTGTGACGAATGTCGTGATGGCTATAAAGGTCGTGTCGGGATTTACGAGGTCATGAAAGTCACCCCTGAAATTTCTAAAATTATTATGGAAGATGGTAATGCACTCGATATTGCAGCAGCATCTGAAAAATCGGGCTTTAATAATCTAAGACGTTCTGGATTAATGAAAGTCATCAGTGGCTTAACTTCATTGCAAGAAGTTAACCGCGTGACCAGTGAATAATTAAAAATATTATAAGGAACACAGTATGGCGGTCAAAAAAGCGCAAATGATGCCAACATTTGCATATGATGGGGTTGATCGAAAAGGCACCAAAGTCAAAGGAGAGCTGCCTGCACGTAATATGCAGTTGGCGAAAGTCACTTTGCGTAAGCAAGGCATTACCATCAAATCGATTCGAGAAAAACGTAAAAATATTCTCGAAGGTTTAATGAAAAAGAAAGTCTCGACTTTAGACATCACAATTTTTACCCGCCAGTTAGCGACCATGATGAAAGCAGGTGTTCCCTTGGTGCAAAGCTTTGAAATTGTGGCTGAAGGATTGGACAACCCGACCATGCGTGAAGTGGTATTGGGAATTAAAGGTGAAGTCGAAGGTGGTAATACTTTTGCAGGTGCCTTAAAAAAATATCCTCAATATTTTGACCAACTTTTTTGCTCTCTGGTTGAGTCTGGCGAGCAGTCTGGTGCGCTTGAGACCATGCTAGATCGCGTGGCCATTTATAAAGAAAAAAGTGAATTACTGAAACAAAAAATTAAGAAAGCGATGAAATACCCAATGGCCGTCATTGTGGTCGCTTTAATTGTGACTGTGATTTTGATGGTGAAAGTGGTACCAGTATTTTCAGAAATGTTTGCCTCTTTTGGTGCTGAACTCCCCGCCTTTACCCAGATGGTGGTGGGAATGTCCAATTGGACACAGAAGTATTGGTTTGTCTTACTCATCGCGATTACTGCCGTCATTTTTGCCTTTTTAGAGGCCAAAAAACGCAGTAAAAAATTCCGTGATACCTTAGATAAAATGGCACTGAAAGCGCCTATTTTTGGTGATTTGGTTTATAAAGCGATTATTGCCCGTTATAGTCGCACGCTTTCGACCACCTTTGCCGCAGGTGTACCATTGATCGATGCGCTGCAATCTACCGCAGGTGCAACCAACAACGTGGTCTATGAAGAAGCCGTGATGCGTATTCGAGACGATGTCTCTACAGGTCAGCAGCTCCAATTTGCCATGCGTGCCACCAATCTATTTCCCTCTATGGCCATACAAATGGTGGCGATTGGTGAAGAATCAGGTGCACTCGATGCCATGCTCGATAAAGTCGCAACTCACTTTGAAAACGAAGTCGATAATGCTGTCGATGGACTAACCTCCATGATGGAGCCTTTAATTATGGCTGTGCTTGGGGTGCTCGTCGGTGGCTTGGTGATTGCCATGTACCTTCCTATTTTCCAGATGGGCTCTGTGGTTTAATGAACGAATTGATTGTATATCTGATCCAAAATTCGATTGCGCTGTATCTAACAATTGGGATCTTGAGCTTATGTGTGGGTAGCTTTCTCAATGTAGTGATCTACCGTACACCTAAAATGATGGAACAAGAGTGGCATCAAGAATGCCAAATGTTGCTTCATCCTGAGCAGCCAATTATTGATGAAAGCAAGCTGAGTCTCAGCAAGCCTGCATCGACCTGTCCAAAATGCAAAACACCCATTCGTTGGTACCAAAATATTCCTGTCGTGAGCTGGTTAGTGCTCCGTGGAAAATGTGGCGCGTGCCAAAACCCGATCAGTATGCGTTATCCACTGATTGAGTTATTGACTGCTGTCTGCTCACTTATTGTGGTGGCGGTCTACGGTCCCACTATTCAAATGCTGTTTGGTTTAATATTGACTTGGGTGCTGATTGCACTGACCTTTATTGACTTTGATACACAGCTCTTGCCTGACCGTTATACCTTAACCTTGGCAGCTTTAGGTTTGGGCGTGAACAGTTACGCAATTTATACCTCACCTACATCTGCTATTTGGGGTTATATCATTGGTTTCTTATGTCTTTGGATTGTCTATTATTTATTTAAGGTGGTCACAGGCAAAGAAGGCATGGGCTATGGTGACTTTAAACTATTGGCGGCTTTGGGTGCGTGGATGGGTCCTTTCCTGTTGCCACTCATTGTTTTACTCTCTTCATTGGTCGGTGCCATTATTGGCATTATTCTTCTCAAAATCAAAAAGGAAAATCAACCCTTCGCTTTTGGCCCATACATTGCCATTGCGGGTTGGATTGCTTTTTTATGGGGAGAGCAAATTATGAAAGTTTATTTGGGTGGATAATACCTAGACCTTTTAGGAAAGCAGATGTCGTTTATTGTAGGTTTAACAGGGGGAATTGGCAGCGGCAAATCGGCTGCCAGTCAATGGTTTGAAACCCAAGAGATTACCGTGGTCGATGCCGATGTTGTGGCTCGTGAAGTGGTCCAAAAAGGTCAACCCGCGTTACAACAAATACAGCAGCAGTTTGGCGATTGGGTCCTATTAGACAATGGAGAATTAAATCGCGCTGCGTTACGTGAATATATTTTCAAAGAAGCCTCAGCACGTCAGCAACTTGAAGCCATTACTCATCCCGCGATTCGTAAGTCTATCATTCAACAATTAACGGCAGCCACCAGCCCGTATGTGATTTTGGTCTCGCCTTTGTTATTTGAAACCAATCAATATGAATTGACCGACCGAAGTTTATTAATCGATGCACCCATCGAACATCAAATTGAACGTGCCAGCCAGCGTGATGGTCAGTCTATTGAACAGATTAAAAAGATCATTCAGGTTCAGATGTCACGTGAAAAAAAGCTCAGCCTAGCCCATGATGTGGTGTCGAATGATGGTGATCTGAATCACCTCTATAATCAGCTCAAAGTATTACATCAAGCTTATTTAAAACTCAGCCATGAAAAAAAGCAGTCTTAATTCGACTGCTTTTTTTGTTCATTTAGTCTTTGCTTCAAACTGTCTGTTCTCAACCAGCGCCAAGGTTGTAATGCTCCGACGCCCATACCGATCAAGCCACACACAATCGCCAAACTTAAAGGTTCACCAAGTAGCGGCACAGCAATAATTGCCGCAATAAAAGGTGCCAAGGTGACGATACTTCCCGCTTTAAATGCCCCTAAGCGTTTAATTGCTTCGATATACGTTAATGTAGCAATAATCACCACAAAAATACCATGAAAAATAGTCTGAATGATTAAATGCTCAAGCTGAGGCTCAGCCAAATGCTTCGGAATAAATAGTAGATAAATCGGGATGTACACCAGCGCTGACCAAATCGCTACCCCAGACATCGCATGCCAAGCCGAAATCTTCCACTGCTTTAACAATACCGTAAAGATGCCCCACCAAATCGCACTGATGAAAAACAACACATCACCTAGACTAAAAGCAACACCCGTAGCCTGATACATCAAAAATGACATTGCTATAATGGAGCAGAGCATAATACTCAAGCTTGCCCACGTATGACCATCAAACGGTTGCTTAAAAAAGACAAAAGCTGCAACAGCTGTGGCCAGTGGAATACAGCCATTCAAAAAAATCGCTGCATGCGCCGCAGGAACGAAATGAAAAGCGCTATAACACGTTAGGCAGTAAGCCACCCCACCCAGCATGGCTAAAATAAAAGGTTCTTTTTTGAATAAAAAGCGAGTGTCTCTTTGATAAATCAAAATGGGCATTAAAATGATAAATGCCAAACCAAAGCGCAGTGCGGTCAGATCCCATGCACTAATATGCCACAGTGCACTCAAACGAGAGCTGATGGTGAACCCTCCCCAAATACACATTGTAATTGCTACAAATGCATAACCTTGATAACGGGTGGGCAGTACCATGTGAACTCTCTTTGGATGAGTACAACGCGATGTGAAATGAACTAAATCACATCGCTAAATATCTCAGATTATTTTGCTTGACGCTGACGACATGCTTCATACAGCGCCATACCTGTTGCAACGCTGACGTTTAAACTTTGTAAGTTCCCAGACATTGGAATAAATACTTTTTGATCACATTGCGATTGGGTAATCGGACGTAAGCCAGTGTCTTCAGCACCCATAATCAACGCGATTGGACCAGTCAAATCACATTCATGAATGGGTAATGCGTGTTCATCTAACATGGTGCCAATAACACGAACATTAAATTCGTCTTTAATGTTATTCAAAGTACGTGCCAAATTGGTCACTTGAATAAATTTAACTTTTTCAGCACCACCCGCCGCCACTTTACGTGCTGTTGGGGTTAAGCCTACGGCGCGGTCACGTGGGACAATGACAGCATCAACACCCATAGCCGCTGCAGTACGAATACATGCACCCAAGTTGTGCGGATCTGTAATTTGATCGAGTGCCAGCAACATCACATTTGGATTGGACTGGATGATCTCATTTAAATCATTTTCATTTAAAATCGGATGTGGGCGAACCGCTGCCACCACACCTTGATGAAAGGGTTGACCTGCCAGTTTTTCTAAACTGTCACGGCTGGCCTTTTGTATGCTAACCCCAAACGGATCTGCCAATTCGAAAATACGTTTTAAGCGAACATCGTCGCGACCTTTTAAAGCAAATAAAGTCAAAACACGTTCAGGTTCTAACTCCAATAATGACTCCACAGAATGAATGCCATAATAATATTCGGGTTTAGCCATGAACGACCTCAATTGATTTGATTCAAAATAAAAATACAGAAAAGAAAAATCCCGCAAAGCCAACTTTACAGGATTTCATTTAAATTCTAGTTTAACTGATTTAGGTCAAAATTTCTTGGCCAAATTCAGTTCAGGCTGAGATTAGCCTTCTAAGTGGCAGACATAATCTAAAACATCATCTGTTTCAATTTTGAATTGGCTATTGCCAGGTACATAGAAAGATTGGCCTGCGCGGAACAGTTCATGCTCTTCGCTCTCTCCAATTTTCACTCGACACTCGCCTGAAATAATTTCCATACGCTCTGGCACATGCGTCTCAAAAGTCAGCGGCTGTTCCGTAGGTAGAATTACCCCAAGCGTCTTCTTAGTGCCATCTTCAAACTGCACAGTATGGCTAATACAGGTACCGCCAAAATAGACATTTGATTTTTTTAATACCGATACATGATCGAATCGTGAATTCATGCGTATTCTCCAAATAATGCGCATTTTATAAATTTTAATTGACGTAGTTTAATTGTGAAGCCACAACTAATCAATCAGTGTTTTCAGTCGGATACATAAACAATTTCCATGTTTTTGATTTGAGTTTTGCTGCATAACTGCGCGGTAGCTCGATCAAAATTTTGGCATCGTCTAAAACCTCTGCAGTATAGCGATAAATGGTTTGTCCATGCTCATCGACCAAAGTCCAATCGACATAATCAGCACCCAAAATGCTTACCGTTGCATTGACTTGAGATGAACCCTCATTCATACCCATATGAAATTTTGTCAAATCTTTAGAATCTTTACATTTTGTATAGAGCGGAAATGCTAAAGCACTCGGATCAAAATTTTGGCTATCATGGATGAGTACACTTTGTGCCAATGTGGCCAAATGCAGTAACGCAAATAATGCTGATCCATCACTCGCTCGGATAAATATTTCCCTGTCGCCACATACTGTTCAATGTGCTGTTCAATCTGACCAAATACACTGTTAAAACCGCCCCACATACCCGCTAGAATTGATTTGGTATGACTATAAAAGTCATGCATACAATGAAACCATTTACCGCTTGTAAGCCACTCATCTAGTGCTGCACGTTCGCGGTAAGACACCAACGAATCCGCATCTCTGATGAGGAAACAATTCACTGTCGGATCATCCATCACTAAAAAACGCCAAAATAAGCCAGAAAATCGTGCTTGTTCAGCGGAAACTTGCACCACTTGTGCGCCTTTTTCTTTCAAACGATTTTGCACATGTTGCGGTACAGTACCCTCCACATAAAAGCGACATCGAAACTCTGGATAAATCTCTTTAACCAAATCAGTATAAATGACGGCGGTTTCACCGTAGCGTGGCAAATCACCAAAAAGTGAATAGGCAGTAATATTTTCTTGCAGGTTATTGGGGTTAACATGAGGTGCAGGTTCTGTAATTTGTTTAATTTTAGGCTCGTTTTCGACCATCTTCTTTTTACTTTCAACCGCTAAGCGCCCGTACTTTACCAGCTCGGTTTGTTTATCTAAAAAATGGCACACCTCAGACAATCCATCATAAATATTGGTGGCCACCGCTCCCACACTATATTGAATCGCTTTTAGACAATGTGAGTAAGCTTGCTCATAGTGCTGCAGTCGCAGTTCGGTATAAGCCAGATCCATCAAGATAGATGAATGAGTAGGCACCAGTGTATACGCTGGTAATATACGCTTATAATATCTGCTGATAAGCATCAGCATAGTCAAGACGAGCTATTGCTGCGCGATAAGCTTTGGATGCAGCATTGAGTTTTTGATTAATTTCTTCAAGATTGTGTTTGGTGATTTTGACCTGTTGTATTTTTTTAGGTGGTGGTTTCGGTAAAGGCAGTTTCATTTTCATAGTCGTTTTAAGTTAGAATTATCATGATTCGTTTTATATTAGAATATTTAGTCACTTGTGACAAAAACAAAACTTCACTATCTTAGAACCACACTTCTCGCAGCTTGGATGCGTTTATGCTGACACACTTAACTCTGATCAACTTTGCCTTAGCAGATCATTTATCAATAGATATTGAACAAGGCTTCAATGTACTCACTGGTGAAACAGGTGCCGGTAAATCGTTGCTGCTGGATGCGCTTTCTGCATGCTTGGGCGAACGTACGGATACGCATTATGTTCGCTATGGATCAGATAAAGCCGATGTCACTGCGGTATTTAGCTATCGTGAGCACAGTCCTGAAGCCGAATGGCTAAGCACCCACGAACTGGCAGACGAGTCGGGTGAAATTCATTTGCGCCGTGTAATTTTTGCCACAGGTCGCAGTAAAGCATGGATCAATGGCCGTCCAAGCAGTTTATCTGAGCTTAAAGAGATTGGACGTTTGTTGGTGCAACTGTATAGCCAACATAGTCAGCAGCAACTATTAGAACCGCCCTATCCCAAGCATTGGTTGGATCGTTACAGTAATTTTGCGACAGATACTTTGGCAGTTAAAGACAGCTATAACGCATGGCAAAAAAATATTCGCCAGCACCAAGCCGCACTCGATGCACAGGCCAATCGCTTACAGCGCATCGAAAATTTAAATCTGCAACTTGAAGAACTCGAAGATGTAGTGCAAATCGATTATAAAGAGATTGAACAAGAATTTGACCGCTTAAGTCACCATGAACACATCATGCAAGACTGTAGCTATGCCATAAATGCACTGGATGAAGCTGAACAAAACATTACCCAAGAAATTTCGACCATCATTCGCCGTTTAGAAACCCATGCTGGGCGTAGCGAGCAGCTCTCTGGAATTTATACATCACTGGTCAATGCTCAAAGTGAACTTGATGATGCCAGCGCCAGTCTTAAGCAATTTATAGACCGTCAAAGTTTTGATCCTGAACGTATGGAGGAGCTCAATACTCAGCTCGAAGTCTTCCACCGTTTAGGACGAAAATATCGAATTCAACCTGAAGAGATCAAAGCGCAATTTGAGACTTGGCAACTTGAGCTTGAACAGTTACATCAGCTTGAAGACCCAGAAGCTTTGGCAGAACAAGTTGAAGTTTCGCATCACGTCTTTTTAGCAAAAGCGCAACATCTCGATGACATTCGCCGCGCCGCCGCAGAGCCTTTGGCCAAGCATTTAACCGAACAGGTGAAACAGCTTGCACTGCCTGAAGCGCATTTTGAGTTTAGATTTGATGCATTGGATCAACCCTCTGCTGAAGGTTTTAGTTTTATTCAGCTGTTATTTTCAGCCAATAAAGGTATACCGCCTCAGCCTTTGGGTCGCGTAGCATCTGGCGGTGAGTTATCACGCATAGCCTTGGTGATGCAGGTCATGAATGCTGAAAAAACTGAAGCGGAAGTTTTGGTCTTTGATGAAATTGATGTCGGGATCAGCGGTGGAACGGCTGAAATTGTGGGTCGTCTCCTTGCGGGTCTGGGTCAACATGTGCAAATTTTATGCATTACCCACCAAGCACAGGTGGCAGCACAGTCTGATCAGCACTTACTGGTAAAAAAATTACAAACAGATCCTGCGAGCAGCACCATTATTGAACTTGAAGAAGATGCAAGAATTGATGAATTGGCACGCATGACTGGTGGTGTCGAGATTAGCGAAACCACATTACAACATGCCAAACAACTGCGACAGTTGAAGTTTCAGCAGCCGTCTGGTGCCTAAGCTTTTTTTACATAAGATGTGCCCGTTTAGAAAATCAGGTTGCTCTCATTTAATTCCAAACTAAACCCTGTATATAACCTCATACTCATGAGGTTATTCCTTTTCTAAAGCAACAAAGTTTGACCCAATTCACTCTCACTCAAAAGATGCATCTCAACGTTCACACAAATGCGTTGTTCAATCTGATTGAGTCGAGTATGTTGATATTGACGTATGCTAAATATCCGCCTTTGAATGAGGAGAAGCCTTTAGGTGAGCAAACCATTTCTAACCCATCGTTGTCTGATTGCCCCGCCAGATTTAGCGGATGATTTCTTTGCCAATACCGTAGTGTATATCGCACGGCATGATGAAGATGGTGCCCAAGGAATTATCATTAACCGTCCTGCGGGCATTCAAGTTAAAGAGTTATTGAATGACCTCGATATTGAGGCAGACTTCGTGCGTCCGCATGAAGTCTTACAAGGCGGTCCACTGCGTCCCGAAGCCGGTTTTGTGATTCATACAGGTCAACCGACTTGGCACTCCTCTATTGCCATGGGTGAAAACCTGTGTATTACCACGTCCAAAGATATTTTAGATGCAATTGCTCAAAATCAAGGCGTTGGACGTTATCAAATTGCTTTAGGCTATGCCAGTTGGGATAAAAACCAACTCGAAGATGAGATGTCACGCGGTGATTGGCTCATCTGCGACTCGGATATGGATTTAATTTTCAACCTACCTTATGACGATCGCTGGGATGCTGCCTATAAAAAACTGGGCATAGATCGGACTTGGTTATCTTCAGAGATTGGACATGCCTGATTTGAAACAGCCGAAACTTATTATGGCTTTTGATTTTGGTACACAAAAAACAGGAATGGCGGTCGGCTCTTCTCTCATTGAAAGCGCGACCCCTCTGGCACTTTTTCCAATGCGAGACGGCATCCCCAACTGGGATGAACTGCTCAAAATTGTGAAGCAACATCAACCGAATCTATTTTTAGTGGGTTTGCCTTTAAATATGGATGATTCTGAATCTGAATTGTCTGCCCGCGCTCGGAAATTTGCACGGCGCTTACGTCATCAAACCAACATTGAAACATGGATGGTGGATGAGCGCTTAACCACACGTGAAGCACGCGATGAATTAGATCACTATCAGTCACAAGGTCGCGGAAAGAACGTTTCTGCGGACAGTATTGCAGCAGCGCTGTTTATTGAAAGTTGGTATCGTGATCCACAGGGCATCCTGCCTTGATTGATATGCATAGACCAATAAGACATCTTTTGGGGTGTTTTATTGAATGATATTGCATGACTAGACCGCTTGGATTGAGAAGAAAAATACTGAACTATCACTGTATCAAAACACAATGCACCCACAATAAATGACTGTTGAAGAGAAGCATCTTTGCTATCTATCTCGGATAAAAATAACGAAAAGTCAAATTAATCCGAGGCTCAACAATTTTGCTGGATTTGGCAATCATATGTTTCCAGTACTGCTGAGTTTGCCCTTTCATCACGATCAATTGACCTGAATGTAAAAGCAGATCAACCGTTTCTGCCGTGGTCTTGTGTTTAAAGCGAAACTTACGGGTTGCGCCTAAACTGAGTGATGCAATGACGGTGTCATGTTCAGCAGAACGCAAAGACGCTTCATTATCACTGTGCCAGCCCATACCTTGCTGACCATGCGCATACAAATTTGCTAGGCATGAATTAAACGAATGCCCTGTCATGGATTCAATTTGCTGTTTCAGGTTAAGCAATAACGGATTCCAAGACTGAGCTTGTTTTTGTACACCTGAATAATAATAGAGATAATCCGCATCGCCGTACCATGCCACTTTTCGATCCGTTTTAAAGTGCTGACCATACAGCATGACTTCATCTGACTGCCAAGCCAAAAATTGATGGAAATAATCAAAATATTGCTGACATTCATTTGCATCCAAAATGATGCCATAGTCACGAACTATCCCATCATAAGGCAATAGATTGTCTTGGGCTTCAGGCGTAAATAACTCAAGATTCATACTTCAATCCGATGCTAATTTTGACTTAATTTTAACCGAGTTACTTCATTCACAATTTAAAACATTGTATATGCTTGTGAGCCTTTATTTTCAGGCTTAGACTACGCTTAAATCTGACAATAAAACAATCGCTTATGAATCTATGGTTTTTATTTCAAAAATTAAAACCTTTTGTAAGACCTTATAAACTGCTGGTTATTGTAACGCTCACTTTGACTTTGATTGGCTCACTGACCGCGCAGGTCAACGCGCTAACTTTGCAATATGCAGTTGACAGTATCAATGCCTTGGTTAAAGCAGGAGAAGGCTTAGCAGCGGGTTGGAACATTCTGATTACCATTACCGTAATTTTACTGGGCAAAGAAATCATCAATGCCTTGGTACAGTTCGGTCAAAAATTTTATGGTGAAAAGCTTAGAATCTTGGTCTCACAAGATTTAGCACAAGGCATTATTGTTAAATTCCTCACCTACCGACTGGCTTTTTTTAATCAAGAAAATAACCAAGCGGGCAAATTACAAACCCGTATAGACCGAGGGATTGGTTCACTTACCCGACTGGTTCAAATCTTTTTTATTGATATTTTGCCATTATTTACCAGTGCATTTGTGGCGCTTGGACTCATGTTCTATGCCAATATTTATGTTGGTCTAGTGGCGCTGAGTATTGTCCCCATTTACTTCTGGCTGACCTTTAAACAAGCGCAAAAACTAGGTGGGTGGCGACGTAATTTACGTGATGGTCGCGAGAAAAAAAGCCAAGGCATTTTAAGTATTATCAACTCGATTACTGTGATTAAGTCTTTTAACCGCGAGTCGATTGAATCTGGAAAACAGCTAAAACTTCAGCGTGAACTGACTGACAACCAAATGCAAACGCGTCAAACCAGTTTTATTTTTGATGGCGTGAAAACCTTTATTGAACAAATTGGGATTGTACTGATCATTATTTTGACGGCTTATTTTGTCCTTGATGGTCAGATGAGTATTGGCATGATCATGTTCCATGTGCTGTTGTTTAATAACGTCTCTGCGCCGATTCGCTCACTGCATCGTATTTATGATGAAATTAATGATGCCATGATTTACTCAGAAAGCTTTTTCCAAATTTTGGAAGCCGATCACGAGATTGAGTCCAGTGGTTCAAATAAACCTCAAATTTCAGGGCAATTTCAGCTCAATAACGTCAATTTTTCTTATCCGAATGGTCATCAAGCATTGCATGATATCAACATGACCATTCGCCCGAATAAAATCACCGCCTTGGTCGGACTCTCGGGTGCAGGTAAATCCACTCTAATTAGCCTATTGGACAAATTTTATCAGCCTGATTCAGGGCGGATTATGCTTGACGGCGTCAATATTGAAGAAATGGACACCCAATATTTACGCGATCATATTGGGCTGGTGCTGCAAAAAAATCATATTTTCCAAGGCTCAATTTTTGAAAATATCCGCTATGGCAAAACCGATGCCAGCCTTGAAGATGTTGAGCATGCTGCGCGTAAAGCTTCAATTCATGAGCAGATTTTACAACTTCCAGAGGCTTATAATGCCGATGCGCTCATGCTTTCAGGAGGACAGCAGCAGCGAATTGCACTGGCGCGAATGTTCCTGAAAAACCCACCAATTATTTTCCTCGATGAACCGACTGCAAGTCTTGATGCCATTGCATCTGAGCAAATTAAGCAAAGTTTGGATGAGATTAAACAGGGTCGAACTGTGATTATGATTTCACATAGTCTTTCACAAATTATTGATGCTGATTATACCTACGTGATGAAAGAAGGACGAATTGTGGAACACGGCGAACATGATCAGCTGTACCAGATGAATGGCACCTATAAGGAAATCTTTGATGCGATGGCCAAGAGTCTAAATATCGAAAAAATCGCCAAAACCTTTGAAGATGATGCAGAGGAAGAAACCCACAGTTAGTCTGCTCACTGATAATAGCGACAATTGAATGATGACGTATCGTGATTAAAGCTATGCCTAAGACTGAGCAAGGGCTGCACCATGGCAAGGGCTTTGCCATGGATATATGCCCATTTGCTTAATACTGGTTTACGCTACTTTTGCCAAAAATAGTGAAAGCGCTATCGAATCATATTTTTGAATGATGCACTCATTGGAATGGGTATGCTTCTCACCTCATCAGATCTTTAAATCTAAGCCACGAAAT
>CAZOGM010000044.1:15957-19986 GCA_964579445.1 uncultured Acinetobacter sp.
ATTGGAATGGGTATGCTTCTCACCTCATCAGATCTTTAAATCTAAGCCACGAAATGAATGCTGAAATATTGGTTATAAAAAAAGCCCCTTCTCAGGAGCTTTTATTTTCAATCAACATTAAGGCTGTTTTAAATAGGGCCACGCGGCTTTTAAATAAATGAACATTGACCAAAGCGTAAGAATCACTGCGGTGTACAGTAGACCATAAGCCAATAATTCAAGCGGTTGCCAATTTAATAAAAATACTGAAATCGCAATCATCTGGAATGCTGTTTTATATTTACCTACCGCGGATACAGCAACGTTGGTCCGAGCACCCAGCTCAGCCATCCATTCACGTAATGCAGACACCGTAATTTCACGTGAAATAATCACAATCGCAGCGAATGCCATTGAAATGGTCGGTTCCCACTGCACCAATACAATCAGTGCTGCAGCAACCATCAGCTTATCTGCCACAGGGTCAAGAAAACGACCAAATGCAGAAGTTTGATTTAAAGTTCGGGCCAAATAACCATCGAACCAATCTGTAATGGCTGCCACCACAAAAATACTGGTCAGAATAATATGACGCGTCATACTTCCTTCATGCCCACCTACACCAATTGCAGGAGGCCAATACGCGATAATCAAAAACACAGGAATTAACGCAATACGTGCTAGCGTCAAGATATTTGGAATATTCAGGATGCGACCTGTAGACATAGACACCGCCAGTTTGCCCCCTCATTGCTTGTTCACTCAGCAATAAAAACTTGAGCTTTGATTCTTGAATTGGCTTACTTTAAACGATTCAGTACCGACTGTCGACTAGGCAAAAACAGTAACTGTTTGTCTTGAAATAGCAATTAAGCGGTTTTGGGCATCCCATATATGCGCATATTCTGTGGCATAGCCATTTTCTGCATGGTCGGTGAAGACCTTATATTTAAACCAATCTAAACGCTGATACGCTATTGGTCCGAGCAAGGTAATGTACCAAGACAAAGAACTTCCCGGCGCAGGTTGTTTCAATACATTGAATGCACCACCCGGCCAAATATCCAGCAAAGTCACCAAGTCAGCAGCAGACATGGGGTCATTGTTAAACTGAGCTTCATCAAAACGAAACCACCCACCAAAGTCAGGTTGCTCAGCACCCGTACAGGGATAGGCACCTTCGGCCCATGCCAGTTGAAAGTTTTGATAGCACTGTGGCATTAAAGCGTTAAATGGCAAAATCAATAAATCATCTACGGGGGGATAATTCGGCGCAGGCCGTTGTTGCTGTATGTCTAGGCTAGAACTACGCTCTAAACCAAAACTTGCCAGCAAAATACTTTGCACAGCATTATCTTGCCAAATGCGTGCTTCTACAGTGGTGACAAACTTGCCTTGCCTCAGTACCTCGACAGTAACTTTTATCGGTGCTTCTTTCACTGGTCCGACAAAGGTCACGCTGGTACTGAGCAGTCGCTTATTGGGATCATTGACTGCCAAAGTCGCCTTATGAATCATCATTCCAGTGGTCAAGCCCCCATAAATGGTGCGCCCTTGTGACCAACCTTGAGGAATATTGACCCACTCTTGATGCTCAATCTCATGAAATAACTGACGAAATGGCATGTGCTGTCCTGTAAATTGAACGAGAACTTCATCATGCAGATTTCAAAGACTCAGGTAAATGATCAATAACTCATGCGTCAATGAGCATTTTTGCAAATCATTCATGCAAGACTTTATAGACTGTTCGCGCCATCACACCACCCAGTCCAGGCACCAATTTCAAATCATTTTCAGATGCTTTAAGTACCCCTTGAATCCCACCAAAATGGGTTAGAAGATCACGGCGACGCTTTGGCCCCAAACCGGGAATCACTTCAAGCACGGAGCCTGCACGGCGCTTGTCACGCTTGGCACGGTGCTTGGTAATGGCAAAACGATGCGCTTCATCACGTACCTGTTGAATCAAATGCAACGCCTTGTGGTCTTCAGGCAACTGAACTTTCGTACCATCGGTAAAATGTAGCGTTTCCAGTCCCGGTTTACGCCCTTCACCCTTTGACACGCCCACAATAAATGCCTCTAGACCCAGCTCATTCATGACATCCATCGCCATGTGTAGCTGTCCCTTACCGCCATCAATGAGTAATAAATCGGGCAACATGGCTTTTTTATAACGTCGCGTTAAGGCTTGGCGCATTGCGGCATAGTCATCACCACCAGTAATGTCTTCAATGGAAAATTGACGATAATCGCGCTTTCGTACACCGCCCGAATCAAACACCACACACGAAGCAATGGTCGCCTCTCCCATGGTATGTGAAATATCAAAACACTCGATACGATCAACAGGACGACCCAAAACCTGCTCCAACTGATGAAAGCGTTCATTTAACTCAAAATGATTGGCCAGTTGTCCTTTTATGGCATGTTGCACATTCATATTGGCAAGCTCTAACCATTCAGCACGGGTCTCGCGGACACTGTGCTTAATCTGTACTTTTTTATCAAAGGCTTGCTTGAGTGCTTCTTGCATATCTTTACTGTTGGGCAAGGCGACATTTACAATCAGCTCATTGGGCACTTCATCGGCCACCTGAAAGTAAAAGTTTGCCATAAAGTCAGACAGCATCTGACCTAAATCATCCCCCATCATGTCTGGAAAATAACTCTTGCCCCCCAGCATTTTACCGTTACGCACATGCATGATTTGCACACAAGTCACCCCAGCGTGATAGGCAATCGCGAGAATGTCTGCCTCACCTTTGACTTTATAAATGGCTTGTTGGGTTTGTACATCGCGTAGTAGCGCCATACGATCGCGGTAGAACACCGCTTTTTCAAACTCCAAGGCTTCAGCCGCGGCTTCCATTTTGCTGATCAGTTCTTGATTCAGCTCCTTGGTGTCACCTTGTAAAAAGCGAATTGAATTGTCGACATCATCTTTATAGTCTTGCGGTGAAATTAGCCCCACACAAGGTGCACTACAGCGTTTGATTTGATACTGCAAACACGGACGCTTACGCTGAGCAAAATAGTTATTTTCACATTGACGTACATTAAACAGCTTTTGAAGTACCACTAAGGTATCTCTGGCGTTATAGGCACTTGGATACGGCCCAAAAAACTTCCCAACCTGATGTTTGCCTTTACCTCGTCCGCTGGCAATGCGTGGATACGGTTTATCTGCGGAGACAAAGATATACACATAAGATTTGTCATCGCGCAGCATGATGTTATACGGCGGTCGATGCAGTTTAATCAGATTTTGCTCAAGCAGCAGTGCTTCAGTTTCAGAGCGAACAATCAGCGTTTCAATGTCATAAATACGCGCAACCAATGCCAAAGTTTTGGGATGCTCAATATTTTTAACAAAGTAACTCGATACACGATTTTTTAGATTTTTAGCTTTACCCACGTACAGCAGTTCACCCGATTTCCCCAGCATACGATATACGCCTGGCAAGGTGGTCATATTGGCCAAAATCTTGTTTATATTGTCACGCGCATTTTCGTTCACAGTGTGCCTTGATCAGATCAGAGTGTTCTCTTCACATGATGTGATGGTTTAACAGGCTTTTTCAAGCATTAACCGTGAGAGATCTGCTTCATTGTGTGTCTAAACCCCACACTCGCCCGCTAAAAATAAGATTTGTACCCCTAAAACTGGAACTCCCCTCTTCCAGTGCGTAAATAATAGTGCAGCGATGGCTTATCAAGATCAATCACTGCAAGGTTTGCTTTGCTTTTCGTTACAATCGAGGCATAAATAACGCAAGCTCATCGCAATTTTTACTCATTTTAAGTTGATAATTTTTGCTCAATTGACATTTTTGACAGATTTTAATGTTCGAAAATACTTGTAATTGAGTGTCACTCCCCGATATAACCGAGTAAGCTTTAAATTAAAATACCAATTGAAACAAAAGCTTTACACTATTAATTAGGGAGCAATAGTAAGCAAGCGTATTGCACATAAGGGTTTGCTTCAAAAAAATAGATGACCCTTGCGTCACGGCTTGATACAACTTGTTATGTTCTTTTTCG
>CAZOGM010000045.1:0-17836 GCA_964579445.1 uncultured Acinetobacter sp.
TGGTATGGATGGTTCAAGTTATGACATGGCTTATGAAGTTAAATCTTTGGGTGAACTGATTGCATCAAATGATTTAGCTTATGGAGTCAATCCACTTTACCCGGGCGAACTTCAACCACGCGATCGTACACGTGAAGCTTCTCGTCAACAGATTGAAAACATGGCCAATGATTTGCGTCCTGAGCTACTAGGTGAATCTTATAAGTTATCTGATGGTGCGCCAATTATCGGCGTGGATAATGTGGTGGAATCTGGTAACGGTCGTACATTGGCAATTGGTAAAGCGTATGAATCAGGTAAAGGTGATGGATACCGCCAGTTTGTTGAGCAGTACGCAACGGATCGAGGACTTGATATATCAGGTATTAACAATCCTGTATTGGTGCGTACACGCTTGACTGATACTGACCGTGTGCAATTCGCCAAGCTTGCAAATGAAAGTGATGTGGCGCAATTCAGTGCGTCAGAAAGGGCATCTAGTGATGTAGATCGATTGCCCGATGCTTCGCTATTGAAAATCAATAATGACGGATCGATCAATTTAGATGGATCAATGGATTTTGTACGCGGATTTGTCGTGAATTTACCTAAGGCAGAACAAGCGTCATCGATGACTACTGATGGTCGTTTATCTCAAGATGGGAAACGCCGTATTGAATCCGCACTGACTCAACGTGCATACGGTGATTCTAGTCTTGTTACGAGACTATCTGAGAATTTAGACGATGATAGCAAAACCGTTTTAAATGCATTGCTCCGTGCAGCACCACAACTGGCACAGCTTGGCGATTTGGTGAAGCAAGGTGGACGACACAACAACACACTTGCACAGGATTTGGCACAGGCAGCACAAAAACTCAGTGATCTGAAAGCCAGTGGTACGCGTGTTGATGATTATTTAAATCAAGGTCAGTTGATCGATGATGGACTTTCTCCTGGTGCACGTGACTTCCTTAATGTCTTTGATAGCAATAACCGAAGTGCAAAAGCCATTGGTGAGAATATTCAATCGAAGATTAATGAAGTTGAATCAATGGGAGATCCGCGACAAGGTTCTTTATTTGGTGATGGTCCTGAAGAAGCAGCTGCATTAGATATCATCATGCAAAATCCTGATCAGGAGATTTCAGTCAGTCGTATGCGTCCAGATGGTGAATTTGAAGAAATCACGATGACATTGAGTGAGCGTTTAAGAGAATTGGAAGCGGAAGCAAAACAAGGTGAGCTGGATACTTTAGCAGCGCAAACAGCCATTAGTTGTGCTTTACAGTTTGGGGAATAATTAGACTGTGCTAGATTGTTCTTTCAATTTGAAAATTTAGGGGTGGCTAATGGCTTATAAAGTAAGAGTTCGTTTTCAAGATAATAATGAAGAAATTGACTTGATAGAAGAGGCATACAACAATAACGGTGCATTACTCTATTATTATCATGATTCTAACGGTAATTATTTAAAAAATAATTTAAAGCCATTTAATAATTATGCTGCTCACGCAATATCCTATGGGATAGGTGCAATCATTGGCAGTCGATCAGTGATCGTCATTGGGAAAGACGAGGTTTAGATGTCCAAAAAAATTTATTTAGTTGCTTATACTGCTAGTAGTGGTGAGGTTAAGAGCGCTACATTTGACAATGTGAACATTGAATATTCACGCTTTAGTCCTAATTCATTTGAGTACTTTTCAAAGAAGGTCGAAGATAAGACAGGCGATAAGGTTAAATTTATTTTGAACATTCAGGATTTGGGTGTTTTTGGGGATACAATTGATACTAATTATCCTTACTAAATATTTAGGATTTACTCAATAAACTTAACCAAAAACTATGCTCAGATAGCCTAAAACTATTTGAGCATTTTTTATGAAAGACCAATGCAAACAAGCTGTAGCCCAAGCACTCGGTAAGCAAACACTGAATGCTCAAGAAGCTCTTGATATCGAAAACCGTATCAAAGATGCAATGAAATCTTTGGCACGTAAAGACATTCAGAATTGGCGCAATTTATCCGATACAGACAAACTGACCGAAGCAGGTAAACAGGTTGCTACCGATATTCAAGAACAACTCAAACGAAAGCATAAAATTGCTGCTCAAGACATTCTCACTCAATCAAAAAACCTTGCACAACTTGATCATCCGACATTATCAGCCAGTGAGGTTGTAGATCGTATGGTTGCACCGCACGGTGATATGTCGGGCATCCAATCAATAGACTCTAAAGCACGCGGTATAGCAGCGATTTACCATGGCGACTTGGTGGACTTTTACACCAACATTAAAGGCGGTTTAGGGGTATTTACAGATACAGATCTCGTTCAAAAGATTGTCCGTGAGCGTTTCGGGCAACCCACCAATGATGTTTTGGCCAAACAAATTTCTGACAAGATGGGTGAAGTATTCGAGGGGATGCGTCAGCGCTTCAATCGCTCAGGTGGTGACATTGGTAAGCTTGACGATTGGGGGCTTCCACAGACACATAGCTTAGAAAAAATTGTTGTGGCAGGGAAACAGGCGTGGGTCGATAAAGCGGAACAGTTGATCGATACCAAGAAATATGTGCATGAAGATGCATCACTATATTCTGAGCAACAAATCCGTGAACTACTCGAGTACTCATTTGATACGCTCACCAGCAACGGAGCAAATAAAACTGAAATTGGTCGTCAATCCACTGGTGGTAATTCTTCAAAAGTCACCAGTCGTCATTCAGAAAGCCGTGTACTTCATTTCAAAGATGCAGATGCTTGGCTTGAATATCAAAATGATTTTGGCGGTATGCCTTTTGTAGACTTGGTTGAAGCCCATATTAATGGCTTATCTAAGGATATTGCCCTGGTCGAGAATTTAGGGAGTAATCCTAAAAACTCCATGCGTATTTTAATGGATGCAGCAGAGAAAAAAGACTGGGCGAAAGGTGTTGATGCAAACACCACAGGTAAGTCACGTAAACGTGCACAGACGATGTTTGATGAGTTCTCAGGTCAGAACACGTCACAATCGGAAATACTGGCAAATTTAGGCTTAGCTTATCGCTCTATGAATGTGGCATCTATGCTCGGTGGTACAACTCTATCAAGCATTACAGATCAAGCCATGATTGCGAAAACAGCATCCATTCATGGTATTGCATACCGTAAGGTTTTTGGAGAAATAATTCGACAGTTAAATCCAAAAAATAAAGATCATAGATATTTAGCACACTCACTTGGCTTGGCAACAGACGAAATGCTTGGCTCTATCAATCGTTGGTCAGATGATGGTTTGACTTCGGTACATGGTAAATCACAGAAAATTGCGCGTGTATCAAGCGTTTTGGCTTCTCAAGTTATGCGTATATCAGGCTTAAATGCACTTACAGCATCATCCAAGATCGGAATGGATGTGTTGTTTATGGAGAAATATGGACGTTTAAGCCGTGATAATGCATGGTCTGATTTGCATGCTGGTGATCGTGAGTTTATGCAAAAAACAGGACTTAGTGAACGTGCATGGGAAGTGATGCGTTTAGCTGAACCAGTTATCGACTTTAATGGTAATCAGTTGATGTCGGCACGTTCCATTTATGAGATTCCAGACGATAAGCTTATTTCCTTTGGAGATCCGAAAAAGGTTAAAGATGAAATAGCATCACAGTTTCAGGCGCATTTACTTGATGAACAAGGCATGGCAGTTGTTGAAGCTGGACTTCGCGAGCGTACATGGATGGCACCAGGTACAAGAAAGGGAACAGCCATGGGTGAAATTATGAAATCCATGCTGCAATTCAAATCATTCTCTGCTTCATTCCTTATGCGACATGGTAGTCGCACAATGGCACAGCAGGGAGTTAAGGGTAAAGCAGCTTATGCCATTCCGTTAGTTGCCATGACTACTATTTTGGGTGGTCTGGTGGTGCAGCTTAAAGAGCTAGCCAATGGTAATGATCCCTCAACAATGTGGGATAGTGAAGATCCAGATAAAACACTAGACTTTATGAAGCGTTCTTTTGTTGCAGGTGGTGGACTTCCAGTTCTTGGTGACATTTTAGTTGCAGGTATGGATACCAGTGGGCGTGATGCAGGTGATTTTATTGCAGGTCCTTTTGGAAGTGACTTTAAAACAATCATGAGTCTAACTGTAGGTAATGCAACACAGGCTGCAAATGGCATAGATACCAATGCTAGCAATGAGGCTTTTAAGTTTCTGAAAGGCAAGATTCCAGCTCAAAACCTTTTCTATACTAAGGCAGCAACTAATCGCATGATTTTTGATAATTTCCAAGATATGATTGCACCAGGTTATCGTGAAAAATTATTGCGTAAGGCAGAGCAAAAACACGATCGTACTCGTTGGCTTGGTGATGATTTGAGTGATATTCAAGCGCCTGATTTTGAGCGTGTAATTCAATAATAAGTTACCCAACAAAGCCCATCTAAAACCCCCGTATATATGACATATGTATGGGGGATTTTTTATGTCGAATGAAAAAAGTAAAGTCGGAAAGCTCAAACCTGAAACAAAAGAGAAATTAGAATTTTGTTTAGAGATGACATCAAAAGATGCGATTGATTTAGTTACAGAAGCGTATGGCCAAGATATTTTTAGCAATAAAGGTCGTGGCGATAAAGTGTGGCTTTATAAGGGTGCCAAGGAAGCACTGACAGTTGCTGAAAAGCTTAAGCGCATTTTAATGGATGACGAACTCACTACTGGAAATACAGCTGGTAGGGCTGAATCTGCTGAGTCTCAAGCTGCAAAATTACTTGAAGGCATTACCAAAAAACTAGAAGAACGTAAACAGCGCCCGAGCTAATTCATGATTAAGGTCGGCTTTGCTGCGTTCTATCTTATTCATGCTGAATCATTGAATTGGATCGTTCCTGATTTCCATTTAGATGTCTGTGATTTCTTAGAAGATTACGGACCGCTTGGTTTATTGATGATGCCACGTGGTCACGGAAAATCTACGATTCTCGATATCTACAACGCATGGAAATTATATTGCAATCCCGACCACTTAATTTTGCACCAGGGCGCAACAGATCCTGATGCCTATAAAGTCAGTCGTGGTACTGAACAAGTCCTTGAACGTCATCCACTGTGTCAAATATTCGGTATTAAAAAAGCACGTGGAGAGACACAGAAATGGTGGGTGACAGGTTCTACCGATGTTCGTCATGGATCTATTCATGCACGTGGCATTCTTTCCAACGTAACAGGCGCACGTGCTCATGAAATCCAAAATGATGACGTTGAAGTACCTTCGAATATTGGTACACCTGAAGCACGTACAAAATTGCGCTATCGACTTGGTGAACAGACTCACATTCTTATACCGGGTGGACAAGAACTTTATGTAGGCACACCGCACACTCATGATTCACTCTATTCAGAGATCATGCAAAACCCTGATGCCAAATGCCTTATCTTCAAAATGTTTGAGAAAGAGAAGCGTTTTGAACAGGTCATTGAATGCATCGTTGATTTCTTACCTAAATACATTTTTAGCGGTATAGGTCGCACTTCAAAGCTTTTAGTTGAAGATAAGGATTTTCAAGTTCTAAAAGTTGGCCTAGCCTACAAAATCACATTTGATGAATCGCATTACTTAATTGATTGCTACAGCGAAGCTTTATGGCCAGAACGATTCACGCCAAAGGAAATGCAAAAGCGTCGTCGTAAATGCCGTCAGATTAATGAATGGGATTCACAATACCAGTTACATGCAAAACCAATTGCAGACGTGCGTCTTGATCCTGACAAAATGATTGTCTACGACTGTGAGCCTGAATTAAGACGTGCCAATGGTGAGTACTACATGATGCTTGGACTGCGTCAAATTGTAGGTATGACGGCACGTTGGGACCCAAGTTCAGGAAAACTAAAATCAGATATTTCATCTGTAGCAATCGTTTTGCATGATGATCTTGGTAATAAATACTGGCATCGGTCTTTATCGCTGACTGGTGAAGTAATCACAGTTGATGACCAGGGTAATGTCGTTGGCGGTCAGGTATGGCAATTATGCGATCTGATTGAAGAATTCCATATTCCAAAAATCACAATTGAAACAAATGGTATCGGTAATTTCGCACCAGCATCGCTTAAAGCCGCTTTAAAAAAACGCCGTTTACGATGTGGTGTGGGTGAGCAACATTCAGTAGGTCAGAAGAACAAGCGCATTTTAGATGCCTTAGAAGGCCCATTGGTATCAGGAATGCTTTGGGTTCATGCCAGTGTTGTTGATACGGACGAAGGTGAGAATACATCTGAGCAGTATAAAAAAATGAGAATGTTCAACCCAGCAAGTACAAACAATGAAGATGATGAATTAGATTCTTTAGCTGGTGCAGTAACTGACTCACCTGAGCGTGTCGGCAAAATACACAGACAAAATGAAGTCAATGAATCGCCTAATTGGAGAAACGATGGTGGTGTCCACAAAGCCACCTTGGATTTCGAATATTAAGGGGAATAACATGTCAGTACCTGAACAGCTACCAATAGTTTCATATATTGCAAATGGTACCACTACCAGCTTTGCGATTACCTTTGTTCTGCATGACGATAAATATTTACTAGTTACAAAGAACAAAGAGCTAATGCCAGTAGGAAGTTATTCAATTCAAGATGGATCAGTGATTTTCGGCACAGCTCCTATAACTGGTGATGAAATTACACTTGCGCGTGACACTCAATTAGATCGTGAAACGAATTTTAAGTCATATGACAATTCATTCCGTCCTGAATCAATAAACTGGGATTTAGATAAGCTGTGGCATGTATTACAAGAACAAAACCTAGTTGATGCTAAAATCTTGGCACGCATTAAAGAAGAAATAGAATGGCGACGTACTCATGATGAAAATATCGTTTTAAACATCGATGATGAAACAGATCAGCGCAGAATTGTAGATGATCGTATCCGCGAAGAAATCGCACAAGAAGTTCAAGCGCGACGCACTCTTGATTTGAATTACGATACGCTCGCACAGGTTCGTGATTTACAAGTTTTTGGTGCATTAAAGCAATACTTAGATACTATTCTAGCTAGTACTACGCCTAATATTTTTGGCGGCATAACAGCTGGTGTTGTATTTGCTCTAGATAAAAAAAGCATTCAAACGCACCTTGAAGAAATTCTGAATAAGTTAGAACAAGATCGTATTGATATTGATTTAAATGCGAAAAAATCCTATGTGGATGAGAAGCTTGATCTAAAAGCTAATTTTGTTGATGTTTATCATAAAAATCAAACTTATAGCTCAACTGAAGTAGATAGAAAAATCTCACCAAAAGCCGATCAAACCTATGTGGATAATGCCCTGACAGGTTTCACCAATGGTGCTGCCAAGTTTTACCCAACTTTAGCTGACGCAAATGTGGATATTGCGAATATACAACCAACTTTGCCTGGAAGTTTAGTCAGAGACAAGATTGAAATTGGCGAGATTGAAAACGGTGGGACTTGGTATAAAGATACTTTTAATGCAACGAAATTAACTAAAAGTCCATACGACACTTTAACAATCACAAAAGAAGTAATCAGAGAAAAAACCACAGAACTAAGTGACATATTCGCCCTCAAAGAAGAGGCATCTAGCGATGATGTATTGTTTAGAATAGCGGATATAAATGGTGTTCAAACTTGGCTTGAAGTTAATAAAGAAGGAAAACCCACGGATTATGCTTCAAAAAGTATAACTGAGTCTGTCGAAAAACAGGAGGTTTTTCTACCGAATCAATCGCTTAACAATGAAGATTATTTGTTTATTTTACTTGATAAATTTGGTGTACCAACAAGTTTTGCATTAAATAAAAACGGAGATTTAGCAGATATTACACTTCAAGATATTGCTAAACGACTACAGATTTCAAGTGCAAATTCTAAAGCATTTTCAGACACATCTAAAATGGCAGTGTGGGGAAGCTCTACAATTGATTATTCTCACCCGCAATGGGGACAAGTTGCATCTAAACTAGATATCTTTGATATTTTTTATGGTGGAAAGGCCGGTGAGAGTGTAGAAACAATTTGCGCTCGCCAAGGCTCTGTTCTTGCAAAAATAGTAATTCAAAGCGGTAAACTACTTGGAAGTACTGAAAATCAGGCTGTGTCTGTTACTAACTTTTTTATTCAAGGTTTTGCTCTAACTCCCTATTCAGGGAAATTAAATGGTGTTAGTGGGGTACTTTCGTATAGCGGCAACTCAACAACAGGGTATTTTTTTAGAAGATCGACTGCGGGTGCGGACATAACTGTTGATCCGGGAAAAGAGTTTGAATTTATACCTGACGCTACTAGTTATAAAAATTCGATTGGTATTATTAACATTGGAAAAAATAACCTAACTAATGGGAATACGCAACGCAACTCTGCTCAGTATGTTTTTGAGTACACAAAAAAAGCTTACGAGTTTATGAAACCGATTTATAAATTTGTGCTTGTAATCGGTCATTTTGTAGATACCAATTCAAGCGATGCTGTTAAGCAGAGAGTTTTTGAGTGTAACCAATTGCTGAAAGAGCATTTCGGAGAGGTTTTTTACGATCTGCAATCTTATTTAATGTCTAGCAAAATTTGGTTGGACACCGGAATTACACCGACTCAAACAGATTTAACGCAACAGTCCAGTGGCTATAAGCCCGACTCGTTATCGCTCGATGCTTTGCACATGAATACCGCAGCAAACATTGCATACACAAATCAAGTTAAAGATCTGCTAATCGAAAATGGTTGGTATAATAATTTAGTGAGTAATTAAAATGAAAGCATTGGTGATTAAAGCAAATGATGCAATTGTACCCAATTCGACACAACGCACAGCACTAACAGACCGACAAGTATATGTCTTTGATGTACGAAGTCTTGCCGAGAAATATACTGCAGGTTCTAAGTTAACTTCTGGGTTCACACCCAACGTAATCAGCTCAACAAGTGATCGTGCTATCAGTATTTTTAACGCTGCTAACTATTACCCTATTTTCAACTACACAAGCAACGACGGTACTTTTCTAGATTTTTCAGCAGCAGCAGGTGAGATCGCTTATTTACGATCTTTGAGACTCGCGGATAACAGCGGACACGCAAATGACCCGATTTTTGTTGTTGCAAAATTTAAAATAACCGACTGGAGTTCACCAGTGTTAGTTGATTTCGCCGGATCAATCGTAAGTTCAAATCGTATTTTCAGCACTGGAACGACAGTCACAGGGGGGAAAGCAACAGTTCGAGCTATACAGTTCAAAAACGGTATTCAATTTACCGCGGGACTGGAAGCTACACCTGGCTACTTTCTTGAGAAAACAGATGATTGGATTACAGTTGCTATTTTTGCGTCAGCAGCAGGAGATAGCTCAAAAATAATTCACTCTAAAATTGATAAATTAAAAGAGTTTAAAACAGGCAGGTTAAGCGCAAATATTGATTCTATCTCTTTAAACTCGCCATCGAATGAGACAGCTGTTCAGTTCACACCGAAAATGCTTTTTAAATATTTGGGTGTATATCGAGGAAATTTCAGCGATATTGAGATCAAAACTATTTTCGAATATGTTAAAACGATTTAAAACTTAGACTTTAATAGCACCCACTTGGGTGCTTTTTTATTACCGAAATTTAGGGGGCGTGATGTGTGAAAAGGCGCAGTTAGTCGTTGATGCAGCGGTTGCTGCATCAAAAGCGAAAAATTAAGAAAAAATACACAACAGACCACATGCAACCCTGATCTAAATTTAGATCAGGGTTTTTTATTATCAAAAAATTAGGGGGCGGCATGTCCGATCAGAAAACAGCAGTGGTTGAAATGGCGGCATCCGTTTCTTCAGCCGCATCAAAAACAACATATTTCGGGGCAACTTCAGGCTTTTTGGCTTGGTTGGTTTCAGTCGATGTGCTGGCATGGCTAGGTATTGCGATTGCCTTAGGAGGCTTTGCGGTCAACTGGTATTACAAGCGACTTGAGAATAAGCGAGCAACTGAAATTCATGAATTAAAAAAGCAGCAATGGGGGAAATACTACAATGTCGAACAAGACTAAATTTGCAGTAACTATGCTGACAGCCATTAGTTTGGTCGGGATTGCATACACACAAAACGAGGAAGGTACTGTTTTAGTTCCATACAAAGATCCAGTTGGTGTGGTAACCATTGGTACGGGTACAACTGTTTACCCGAATGGTCAAAAAGTCAAAATGACTGATCCTAAAATCACAAAAAAACAAGCTACCGAATATTTGAAAATACATATGGCCAAGGATGCCAAAACTTTCAACAAAACTCTTTTAGGTATTCCGCTTTCTCAAACTGAATATGATCTGTATATGGATTTTACATATCAGTTTGGCAATAGTGCATGGTCATCTTCTTCAATGCTGAGAAATCTTAAAGCTAAGAATTATAAAGCTGCTTGTACTTCGTTGCTGAAATGGAAGTACGCAGCAAAACGTGACTGCAGTATTCGAAAAAACAACTGCTATGGCGTTTGGAAACGTCAGGTTGAGCGCTATGACAAATGCATGGGAGTGAACTAAATGCCATTTCTAATGCTGATCTGGAATAACAAGCGCTGGTCACTTATCGTTGTACTTTGCATTGTTATTTTCTGTCTGCTATTTCAGGCCAATAATTTAGCCGGTGATATACGCAAAGCCGATACCAAGTGCGATCAGCGTGTAGCCAAGAAACTTAAACCGTATCTTGATGCTGAAAAGCTAGCTCAGGAAAATGCCAATAAAGCAGGTGAAGGGTATGAAGAATCACAAGAAGTTGAGCGCGTTAAGACAGAAACGATTACACGTGAAGTGCAAAAGATCATTGAGCGTCCTATTTATATCACTAACTGCTTTGATGACGATGGGGTGTCAGCAGTCAACCAAGCTGGTAATACCAGTGAACCTTAGAATGCCATGTCCAGATCTACAAGCATTACAATCTGGCCAAGCAAAAGAAGTACTACAGTTAATGATTGATGACCGTAGAAAATATGTTGATTGTCAGCAACGGCATGCTGCAGTAATTTCAATTGTAGAAAAGCCCTCTAATTGAGGGCTTTAAGAAATGATTAACCTATTGTTCCCAGTACAGGAAGCATCATAGGCTCAGCTTTTCTAGCCTGACTTACAATCTCAACCAATTCGTCGTAAGTCAAATTAAAAGAGTCTTCGCTATCAAAAATATAAACAACATTCTTCCCTTTGAGTTCATCTGGTGTTTCAGGAATAAAACGAGCAGGGATTAATTGTTGTGTTAATTTTTCATCCGTCAAGGTTGTAATGTTTTTAATATTACCGTCAAATTTTTGCATTAACTATAACTCTCCATATCTTATCTGGCTTGCTGAAATGTGCAAGTTGGCCTATTTCTCAATATTACCTGTCCAATACCATTCTTTTTAATGAACGGACTAAATTGCGACATGAAGACAATCTTAAATAGCCAACATGTACATAAGTGTGTACATATTGCTTGAAAGTAATAACATTATTTTAGTTAAACTATTGAATTAAAAACTTTTATATTGGAATTCAAGTATTTTTAGCATAAATGCGCGGTTGAATAAAGTCCTATTTCGTTCAATTTCAAACCATTTCATTTTAATTGTATTAACGTCTGATTTACTCTTGTTTAACTATTACATTGCATTTCATAATATCACATCATAATTCACGCTTGATGTGTACATATTCGTGTACATATTCAAAATCTAGCGTTTATACAATTTTAATGTGTACATTTTCATGCAAGGCTCATCATGTCATTAAACGATGCTTGGTTAAAAAACAATAATGGAAAATTACGTGAAAAGGTAGAGGTTGTTTCTGATCGAGACTCTATGAGTGTGCGTGTTTCGCCTAAGGGTAAAATTGTATTCCAATTACGCTACCGCTTCAACAACAAGCAAGAGCGTATTGATCTAGGTACATATCCTCACATGGGATTAAAAGAAGCACGTACAGAGTCAGAAAGATTGAGGGCTTATCTCGACCAAGGAAAAGATCCAAGACTTGAAGTGCTTATTGAGAAGCAAAAATTTACAGCTCCTAAAACTTTGAATAATGTTTTTAGTGAATGGTACGAGTCATATTGCAAACCTAAGAAAAAACAGCATCATCAAATTAAGCGTGGATTCGAGAATCACATTTTACCGATGCTTGGTGAATTGCCAGCAGATCGAATCGATATTCGCACCTGGTTAAATTTGTTTGAACCGCTGGCCATTAAATATAAAGGTACGGCCAAAGTTTTATTGGGCAATACCAAGCAAATGCTCAAATGGGCTGTTAAGCGTGAAATCATTGATACTAATGCTCTAAACGATGTATTCCCGAAAGAAGATTTAAATATTGTCAGCATTCCTTCCAAGCGTTATTTAAGTGACGAGGAACTTATGACTCTAATGGAATGTTTAAAATGGTCACGCTTAGATCATAAAAATAAAATATTCATTGAGTTGTGCTTAATCTATGCCTGTCGAAATGGTGAATTACGCAGAGCTGAAAAGAAACACTTTGATCTAAAGAATAAAATTTGGATTGTGCCACCACAAAACCATAAGACCGGGTATAAAAACGATAAGACTTTGATTCGTCCTATTCTGCCAAAAATGGAAGAATTAATTTTAGAAGCCTTTGAGTTGAGCAAAGGCAAGTATTTATTTAATCATCGTGGTGATGAAAAAGAATATATGACCGATGCATCATCTACTGCTTTACCAATGAGCGTAATTGGCTGGGTTAAGCGATTTAAAAAAGAAGATATGAATCACTGGTCAATGCATGATTTACGCCGTACTGCTCGTACCAATTTTAGTAAGTTTTCTTCACGTTCTGATATTGCTGAAATTATGATTGGTCACAGCTTGCCGAAGATGCAAGAAACATACGATTTGTATGATTATGTGCGTGAACAATCAGAAGTTTATGAGCAGTGGATTAATCGTATTGAAGAATTAAAGCAAGGGAAGGTGTAACGGCTGCCTAAACAGCCGTTTTGTTGTTTTGAATACATTCGTTTTCCCAATCTATTACATCAGAAACTAAGTAGCGGTTTGGTGCGCCACCAGGAGAGCTTAGTGCAGGGGCAGGGAAAGGTTTGCCGTATGGTGTCTTGGTCTGCCAGCGCCATAAAGTTACTTTCGTGATCTTGTATAAATCGCAGATATCTTCTGTCGTGAAGTACTTACTCATTTGACGGCTCCTGTGCTTTAACTTCACCAGTTAATTTTTCATAAATCGATTGAATCAAGTTATTAGCCGTTCTTTCCGTATTGCTCAAACCACTATCAAAATAACAATCAATATCATGAAGCATTGAATTAATATCTATCTGATCAGGCATCAGATCCGCTTTGGCTGCTTGCCACATTGACCACATCTGACGCACTTGCTCTTTAGAAAAAACAATGTCGCCATTGTCCATCACAAAATAATCAAACAATTGCTCATCTGTTAAAGTTTGAGAAAGCATGTCATAGACAAAATTTTTCTTAAATTCTTCGATAAAGTTTTGAATATCCATCACGCCACCTCAACTAAATTTCGTTTTATGATTTTGCATAGCTTGAACAGCCATGTGGTCAGTACACTTGCTAAGCAAGCCCTTAATTTTTTGAACCTTGTTTGGTTTCGTCACACTGAATAAACACCCGATTGCATTTCCAGCCATACAGAATGCAAACTCACTTGCCTTGTCAGGGTTTTTTGATTTAATTTCTTCGTACACTTTGCCAACTAACTGTTGAAAAATTTGCTCAGCAATATCCTTTGCATCGCCTTCAAGTGTTAAGCCTGTAATATCCATCACGCCACCTTTACCTGATTTCTAAGACTTTCAATAAATTTGCGGCCAAGCTTTAAATACAAATTTAGAAAGTATTCATACGCTTCTTGCATAGGTCTATTCATAATTCCAAATGCATTGACTTCCATTGTTTTCGAACCTTTACGCCAGTATTGAACAATTGCCTGGTGACGGACGAAATTTGCTTTGCATCCAAGATTCAATAAATAAACTTCAAACGGTACAGCTAAATTAGGGTGAATCCTTTTGTTCTTCATCACCAACTCCACATTTCAAATTTAATAAATAACGATCCATTTATAAAAACTACTAATTCAAAACCTAAAAGAACTAATTCCATTTCATTCTCAAGTGGTTGGCCACATCATTTAAATGTGGCCAACATCTATTTAGTCCTGAAGTTCTGCTTCACGTTGTTGGGCTTCTTGATCAATCAGCTCACGATCAGCACCTGATAGCTCCTCAAAAGCAGGATCAGCATATACATCGTTAATATCATCTTGAGATATAGCATTTCGAATGCGATGAATTGCTGATTCGACATATGACATTTGTGGTTCGGGTTCTACTTCAAAAATATCGGCTTGGGCTAAGATTTCTTTACGCTGTGCATAAGCGGTGAGCAACTCTTGATTATGCTCTGGCAACAATCTAGGTTTAGTATTTGTGATTGTTTTAGCCAGTGTCTCAAGCTCTGCTACGTCTTTGGCTTTTTGAATAAGTGTAAGTAATCCACCTTTGGCCATATCACTGTTAGTTGGATCAATAGCAACTGGTTTAGGTTTTAATTTTGCTTTAAGTGCCACACAAAGTTTTTTCAGGTCTTCAAGATGACCAGTTGTTAAACGTTGATCCCCAACAAATACTTCATGAGTCTCGTTAATTTCGGCAACTGATTTGCTATCGTTTAAACGCTGGTTATATTCTTGTAGGACCTCATCAGATGTTTTGCCTGTAATCTCCACAACTTCAATATTTTCAACTGCTACTGGCTCCTGTACAGGCTCAGGATTTTTTACTTCTTCGACCACAGATTCAATCACATTCGGTTCAGCAAATTTTTTGTATTGAGCATTCAAAATCTTTTCAAGATCCGCTTTATCTTTACCTTCAAAACTTTCAACTTGGTTTGCAAGATCATCCAACTCATCCAAAGTTTTGGCTTTAAGAATAAGCTTCTTAACCGGTGCTGTGTCTGGTTGAACGACTGCAGGTGAAATATCGGATTGTGGTGTGACGTCAATCACTCGATCCTGTTCTTCATCTACTGATCGTAAGCCCATCAATAATTCAGGTGCGTACACACGACCAAAGAATGAAGCAGCACGGTAGCGAAGCATTTGTTCAGGCATGGTCTGCCATTTTGAGCCGTTCTTTTGATACCAACCCTCTTTAATCGCCATTTCCATACTGATGACAGAAGATTTTAGAACCACAGGCGTACCGTCAGGGTTTACCGAACCTTTCTCAATTACCCATGCATAACACGTCCAGTTTTGAATTTTCATTGATTTGGTGGTGACTTGCTTTTTACGGTTCACCCAAGTCGTTTCCTGATATTCAACTTCCTTTTCACCTTCGTCCTTGAACTCGAAACGTAGTGAAGAGAAACGACCACACGTATTGATTGCTGCCATGATGAATTGAGAAGACCAAGCAGGGCGACCTTCAATTAAATAAAGATTTTGCATAATCATTAATGGATCTGCACCCATTCGATTAGACATATTCAAAGCAATGATGCAGTTCGATAAACCGTTTGGATTAGGCTCATCACGGAAAATCTGATTACCGTAATCATCCTTGCCGCATTTCACCTTTGTAGTTGCACGGTACTGTTCAGGAACCAGCGTTGAAGACGACAGCATTTTGGCAATACGTTGAGACAGTTCAAATGACTCAAGGTTTAAAAGACCTACAGTGTTGTTTGAAGCAGTAGCAGATATTTGAGTTTGAGCGTTCATATTTATAATTCCTGAAATTGTTTAAATGCTTATGCGAATGTGGTTTCAATAGCGTTTTTAATAAGGTATTGCGGAAGATTGATATCTTCTAAATCTTTGGAATAACCATCCCACTCATCAACTAGTAAAGATTCAGCAAGCTTTTCTTTTGACTTGTTGTATCGGTTATCACCACATGACAAAAATAAAGTGGACGCGTTGTATTGCTTGACGTTGAACGGTGTATTCCGCTCAGCAACTAGAAAGATAAAAGGTGGCTTTTCTTCAGTTTGATAAACTTGTTGGAATCCTTCACGGTACATAGACGCAGAAAGGTCATATGCAAAATTTCCGCATTTCTTCTGGAAACCCATTGGTCGTGCATCATCAGTGGTTTTTAAGTCGATGATCAATCCGTTTGGCCATGCATCACATGGTGCAATGTGCCAGTCAGGACGTACACGAAGGGGTAAGCCATAAACTGGATCTGTAAAAAAGAATGATGCTTCTGCAAAACCTTTATGTTTTTCCATTTCTTGGTAAATACTTAAAGTACGTAGGTTTTCAGCCATACGGTTTGCGCTATCAATATCTTCTGTAGTTACTAGCAATTTGCCTTGGTTTGATTGTTCCCATGCTAAAGCATCTTCTTTACCTGCTGTAGTGCGCTTATCGAACTTAGGCGCAATCACAAATTCATGTTCGAATTGCTCAGGCTCTAAGAACATGGTGTGTACCAATGTTCCGAAATTCATTGCACTGGTAGCTTCTTTTTTTGCTTCTTTAGAAATACTGTTTACATAGAAATGAGCAGCAGAACGAAGCATGTCTTTTAACTGGCTAGAGCTAAATTCAGGGCTTGCGTGATACTCGTCATTGCTCATTTTTTCAATCATGTGAGCCGTTGGTAATTCAACAAATGCGTTCATATTCTTATTCCTTAAAATTTGATGTAGCTATGACAAACGGAACACTGATCACCGCTAAGCTCTTGAACTTCTTTACAAGAAAAACAGTATTGAAATTCCACAGCATCATTTTTAGGTTTCGTATGCTCTTGCTTTGAGCTGTATTGAATGCCGAGATCGTGAGCCAATAAATTCCCTGAGCCTTTGGTCCAAACAATCCCTAACTCGTTGTTTAGATGAAAACGTAATGCTTCGTGTTGGCATGGGTTTAAAAGAACTTCCGCACCTTGATCGATCAACCAGTTAGTAAAGTCTTCCAAGTCTTTTTTGCTTGATAGAACCTTTCTTTTTGAATACTGGCTGACGCTTTTATATCTAGCTTGTAGCTTTCTCCATTCGCTTGCAGTCGACATATCAGCCCCCAAACAATGCAGTGATGATGAAAGTAACGATGAACCAGCAACCTGCGCCGGTTAATGAAAAGATTAGAAAATCACGGAGGTTGACCCAAAAGGTAGAAGGGCTTTGCATTTCTTGTGCTGTAGGGTGTTGATTCAAACGAGTGGTAGTTTGACTTGGAGCAGTGTTATGTTTCATAATTGCCTCGTTGAGTAATTAAGCCCTTTGATGTCGTAGTCGGAAGGGCTTTTTTATTGGGTACGAGGTTTAGTTTAGTAAACTAAACAAAAACAGTCAATAGTTTTGTTTAGTAAAATAAACTTTTTACTTATTTTTCTGAACTTCTTTTAATAGATAAAATAAAACCCATCTAATGGATGGGTTAGGTAGCTTTTGATTTCGGTAATTAGTTTTTTATCTTTTAGACTTATCCATGCAGGTTTTACACCACTTTGTTAAACCATCTAGTTGTTTACTATTCTTATAAAAACTTGTTTTAAATCTATTTTTATTACAATTTGGACAAAGTTTTTTATTACTTTTTTTGGGTTCTCTTGGTGCACTTAGACATTCAATACACCACTTTGTTAGACCATCCTCATGCTTGCTTGATGCTCTAAAAAAGGCAAAAGAAAGGGTGCGCTTACAGCTAGGACAACTTTTTTCATTTTTGAGGGTATTCTCAAATGAAAAAGTCGTTTGCTCACTTTCCATTGGCTCAATATTTAAATTTTGTTGTACTGGTTGCGGTTGCGGTTGCGGTTGCGGTTGCGGTTGCGGTTGCGGTTGCGGTTGCGGTTGCG
>CAZOGM010000045.1:17936-19381 GCA_964579445.1 uncultured Acinetobacter sp.
GTTCTACAGTACTGGGTTTAGTAGTTTTAGTAGTTTTAGTAGTTTTAAATATACTTCCAATAAGCTTAATTAAGCTTTTCATAATATAAACCTCAACAAGCCTTTATTCCCAAAAAATATATTTAGAATTTTTATGATAATTAATCATGTAGCGGACAAAAATAAAACACAAATATGTTAGGCCAACTTGAATCAGCCCACAAAAAATAAATCCTATCCAGTGTGACTTTGAGTAATGCACAAACATAACTATTGGTACAGGCACAAGAAGCAGAATAACCAATAAGAGGGCAAGCAAATCCTTTGCAATATCTGACTTTATTGCTAACCAGGCGATTGATGCAAAAATCAAGAAACCTAAAATATTCGTATACTGATAGTTAAACCACGAATCAATCACAGTATCACCAATTCTCTAAACTTGAAATCTGCCAAATCCAACCAACAATTTCAAATTGTTGATCGATGGCATCTTGAGCGCTTAAATGTATTTCTGGGAACTCAGCGACATTATCAGACACAACCCTAATTCCGCCCAATGGTAAGTTATATAAGCGTTTTGCTAAAAATAATCCGCCATGACATATAGCGAAAATTTTACCGTCTTTAATCTTATTTCTACCCAAATCGATGTGAATTGTATCGCCATCTTTAATGGCTGGGTTCATTGAATCACCCGATGCAAGTGTTGCAATAGCATTTTTGTGGTCGATTGCTTTATTACGCAATGTTGTTTTTGACATGCGTAATTTACGTTTTTCATTTAAAAGAATTGCTTCACCAATAGAGCCTGACCCACAAGCAAATGAAAAGTCTTTAAAAAATGGGATCTCTATTTCATCATCATCTAATGGGGTGTTGCTATCCCATGTTTCCACAGGATAAATATCAATATCCGCACCAGTTAACAACCACCCCGATGTTGTTTTAAGTGCTTGAGCTAATTGCACCAATCTATTTCCAGTCGGATTGTTTACTCCATTAATCCAATTGGTGACAGTTCCTTTGCTAGCTCCAGTTGCAATGACTAAATCTTTGTGCTGCAAGCCCAATTCTTTCATTCGTAGGGTAATTCGATCTGATGTAGTTTGCATAATTATAGAACCTCACATTTGTTTAAAATACTAAACAAAAAAATTGACATATTCCTAAACTTATCGTTCAATAAACTAAACTTATTGTTTAGGGAAGTGAACGTGACTGTAGATGATTTAAGAACTTTTTATAAAGCCAAGAATGATGCTGAGCTAGCGAGAATCTTGGGGCGTGACAGATCGGTAATTAATTATTGGCGCAAAGGTATGCCATTAAGCACTCAAGCTGTTTTTGAGGTTTCAACAAAAGGGAAGTTGAAATCTGAAATAAAAGCTTTAAGCGCATAGGTATTCTCATGTCCGAAAAACTCACTGAAAGCATCACACATAAATGTACATATGACGAAAAAC
>CAZOGM010000046.1:0-9050 GCA_964579445.1 uncultured Acinetobacter sp.
ATCAATGTTCCTGTCAGCATCGGAAAAGCAGTCGATGTCCATGCAAAACCTGCCGCTTTCAGGCGACTATAGCCTTGCTCCATCTTAATCGCCATCATCTCTACAGCAATGATGGCATCATCGACGAGCAGTCCCAGCGCCAAAATCAGCGCACCGAGCGAGATCTTATGTAATCCCACATCAAAAAAATTCATGCCCGCAAAGGTCATTGCCAAGACCAATGGAATAGACAATGCCACAACCAAACCAGTGCGAAAACCTAAAGAAAAAAAGCTCACTAAAAGTACAATAATCACCGCTTCTGCAAGTACTTTAATAAATTCTTGAATACTTCGCTCAACCGCCACAGGCTGATCCGAGACTTTTTTCAGCTGCATGCCCAAAGGTAAGGCTTTTTGTAGATCGGTGAATGTCAGTTCAAGATTTTCCCCCAGCGCAATAATGTCACCGCCTTTACGCATCGAAACAGCAATCCCGATGCCGTTTTCCCCCATAAAGCGCATACGTGGCTGTGCAGGTTCGCTAAAGCCACGGTATACTTCTGCGACATCGCCCAATTGAATGGTTTTATTGCCCACCAAAAGTGGCATTTGCTTTAAGTCATCAATGGATTTGAGCTGTCCACTGACCCGCACTTGAATACGATCTGTGCCTGTTTCAAAAAAACCCGCACTGGCGGTCGCATTTTGTTTTTGTAATGCCTCTTGAATGGCGGTTACTGGAATACCCAGCTGAGCAGATTTGGTGTTGGAAATTTCAATCCATATTTTTTGATCTTGCAAACCCACCAAATCAACCTTGCCGACATCTTTGACACGTTGTAATTGCAGTTGCACCCGATCTGCATATTCTTTTAAAACATCATAATCAAAATCTTGACCTGTCAGCACATAGATATTGCCAAAGGTATCGCCAAATTCATCATTGAAAAATGGACCTTGCACACCAGTGGGCAATTGATGCTGAATATCACCGACTTTTTTACGAACTTGATACCAGACGTTAGGAAGCTCAGAGGATTTTAAAGAATCTTTGGCAATAAAAGTCACCATCGATTCACCCGGTCTTGAATACGCCGCTACACGGTCATAAAGTCCAGTACTCATTAACTGTTTTTCAATTCGGTCGGTTACTTGTAACGATACCTCTTCAGCCGTTGCCCCCGGCCAATAAGTCTGCACCACCATGACTTTAAAACTAAAGGGAGGATCTTCACTTTGAGACAGTTTGGCATAGGAGTAAATGCCTAAAATGCCCATCAAAATCATAAAATAAAGTATCAACCCTTTATTATGAAGCGCCCATTCAGACAGGTTGAAATTCATTTTGGTGTTCATGGCGTCGTCCCTACCTGAATTTTAACGCTGCGGTTTTGACGATCAATCGGTTGTATTTTTTGTTGATCGCGCAGTAAATGCACACCGCCCACCACAACCCAATCAGTCGCTTTAAGCCCAGAAAGCACAGGAACACTTTCACGTCCATAAGCACCCAAGCGCACATGTACTTTTCGAATTTTTTGATTTGGATCTACAACCCATACATAGGCTTGGTTTTCTGTCGCAGACACACTGGTCAGTGGTACGCTCAGTACGTTTTGAACATGAGACGCAAAAAATACCCGCGCACTTTGACCCAACTGAATCACAGACTGCCCCTCTTTTAAGGCAACTTTGACACTAAACGTTCGCGACTGATCTGCAGCAGGTGAGATTTCACGGACATAGGCCGCAAATCGCTCATCGGGTTTTGACCATAAGGTAATCCACGCATCCTGAGCAACTTTAATGTTCGCAACCGCCTGCTCTGGCACCCCAATCACCACTTCACGCTCACCATCTATAGCCAACTGATACGCTACTTGCCCAGCAGCCACCACTTGACCCACTTCAATATCTCGCTGGGTAATCACGCCATTTTTATTGGCCACCAACTGGTTATAACCTGTTTGATTACTACTTACCGCATAATTCGACTGCGCTTGTTTTAAGGTCGATTGAGCAGATTTGTACTGATTTTCAACGGCATCATATTGTGAGCGACTCACGGCGTTGATTGGGAGCAATTGCTTAAAACGCTTAAATTCTTCTTCAGCTATTTTGACCGCAGATTGTGCTGCTTCGAGCTGCGCTTTCGATGCATTCAGTTGTAGCTGTGCATCTTTTACATCCAGTTTCGCAAGTACTTGCCCGACTTTGACCCGATCACCCACATCCGCATAGCGCTCTATAATTTGTCCTGCCACACGAAATGCCAAAGCGGTCTGTTGTCTGGCTTGAACATCCCCTGCGTAGCTTTTGAGTTCGTCATGCGTGGTATTGGGCTGTGCGACCATCACCAAAGGGATTTGTTCAGTGACTTGTTTTTCCTGACTACAGGCCGATAATGTGAGTTGACACAGCATGATTAGACCAATGACAGCAAATTTATAATGACTCATGCGAACTGCTCTTATTCAATTTTTTGGGCAAATATTTCAACGGGATATTCATCTGTACATTTTTTCAATTAATATACCGTATGGTACAGTAATTAAAATTAAGATTCCAAGTTATGGCTGAATTACTTTTTTTTGGAGTTTTTGTGCAAACGAATGTGGGTCGTCCGAAGGACTTAGAAAAGCGTGAGCTTATTTTACAAGCAGCCAAGGTGCTCTTTCTGAAAAATGGCTTTCATGGCTCAAGCATGAATCAAATCGCCAAGTTGGCAGGCGTGACGAAGCTCACGGTGTATAACCATTTTCAGGATAAAGAGAATCTATTTACTTGTGCAATTGCACAAACCTGTGAAGAATCCATTAAAGCCCGTCCGATTGTGCTGCAACACAATACCAACTTTAAAGAAGCACTGTATCAACTGTGTGCTTTGGCTTTAAACATCATTAATTTGCCTGAAGCCATGAAGCTTGAACATTTATTGTTAGAGTTGGCAGCCGAACAAAATCCACTGGTTCTTCCCTTTTATAATGCTTCACACAAACGATTATTTTTGGTCTGGTCTAATTTTCTCAGCCAAGCGATTGAATTTGGTTTTATTCGCGCGGACAGTATTGAAAAACAATGCAACCTGTTGCTGTCGCTTCTGCTAGGTCATCGTCATCATGAAGTGTTGTTGGGTGTACGTGCCGTACCTACGCAAAGCGAATGCCACGGTATTATCAATGAAGCCATTGAATTATTTTTATTGAAATATCAAACCGAATGACACGTTTAAACTTCATCCATCTAAAGGTTTAAAGCAGTTTATTTTGTTTATTTTTATCCTAAAGTTGTAGCTAAATGACTTGGTTTCTCATGGAATAGCGGTATATTCGAAAGGAGAAGAATAGGAGAAAAAAATGATTCAACACATCGATGCTCCATTACGTGAAGACGTACGGTTACTTGGAAATCTTTTGGGTGAAACCTTAAAAGAACAAGCAGGACAAGATTTGTTTAATCAGATTGAGCAAATTCGTGCGTTATCTAAAGGCGCACGCGATGGCAATATTGAAGCTGAAAAACAACTCGAACAGCTTTTTCTCAGCCTTGAAGATGATGAAATTTTACCGCTGACCCGTGCATTTTCACATTTTCTCAATTTCACCAATATCGCTGAGCAATATCACGTGGTTCGCAGTCGCCGCCAGAATGAATGTGATGAACATGCCACTTCTCCTAACGTGCTTGACCCCCTATTTGATAAATTTAAACAACAACAAATTTCCGCAGATGTGCTTTATCAACAAATTTGTGAACTCAACATTGAGCTGGTTCTGACCGCGCATCCAACCGAAGTCAGCCGTCGTACCTTGATTCAAAAATATGACGGCATTAATGACTGCCTGTCTCAATTTGATCAGCAAAAACTGACTCCAAAACAACGTACTCGAGTTTTAGAAGAGTTAAAGCAATTGGTGTGTTCCGCATGGCAAACCGACGAAATTCGTCAGCATCGCCCGACCCCAATTGATGAAGCCAAATGGGGCTTTACCACCATTGAACAAACCTTATGGAATGCCATTCCCAAATTCATTCGTGAACTGGGTGACTTGGTCAACGACCACTGTGAACGTGCGCTGCCTTTAGACATTGCGCCAGTTCGTTTTGCCTCTTGGATGGGCGGTGACCGCGATGGCAATCCAAACGTGACCCATAAAGTAACCCAAGAAGTGCTGTGGTTGTCGCGCTGGAAAGCAGCAGATTTATACTTGCGTGATATTGAAGACTTACGTTGGGAATTGTCCATTCAAACCTGTAGCGATGAGCTCAAAAATGCAATTGGTTATGCCCATGCTGAGCCTTATCGCGAATATTTACGCAGTACCCGTGAACGACTTAAAATTACCCGTGAATGGTTGGCTGCCAAACTTCAAGGCCAACACAGTGATGTAGATCGTAGTCAAATTATTCATCACAAAGACGAGCTGCTACAACCGCTGTTACTCTGTTATCGCTCACTGACAGACTGTAATTTGGCTGAAATTGCCAATGGCAAGTTGCTGGACTTTATTTATCGCGTGAATTGTTTTGGCATTGAGTTACTGAAACTGGATATTCGTCAGGAATCAGGACGACATCGTCAAGCCATCTCTGCAATTACCGAATATTTGGGTTTAGGCAATTTTGAAACTTGGACGGAACAAGCCCGTCAGAATTTTCTATTACAAGAATTGCAAAGCAAACGTCCCCTGCTGCCTAAACATTTAAACGTGCCTGCGCAAAGCTTAATTGAACACCCAGATGTGCAAGAAGTGTTTGCCACCATGCGCACTTTGGCAGAACAGCCTAAAGAAAGTTTAGGGGCCTATATTATTTCCATGGCGGAATATCCAAGTGATGTTTTGGCTGTTTTACTTTTGCAAAAAGAAGCGGGCATTGAACACCCCCTACGCGTTGTGCCGTTGTTTGAAACCTTAAAAGATCTCGATGGTGCGGCGGACACCATGAACACTTTATTCAATATGCATTGGTATAAACAGCATATTCAATTTAAGCATGAAGTGATGATTGGTTATTCGGACTCAGCCAAAGATGCAGGCTTTATGTCTGCCAACTGGGCGCAGTACCGTGCCCAAGAAGAACTGACCGCTGTTGCCAAAAATCATGATGTTCGACTGACCTTGTTCCATGGACGAGGGGGTTCAATCAGCCGTGGTGGTGCTCCAACTCAGCAAGCACTGTTTTCTCAGCCTCCGGGTTCTATCTCAGGTGCTATTCGGGTCACTGAACAAGGGGAAATGATCCGCTTTAAATTTGGCTTAGAAGAGATTGCTTTACAAAACCTTGAAATTTATACCGCAGCGACTTTAGAGGCGACATTGTTGCCACCGCCAGAACCGAAACCTGAATGGCGTGAGCTGATGCATAAAATGACCGATTTATCGGTGCAGGTATATCGTCAAACCGTACGTGATAATCCACATTTTGTGCAATATCTGCGCACCGTCACGCCTGAACTTGAACTGCAAATGTTACCGTTAGGATCACGTCCAGCCAAACGCAAAGTCAGTGGTGGGATTGAGTCGCTCCGTGCCATTCCTTGGGTATTTGCGTGGACACAGATTCGCCTCATGCTTCCTGCTTGGCTCGGTACAGGTGCCGCGATTAACCAAGTGATTGCACAAGGTCATCAACCTGAACTGGATGAAATGTTACAGCAATGGCCCTATTTCCAAACTTTAATTGATATGTTGGAAATGGTGTTGTCTAAGTCTGACAGTAATATTGCGCTGTATTATGAGTCTCATTTGACCGATGATGAAAATTTGAAAGTCTTGGGCACTGAACTACGTCAACGTTTGCACGATGCAGTACAAACCTTATTGGTGGTAAAAGGCGAATCTAAGCTGTTAAGTTCGAATGAAGTCTTGGACCAGTCCATGAAAGTGCGTAAGCCTTATTTGCTTCCCCTTCATTTGCTCCAAGCGGAACTGATGAAACGCCGTAGAGAATATTTATCGCATCAATCTGCGGAGCAAACCCCTGTCGATCATGCACTCATGGTCAGTATTGCAGGGATTGCAGCAGGACTTCGCAACACAGGTTAGTTAATTCAGTACAAAAGAGGCAGCTTGCTGCCTCTTTTGTCTCTCAATAATAGGCTTAAAACGCAGTCTTTAAATATCGCCTTTAAATATCTCTCGAAAAGTGGTCTATCTCATTCTTCTTTATCATGATTAGATCTCATCAAATATGCTGTTTAAATCAAGATTCGTTATTCAAAAGGCACAAGTGTGGTTACCATTGCAGATTAAAAATACACTTTGGTGAATTTTAAGCATGAATGCTGATCAGTCGATCACCCAATGCATCAATCAATACTTAGAAAAATTAAAGCACTCTTACATTCACCTTTTAGAGGTGGATAACATTCAAAAATCACGCGTGGTCAGCGCCGTGCTGATTTTCTTTCATGCCTTTTTTTGGCTGTCCATTGCTTTAAATCGTGATTTTAAACTGTTTGATGCTGCGCATATTCCAAGTATTTTAAACTGTTTCCAGTTTTTTATTTTATGCGCAGTCTTGTTATTTTTGCTGAGCTATCGAGTTCAACCCACCGCCAAAACCGAGCTGTATTTTCCCATTTTGACTGTCGGTTTTTATAGCGGATCATTGATGATGGTAGGCTATATTCCAGGAATGATGACACTTCTGACTGGGGTGTTTACCATCGGTTCAATTTTGGCAGGGCTATTGCTGTTTGAACGGCGCATCATGTTCTATGCCAGTCTGCCCTGTATTTTGGTGTTGTATATCAGCAGTATTTTAAATGTATTTGGTGTGTTGCCTTATGCACCGCTGTATCTACCACACAGCATATTGCTGGCTAAAACGCAGAATTATGTGATCTTGGTGAATTTGTTTGCCACGACATTTATTGCGATTATTTTGGTGATTCTGTTCAATTCATTTTTAGAGCGCTGGATTGATCGTGAACGTAAACAACGCTATTAATGACTGTTGATCCATTGACTCAAATTTTAAATCGTCGCGGAATTTCAAATCGCTTTAATGACATTCAAAATCATGCAGACTCAAGCCAAGATACTCTCTGTATCTCGCTAATGGATATTGATTATTTTAAGAAAATTAACGATCAATATGGACATGATACAGGTGATCAAGTGCTGATTGATACGGCACAGCTCTTGAGACTCAATACCCGACAACCTGATCATATTGGACGTTTTGGCGGTGAAGAATTTTTAATTATTTTTGAAAATACCCCTCAAGAAATTGCAGAGCAGATTTTGGAGCGATGTCGTATAGCTATTGAACATCATCAGGTGAATTATTTAGGTCAGAATATCCGATTTAACGCAAGTTTTGGGCTGATGAGTTCAAGCCACATTGATGCTGATCAACACACATTAATTTCGGCAGCTGATCAGACTCTTTATCAGGCGAAACATGCAGAGCGTAATCGAATTTGTGTCATTTAAGTTCGCTAAATTCCAACAATATTTGCAAATCCATTTAAAGCATTCAATATTTTCGATCACTTGAATTTTCACATTAATGATTTGAATATTTGATAAGCTAATCAGTTAATGCACTGATTATACTTCCTTTTTAATTTTAATTTTTTTTACCATGTGGTAAAAACACAATAAAAGTCAGCACATTAGTTTTAATATTTTTAAAATTGCATGCTTAATTCATTTAAAAAGAAGCGTATGATGTGCTCAATTTATCTTTTGAGTGCTCAATTTATGTCCAACTGGTTTCCAAAATGGCGCCCGTATGAAGGCAATATCGATGCACGTCCAGTCGGCACTAACGAATATCTGCCTCCCGCACAGAGTATCGTTTTAGGTATTCAGCACGCATTCGCCATGTTTGGCGCAACCGTTTTGGCTCCATTTTTAATGGGTTTCGATCCCAATCTTGCCATTTTAATGTCCGGCATTTGTACCATTTTGTTCTTCTTTATGACTGGTGGTCGTGTTCCAAGCTATTTGGGTTCAAGCTTTGCTTTTATTGGGGTTGTGATTGCAGCAACGGGATATACAGCCGCAGGTGGCTTAAATCCAAATATTGCTGTGGCAGCTGGGGGGATTATCGCGTGCGGTGTGTTCTACGCGCTGTTTGGCTTTTTGGTCATGGCAACGGGCACCAAATGGATTGAGAAACTCATGCCTCCAGTGGTGACTGGTGCGGTGGTGATGATCATTGGTTTAAACCTTGCCCCTGTTACGGTTAAAGCAGTCGCAGGCAACCCCTTTAATATGTGGATGGCGTTGGTCACTATTCTCTGTATGGGCTCTATTGCAGTATTCACCAAAGGCTTATTACAACGTTTGCTTTTGTTGGTCGGCTTACTCTTGGCTTATTTGGTGTATTACATCGTGTCCAATATCATGGGTTATGGCGTTCCGATCAATTTCGTCCCGATGCAACAAGCGGCATGGTTTGGCGTACCTGATTTTCATAAGCCTGTATTTGATTTTAATGCCATGCTGATTATTGCACCGATTGCTTTAATTTTGGTGGCTGAAAATTTAGGTCACATTAAAGCAGTCAGTGCCATGACGGGTGAAAACCTTGATCCACATATTGGTAAAGCTTTCGTCGCAGATGGTGTTGCAACTACGTTAGCGGGTGGTGTCGGTGCACCTGGTATGACCACCTATGGCGAAAATATTGGTGTGATGGCGGTTACTCGTGTTTATTCGACCATTATTTTCGTAATCGCCGGTGTCTTTGCCATTTTCTTGGGTCTATCGCCAAAATTTGGCGCTGTGATCCACACCATTCCCACCGCCATTTTAACCGGTGCCTCGATTGTGGTGTTCGGTTTAATCACCATTGCTGGTGCAAAAATTTGGATTGAGAACAAGGTCGATTTTTCTCAAAACAAGAACCTGATGATTGCGGCAGTGACCATTATTTTAGGTACGGGTGATTTTGCAATGCAATTTGGCGATTTCAACTTGGGTGGTATTGGTACCGCAACGTTTGCCGCACTGCTATTAAACTGGTTCTTTGGTTTGGCAGACAAGAAAAATGTCTAATATTTAAAATATCATTTCACTTTATAGCAGCCGAAAAGGCTGCTTTTTTTATATT
>CAZOGM010000046.1:9150-11415 GCA_964579445.1 uncultured Acinetobacter sp.
TATTTAAAATATCATTTCACTTTATAGCAGCCGAAAAGGCTGCTTTTTTTATATTGTAGATTAGTATTTGAAATGTTTGTTTTGATACATTTTTGCGTATGATGAATCATATTGAACTGACTATGGCTACACGGATGCGCCTCGATTTTTTTGATTTGCAACTGGTTTTAAATATTGTAGACACAGGTAGCTTGACCAAAGGTGCTCAGCGCTCTTCTATTTCATTACAAGCCGCAAGTGAACGAATTAAAAAACTTGAGCAAAGCTTTAACGTTCAATTGTTCACACGACATGCGTCTGGCGTGAGTCTGACCCTTGCTGGGCAAACCTTTAGGGCGCATGCTGAAGACTTAATTAAAAGTATCGAGCAGTTGCAACACGCTATGTTGCCTTTTTCCAATCATGGCACTGAATTTGATCAGGCAAAAATTGAAATGACACTCTGGTGTAATTCTTCAGCCCAAAGTGAATACCTGCCTTTGCTCCTTCCCCAATATTTGGTTGAACACACACAGACTCAAATCGAACTTAAAGAAGCCGAAACTCAAGAGATTATTCAAGCATTGCAGCAGGGCAAGGCGCAATTGGGGCTTATTTCAAGTTTTTTTGATGCCAAAAACCTGCAAACTTTAGACTTTGCAGAGGATCCGCTGGTGCTGATTTGTCCGATGAACCATGCGCTAACAGCAAAAATGGAGATCTCTTTGGCAGAATGTTTAGGCTATCCTTTTGTGGGACTGATGCCATATCACTCGCTGCAACAATCGATTGAAGCCCAAGCCAAACAACTGGGCTGTGCCATTCAATATCGCTTACGTTTACCCAATTTCGCTGCAATAGCGCAGGTGGTTGCCAGTGGTGTCGGTATTGCGATTATGCCAAAACGTGCTGCAAAGCGTTTAGCTGAACATTATGCCTTTAAGCAAATTGAGCTTCTAGGTGATTGGGCCAATCGAAAATTAGTTTTAGCGGCACAAAATTTTGAGGCGCTAGCTTTACCCTATCAGCATTTTAGTCAATTTTTATGCTCACAGCATGACACTTTAAAACTGGAATAAGCGTGGATTAAACCCAACCCCACTGATGAATCACCATATAACTGCCAAAAATAACCAATCCAGCAAAGAACACTTTTCTAAATTTTTGTTCTGAAATGCGGTAGCGAATTTTGGTGCCCAGCCACATTCCAATTAATGCTGGAATTAATGCAATCAGTGATAACGCATAATCAATCGGGACATTGTCCACGGGATTTAAATGTAGATATGCCGCTAAACAAAGCGTCGATACCGTAAATGCCAATCCCAATGATTGAACCAAATCATCACGTTTTAAATGCAATGACTGTAAATAAGGCACGACCGGAATGACCACCACCCCCGTTGCCACAGTAAGCGCACCGCCTAAATAACCAACAATGGGAGATAACCATTTTTCATGTGGTGCAAGATTCGGCATACTTTTCGCAAATAAACCATACAACCCATACAGTGCTAACATGCCCCCGAGTAAAGCTTCACTTTGAAACTCACCATGACCCAAGCCTGGAAAAATACTCCACATTGAACCCACCACAATGCCAAGCAATAAGCTCCAAAAGCGACGAATCAGTTTGAGTACCTGCCCTTCTGCAAAGAGCTGCCAAATATTGGTCACCATTGAGGGAATAATCAACAAAGTCGCGGCTTGAAATGGACTGATCATAAGGCTGAGTAAGCCCATCGATACCGCAGGCAGACCGAGTCCAATCGTTCCTTTGATCATACCCGCAATCGCAAAGACCGCGATAACAAATGCCAGCATCTTGATTCTCTAAATAGCTTCTAAAAATATAGCGTCATGCTATAGCGTTGTAATCGATTTAAATATCATTGAATTTAGGATTAAGCCTCAATCTATGCTTGAGGCTTGTCGCAGACACCATAAACACAATAGTTTTAAAAGGCTCAAAAGATTGGGCTTTCATTACTCCCTGAGCATCAAGGTCGTTATCAATTTGATGAATGAAGCTCAGAAGAATAACCATCTGGGCAAAGGATTACTTTCATGGCTAGACATGCGATAGTATGTTGATCTGTTGAGAACCGAATGTGGGAGATTGAATATGATGAATTATTTCAAAAAGAAAAATAAAGCTGCTTTTGTGTTCTTCATTATTACGCTTTATTCCGTAATCGGATTTATTCTTGGGCACATTATCTGGAAATATATGCTTTAAATTCAGCAATATATTATATCTAAAGACCCTCTAAAAAGGATTGATCC
>CAZOGM010000046.1:11515-19272 GCA_964579445.1 uncultured Acinetobacter sp.
TGCTTTAAATTCAGCAATATATTATATCTAAAGACCCTCTAAAAAGGATTGATCCTTTAAATCTCGAATCTATTTAAAGCGCTGAACTTGCAACGCTTTAAACTATTCGATGTCGATGCGTCCAATATCTTTTAAGGGCGAAGCTCTTTTAATTCACGTTGAATGAAATGTTGAATCATTTCCCGATAAATTTTTTCAACCAAATCTGCATTTACGCCCTGTTGTTCCGCCTTTGCACGCACCATGGCAATTACCTGATTGGCACGTTCTGGTGACTGTACGTCTTGAACACTGCTCTTAAAGCGCACGGCTTGATCTACATAAAATTGACGCTGTGCAATGAGTTCAATCATTGCGCTGTCAATTAAATCGATCTTTTCACGTGCTTGGACAAGTGACTCACATTTATCTTTATTCATCTTCGATAGATTCTGCATGTTGATGCTCTAAGTCATTATCACTTTTGTACTTTTGTTCTAACACATTACTGAAAATACTTTCAATCATCCAGACCCGATATAAACTATTAAATACATAACGTTGACCGTCGAGTCTAAGTTCAAGCACTGGAAAATCAGGTTGTGACTTCATTTCACAGCGTAAATCATTGTCTTTGAGCTTGTTGTCGATGTCTTCTTCAGTCAGTTGACTGATATTTAACTCTTTCTTTAGTTGCTCAAAATGCGCGGTATATGACAGATCCTTGCCTGCACTCCAGACTGCCTTTAACAAGGTATACATGGCATCGACACGGCGCTCTTCGGGCACACTATAAAACAACCTTGCGATATCAGGCGTACTGTCCGCATTGGGTCGACAAAATGGGGTAAATGCCACCCCCGTTCGTTTAGACAACCGTGTTGCCAAACTCCAATCGAACTGATCACGTCCTTGGTAACTTAAGGGATAAACATTTAACTCAATATCGTAATAATCCGCGAGTTCTTCTTTGATATAAGCCAGTAACAACCAACTGATCGGATCTTCTAAAGCAATATACAAATCCAGCTCTGGACTCATGGCTTGAATTTCACTGAGTTCCTCAGCATCATTCATTAAATGCTCACGCCATTCGATATGGTTAATCAAAAAAATAGGATTATCGGTTAATAATTTTTGTTGTTTTAAACGGCGTGTCAAGCGCAGTAAATCATCTACAGCATGATATTTACGCCCGCCAATGTCGAAATAACTCGCGAGCACAGGCGTATGCTCAAACCTTCGGTCACTACGTGCTTGTAGGGTTTGATGCTGACTTGCCATAACAAATAACGTGCGTAATTTTCCATATTGTTGTTGCCACAACATATGAAATACATCTTCAAGTAAGTACAGAAAGTTCTGACCTGAAAGCGGGGTATTTTTGAGGATGGTTTCAGCTTGTTTTATGGCTTCTGCACTGGGTAATTCTGGCTTTTCATTGTCAAAACCAAAGCGATGTTGATAGGCCAAAATCTGCGCATCACTCAAACTATAATCACGCCATTCATCGATGGTCATGCCATTGGGTGCTTCGGCGGCAACATCAGAAATCACCACTTTTAGTGGTTTAATTTCATCGCTTAAAATTTCATCGAGCTGTGCCAACTGTTGCACAGCCAAATAACTATAGACATCATCTAAACGCAGATAGATGGTTAATCCCTGTTCTGTCGATAACAGCGTTTGACGGTTGGGTTTTTGATAAAACCAACGCGACCGGATGGGATCAAACCAACGGCGTAACAGTGACATGAGATTAGCCTCGAAAAATAAACTTTGAGCGAACCATCCATTCAGTCTGAGTGATTCTGAAGATTATTCATCGCTCCAAATATAAATGTAAAAAATAGAAAGCCTATGCAAAACTTATAACAATTCAGAACCAAATGTTCAATGTTTAAGATCAATCTAAACTGCAAGCTACAGCCATAGAATCACTCCGATGAGTGCTATTAGTTTTGCTACTAGGATTTTAACCTGATCATAAAAAAGCACCCAATGAATGGATGCTTTCTTGCGTTAACTGATATGGGATGTCATGTTAAAGTTCGCGTACCGCGCCTTTAGACGCACTGGTGGTGTGCATTGCATAGGCTTTAAGTGCTTTAGACACTTTACGTGGACGTGGTTCAGCAGGCTGCCATCCTTTGGCTTCTTGTGCTTCACGGCGAGCCGCCATCACTGAATCTTCTACTGCCAAGTGAATGGTACGGTTTGGAATATCAATTTCGATACGATCTCCATCTTCAACCAAACCAATTGCACCGCCTTCTGCTGCTTCTGGAGACACGTGACCAATAGACAGACCAGAAGAACCACCAGAGAAACGGCCATCCGTTAACAGGGCACAGTCTTTACCCAAACCTTTCGATTTTAAGTAACTGGTTGGATACAACATTTCTTGCATACCCGGCCCACCGCGTGGACCTTCGTAACGAATGACGACGACATCACCCGCCGTAATTCCACCCGCTAGAATGCTTTCCACAGCAGCATCTTGGCTTTCAAAGACACGGGCTGTACCATTAAACTTCAAGATTGAGTCATCAACTCCAGCCGTTTTTACAATACAACCATCCAGTGCAATGTTGCCGTAGAGCACCGCCAAACCGCCATCTTGAGAGAAGGCATTGGCTGCATTACGAATCACGCCTGACTCACGGTTACCATCTAAGCTTTGATAATAACGATTTTGTGAGAATGCAGTTTGTGTGGGTACGCCGCCCGGTGCTGATTTGAAGAAGTTATACACTTCTGGATCTTCTGTGCGAATGATGTCCCATTTATCAAGTGCATCTTTCAGGGTTTTTTCATGTACCGTCGGCACTGACGTGTCCAGTAGCCCGGCACGATCAAGTTCACCCAAAATTGACATGATCCCACCAGCACGGTGCACGTCTTCCATATGTACGTCTTGTTTTGCAGGTGCAACCTTACAGAGCACAGGAACTTTACGTGACAAACGATCAATATCGGTCATGGTAAAGTCGACTTCAGCTTCATGCGCTGCCGCCAATAAATGTAATACGGTATTGGTCGAGCCTCCCATTGAAACATCAAGGGTCATGGCATTTTCAAAAGCTGCTTTGCTCGCGATTGAACGAGGTAAAAGGCTGTAATCATTTTGCTCATAATGACGCTTGGTAATTTCAACAATCAACTGCCCAGCACGTTCAAATAATTTTTGACGATTGGCATGGGTCGCAAGTGTTGAGCCATTGCCCGGTAAAGACAGACCCAAAGCTTCAGTTAAGCAGTTCATTGAGTTTGCAGTAAACATACCTGAACACGAACCACAGGTCGGACACGCAGAACGCTCATACGCCGCAACTTCTTCATCCGTAAAGCTGTCATCTGCTGCAACCACCATTGCATCTACAAGGTCGATGGCATGTTCATTGCCACGAATCTTCACTTTACCCGCTTCCATCGGGCCACCTGAAACAAACACCACTGGAATATTCAGGCGCATTGCTGCCATCAGCATTCCCGGCGTGATTTTGTCACAGTTCGAAATACAGACCATCGCATCTGCACAGTGCGCATTGACCATGTATTCAACTGAGTCTGCAATCAAGTCACGTGAAGGCAATGAATAGAGCATGCCGTCATGTCCCATCGCGATGCCATCATCAACCGCAATGGTGTTAAATTCTTTTGCCACACCGCCCGATGTTTCAATTTGACGCGCAACCAGTTGACCCAGATCTTTTAAATGAACATGACCAGGTACGAACTGCGTAAACGAATTGACTACCGCAATAATCGGCTTACCGAAATCTTCATCTTTCATTCCTGTTGCACGCCATAGTCCGCGTGCGCCAGCCATATTTCTTCCGTGGGTCGATGTTTTTGAACGATAGTCAGGCATTTTTTATTTCCAACTTAAGTTGAGCTCGATATGAATCAGCATTCAATCTGGCTTAGTGTGACTGAAATATAAATCTAGATCAGCTAAATGATGAGTCCTATTATTACAGCTTTTTGTGCAACAGTTAATCACTGCATCGTTTCAGCTGTTTTCGGTCTATTTATTCACTTAACTGCCATAAAAGCAGGGTTAAAAAATTCACTTAGAATAAAACCACTATAAACTGATATTCAACCTTACAATACAAAACTTTCATGAATCTTTTTTAAATTTTATATAAATTTAATTTATGTTTAATGTCTTATTCATCAAATTTATTCCATAAAAAATGGTCTCTATAGAGACCATTTAAAATTTAACATTATTTTTGCTTGATCAAATATAAGCTAGTGCATTGCTTACCTTCAGTATCAGAACAAATCTGAGCGGTGGATTTTGAAACCCATTTCAAGCCTAAACTTAAAGTCTGACCCGTAAAATCGTTAGATGCTTGAGCACAGGATGGTTTTTTATTATCTGTATTCACTTTCATCTTTAGAATATCCAAAGCCTTTGCATCCTGATTGCGCATGACTGCAAAGTTTCCAGACATTGACTTCAATTTACTGCTGTACTGAAACTGTCCTGGTTTTTTAAATTGATAGGTTTCAGTACATTTATTTTGCGCATTATAAATGGACCAAGTGCCCCAAAAATCATTTTCTAAAATCACTTGTTTCTTTTCAAAGGCGTGTACTTGTAATGCGCAACCTAAACTAAGGGACACTAAGCCAATTTTTTTTAACATATTCATTTTCATTTCTCTATTCTCTATTTACAATTTCACATCATTGTTCAGGGCGTAGATATACTGGACAGTCTTTTCCAAGCGCATCATTACAAAAAAAGATCTGTTGATCCGAAACTTTTTTCATAAAATTGGTGGTCGAAGTTCCAGCTTGATCACTTGAATTTCCTGCACAATCAAGTTGTCTATTGTCCGTTTTAAAATTGATGACCAATGCTGGCAATGCAAAAGATTCGATGTTTTCAAGCAAACTATAGCTTCCCGTAACACGCTCTAAATGACTCGAAATAAGCACTTCACCTGAGGGTAAAAAATTGTATTTTTCAATACATGTACTGCCAGATTGAATCAGTCCCCAAAATTGAGTGTCTTTCAATACATGAAAAACATCCTTTTTCGGCTCTTGAGCATGAGCCATTATGGTGGCTGTCAAACTCAACAGCATGATACATCCTGTCCAATATTTTTTCATTTCATACCCCAACTTAAAAATTTCTTACCATTGAATATTAACGCGGCGATTCGGTGCATGACATTCAATCAATTCAATTTTCTGATATGACGTTGAACATTTGCTATATTGATCAGTCTCGCTCTGAGCATCCAATACAATTTGCTCTGAAGAAATACCCTGTTGTTCAAGCAGATGAGCGACAGTTCTTGCACGCGCTTGAGATAATTTTTGGTTATATTGAACCGTACCTATTTTATCTGTAAAACCAGAAATATAAATTTTCTGACTTTGATTCGTTTGTTTGAGAGCGTTGATAATCATATCAACTTTTTCTGGATTTTTTATACCAGCTAAATCCGAACGATCAAAGTAAAACAGTATACTTGCAGCTTTATCTTGTGACATATAGGTGGTTTGTTCTTGATCAGATTTATTGTTAACACCCCAAGTCACTAAGCCTTGGCATTCTTCACCTTTCCAAGAATATTGCTCTGCCAATTTTTGATCATCAAAATCAATTCTAAGTTGGCAACGCTTATAGTTTTGAGTATTGGGTTCTCGAATATCGAGCACATAGTTCCACGTCTTGACTGCAAAAAGACCTTCAGAAAAATGTGGGTGACCTAAAATAAAACGAATTTGATCCTTGGTTAAGCCTTTATCTAAACGTGCAATTTGATCATATTCATAGCGATGAACTTGTTTAAGATAACTGTCCTTTACCTCAGGAAAATGTATTTCCGTTGGCGTAGTTTCAGTGCTTATCTCAGTTGCATGTGTCATTGAAATCATTAGGCCACTGAGCAAACTGAAGAACATCATCTTTTTTGTGAATGCTTTCATTTATATTTTCTCTCATTTATTTTTAAATTAAAACAAAGGAAGCTCTTAAAGAGCTTCCTAGACCTAATTAATCAATTACACCACTGATACCAATACGAACACTTGGATCACCTTCTGAAGCTGCAGCAATACCTCCTGTGAGTGACCAACGTCCATTGTCTGCAGTTTTACGTAAAGTCACACCGATCGCGTTTTCACCACCATGATATGAAGCGCCAGCAGCGTAGGTATATTTACCCGGTACATAAGGGGCTGATTCTAGTGCCATAGCCGCGGCAATACCTGCATTTGCACGTTTTTCAACATCATTGATTTTTTGATTGGTATTGTAGAACGCTTGCTCAATATTGTTCACTACATTATCAACTTTGGCATTCAACGCTTGATCCGCCTGATTCAATGCATCTATCGCCGAACCCACATTATTGAGAGTTTTATCCCCTACTGTATAAGATGGGGCTTGATCAAAGCTGCCTGTAATATTATTAATTGCAGCACCACCACCTAAGTAGTCGACAATTTTTTGATTGGTTTCCACTTTATTGGCATGTAGCTGAGAACCATTGATTGCATCTTTTGATGATGCGTTAATAGCGCCATCGGCAACGCCTGTCACCACACGATCCCCATCAGTACCCGATACGTTGACCTTAGTGCCGCCAGTATCTCTGGCAACAGTTACGTCTGCTGTTGGATTCTCTTGTTTCACTAAACCAATTGCACCAGAATTCAGATCGTTTTTAATATTCGTGATGTCATTGGCGTTATTGGTAATTTGTCCTTGTAAATTATCTCGTACATCTGCCAATTGACCGCCATTTACAGCATCTTTCGACCCTGAAACAACTTGACCATCTGCAACATTGGTAATTGTGGTTCCATTTGTACCACCCAAAGTGATATTGCCTTTATCTACAGCACCCGTCACAGGATCTTTATTATATTGAACAGCATTATTTGCAAGCTCGTTCACATCGTTATTGATGTTAGAAACAGCACTGTCTAACTGATTTTTATTGACTGCATCCGTTCCTGAAACACCCGCTGCGACATTGGTGATCACTTTGTTGCCTGCATCAATACCAGCTTTAGTGATACTTGGTCCACCCACGATGGTCAAACCTGTGTCATTCAGTGTACTACCACCCGCTGTTACGCTATCCACAGTAATGTTTTTGTTTAATGTGAGTACCGCTTTACCTTGGTCAACGGTGCTTGTGATATTACGATCACCCAAAATTTGAAGCGTACTACCCAATACATTGCTAGATCCTATACCTGCATCACCTGTGAAATTTAATGGTGTGATTACAGCAGCATTTAGACTATCTAATGCCGCACCCACATTATTCACAGTCGTGGTAGCCGTTGGATCATTTGGATTACGGGTTACGGTATAACTTGGCTGGCTTACAATACCTGTGCTCGGATCATATTTTGCACCACCTCCAAGATTATTTGCAGTACTGTTGCCCAAGGCATCAGTATTTTGTATTGCGCCTGCTTGTACCTTGTCCAATTGGTCTTTGTTGACTGCATCTGTGCCTAAGCGACCTGCAGCGACATTGTTAATGGTATTACCTGCCACATCCACTTTGTCTGAAGCAAAAGTTACTGTCTTACCATTGGCACCTGTAATGATCGTACCATTTGCGCCATACACCGTAGTGTTACCTGCAGTGTCTACTACTGTTGTACCCGCCGCAGTTTGCGTTGCTGTGTTGCCTGCACCATCGGTGGTTTCAACTGAGTTTAAACCTTTTAAGTCTTTGTTCAGTGCAATCGCCGCTTTGCCTTGGCTCACTGTGGTGGTGATGTTG
>CAZOGM010000047.1:0-2971 GCA_964579445.1 uncultured Acinetobacter sp.
CGTTTACAAGGGTATTTAGACGATGCCTTGAAAAATGGTGCGCAAAGTGTCGAGATTAATCCACGCAACGAAGACTTAAGCTCGGTACGCAAAGTTGCACCAACCATCCTTACCGGTGTGACTGCAAATATGGAGATCATGAAAAATGAGATCTTCGGACCGATTTTGCCAATATTAGAATATGATCAAATAGATGAAGTTATCGAGTTTATTAATGACCGACCCCGTCCTCTTGCATTATACTACTTCGACTTTAACGATGCGCGAGCTGAATATGTAGCTCAGCGTACTCATTCTGGACATTTTGGTCAAAATGCAGTTGTGACCCATGTCGCGCAAGATGACTTACCTTTTGGTGGTGTCGGCGCATCTGGAATGGGAAGATATCATGGACCAGAAGGCTTCTTTAGTCTGTCTAATGAGCGCTCGGTCATGTCTGTACCTAAGCTGTTTAGCCTAAAATACATTCTACCGCCGTTTAATAGATCGATTCCAAGTCTGGTTAAGAAAGCCTTTCTTCGTTAAATGATCAAGGCATGATCTATCACACGTAATCATGTCGTGTTTTTATCAATTCCGCTTGTCTTTTAAGCGGAATTTTGGTATAAAACGCCCCTTGAATGAATTCAATCCGTTTTTTTTGACTGGCCATACAGAATTGCTGTTGGCTAAATCAATGGAGTTACACCATGTCTAAGGTTTGCCAAGTTACCGGCAAGCGTCCAGTCGTTGGTAACAACGTCTCACACGCCAACAACAAAACTAAACGCCGGTTCCTGCCGAACCTGCATCACCACCGTTTCTGGTTAGAAAGCGAAAAACGTTTCGTACGTCTTCGTTTAACCACTAAGGGTATGCGTATTATCGACAAATTGGGTATCGAAAAGGTTGTTGCTGACCTACGTGCTCAAGGTCAAAAGATCTAAGGAGTCTGAACCATGCGTGATAAAATTCGCCTAGTTTCTTCTGCGGGTACAGGTTATTTCTATACCACGACTAAGAACAAACGTACTATGCCGGAAAAAATGGAAATCAAAAAATTTGATCCAAAAATCCGTCAACACGTAATTTTCAAAGAAGCTAAAATTAAATAATTTTAGTTTTCTTAAAAAAGCGATCCTCTCTGGGTCGTTTTTTTTCGCCTTTTTTTTGCTCGAGTTGTTAAACTCTACACAGGCTTTTGGTACTGTTTGTGCTTTGTTCTACTGAGTTCTGCTTGGTTACGCTTAATTATGCTGGAACTACCTGTTTCGTTTTATTCTATTCACTTATCATAATTTAAGGGGTTTTTAGTGCCACATGATGTAGATCTGATTATTTTGCTTGCGGTTGGTTTTGGTCTAGCCTTAATTTTTGGCTATATCGCTGCTCGTTTACGTCTACCCCCTCTTGTTGGCTATTTGATTGCCGGTATTATTATTAGTCCCAAAACACCCGGTATTGTTGCAGATCTCACCCTTGCCAACCAATTGGCTGAACTTGGGGTTATGTTCCTTATGTTTGGCGTGGGTATGCATTTTTCTTTGAAAGATTTAATGCAAGTCCGCCGTATTGCTATTCCGGGTGCAATTTTACAAATTACCGTTGCCACCTTACTGGGTATCGCTATTTCCATGATGTGGGGCTGGAGTTTTGGTTCAGCACTGGTGTTTGGTCTCAGTCTATCCTGTGCCAGTACCGTAGTTCTTTTAAAAGCGCTGGGTGATCGAGGTTTACTCGATTCAGTGAACGGTAAAATTGCTGTTGGTTGGCTACTTGTTGAAGACTTGGTGATGGTACTGGCGCTGGTACTTTTACCTGCAATGGCAGTATTGTTAGGGGGTACTGCTTTAGAAGGTGCAGACTCAGATCAAAATATTTGGATGACGCTCGGTTTAACTTTATTAAAAGTCACGGGCTTTATTGCCTTTATGCTGATCATTGGTAAACGCCTTGTGCCTAAGATCATGCAATTGGTGGTTCGTTTAGGCTCTAGAGAGCTTTTTACCTTAACGGTAGTTGCAGCTGCCATCTCAATTGCATATGGCTCATACGCGATTTTTGGTGTCTCTATGGCGCTTGGTGCATTCTTCGCTGGTATGGTGGTCAAAGAGTCTGATTTTAGTCATCGCGCTGAAGAAGAAACCCTGCCTTTACGTGAAGTTTTTTCCATTTTATTCTTTGTATCGGTCGGTATGTTGTTTGACCCTAAAATCATTATTGAACAACCTTTATACATACTGGCGGTCATTGGCATCATTATGGTGGGCAAGACTCTGGCAGCTATGGCTTTGGTGTTGTTCTTCCGCTATCCACTTAATACGGCATTAACTGTAGGCGCAAGCTTGGCACAGATTGGCGAGTTCTCGTTTATTTTAGCGACCTTGGGCTTGTCTATCGGTTTGCTCACTCTTGAGGCGCAAAACTTAATTTTAGCGGGTGCTTTGTTCTCCATCTCTCTAAACTCACTATTGTTCTCTGCGGTTGAACCCGTTCAAAAATGGATTCGTGAGCGATCACACTTGGCCCGCTTACTTGAACGTAGCGGTGATCCACTTGCCATGCTACCCGATGAAGTTTCTCAAGATTATTTACGTGATCAAGTGGTTATTATCGGTCATGGTGAAGTTGGGCGCCGTATTACAAAAACCTTGATGCAAGACGGCATTAAAGTGGTCATTGCAGAAGAAAACCGCGAAATTGTCGAAAATCTGCGTGAAAAAGGCATTGCCGCAGTATCAGGTTCTGCCATCGAACCTAGTGTACTGATTCAAGCACATATTCAACATGCACGTCTTTTGGTGATTTCACCCATGGATATTTTGGATATTCATAAGATTGTAGATACTGCTAAAATTCTGAATCCGCAAATTCAGGTTTTGGTGTGCGCTGAAAATAAAGCGGAAGCTGAGCTGATTCGTGCTGATAGCTTAGGGGAAGTGTATTTGGCCAAAGAAGAAATGGCGAAAAATATGAGCAATTATATTTTGAA
>CAZOGM010000047.1:3071-12998 GCA_964579445.1 uncultured Acinetobacter sp.
AAGTGTATTTGGCCAAAGAAGAAATGGCGAAAAATATGAGCAATTATATTTTGAATCAGATTGAAATTGCGCACCATCAGTCTCCCTCACATTGATTCATTTATACAACTGAATGAAAAAAACCGCACTCAAGGTGCGGTTTTTTATGTGACTATTTCGCCAATAGATCAACTCAAAAACTGAGGTTTTTCATCGAGCACTTCAGCATTCCACTCATTCGATTGTTTTTCTAATAATGCCATTAAAGCGGCTTGAATCATTTGCTGTGCAATCACTGGCATTTGATCACCTAAAAGCACTTTGATGTCATCATTAAATTGGATGGTGAGTAAAGGATCTTTTTCAGAGTCAGCATTACGTAAAGCCAGCTCGCCACTTTCTAGCTGAACCAATTCCAGAATGGCCTCTTGAGTGCCAAACAACTCTTTTAACTGCTCTATAGACATACCACCCTCCATGACTTTCATGGTGGCAAAATGCTGAATGCACTTTGCATCACATCGACTTTCTTATATTGGAGCATATGCGCTAAATTTCAAGTCATGTGCTTAAACTGGCATGTTTAACGTTAAAACTCAACCATTTCGTTACGAAAACCATCAATAAGATGGCTTAAATCACGGTGCCATTCTCTTAAAATTTGTGCATCTGGCAACCATGCTTGCGGTGTTTGTGTCACCTTAATGATTAAATTTGAAGAAGTTTCTTGCTCAGGTTCAGGCGTAGTTGGCTCAGGTGCGTACTGACACATTCTATACGCACGTTTGAGCTCCGCAATAAAGCCATGCTTTGCCAATTGTTGTAATACGGTCACTTCGGGTGAGACTTGCCCTTTTTGAGCCATCAGCTCTTCAATCGATTTTAAAGTTGGCGCAGCATCATTAAGTCGGTAGTAACGCACCAATTCTTGTAGAAAAGCCAGTACCGCGCCATGTAAATGAAATACTGCAGCTTCTCGATGAGCTTGCGCCTGTTGTACATGATCGACTTGCTCAGCCTGCTGACATGATAAACGCGCAAAATATAATTTTTGATTGGTACGATCGGCATGAAAGCGAGCTACACGAGACATGGACATGTTCCTTAAATTTAGACGTTTAAACTATACACAAGAGTAAACTTAAAATTGTGAAATTCACAATAGAAATAATGCCGAGATACTTTAATTAGGCGAGAAAAAAGGAGCAAATGCTCCTTTTTGTTATTCTGCAGCAGGCTTGTCTTCTGCTTGCTTAACACGAATACCTTGACCGTGTAAACGCAGTGTATTGAGCGCTTTAATCGCTTTCACACCTTCACGTCCATTTGGCATTTCAACAAAGGCAAAACCTTTAGACTTTTTGGTAACTTCATCCATCACGATATTACATGAGTCTACTTTACCAAACTGTTGAAACAACTTAAGTAATTCAGGCTCTCGTACAGTACGCTCTAAATTACGAACTAAAATTTTCATCTTACAACCTTAAAATAGGCAAAATAATCAAAAAGCACTCGCCTACTCGACTTTTTGAACTTCGCAATTAATAAAAAACTAAACAGCGCAATGTCGATAGTTTAATCGAGATCTATGCCAAAATCTAAATTAATCGACTGACGTTCAATTAAAGTACTTTTCACTGTTTGTTGACGGGTCTTGTAATGGGTTTCTGTGGTACACAAATGGCGAGTTAAATCGTTGAGAAAATAACTCTCAACTTTTCGACCCTTTTCATCGACTTGCTCTTTTGCCCAAATACTTAAATTCTGCTTGGTCAATATCAGCTCATTTTGCGCACGCGTTAGCGCGACATACAGTACACGGCGTTCTTCTTCAACATCATCAAAATCACCTTGTGCACGCGCATTCGGGTACTGTCCCGCAGAAACATTGGCCACATAACAGACCTTTTGTTCTGTGCCTTTGGCAGAGTGAATCGTGATAAGCGTCACCACATCGTCTTGAGACTGACGTTCAATTTCACTGATCGACACTGGGTCGAGTACATAGGCCTCTAAGAACTCACTCAATTGACTGTGTTTAGAAGCCAATTGTTTGACCAGTTCGAAATCACCCTGACGGCGTTTCCAGTCTTTTTTATAGTTTTCACTAAGCTGATGTTCGATGGCTTGTATGGCTAATCCCACACAGGCTTGTACTTCACTTCTGAGTACATCCATTTGCTTCATGATCAGTAACGTTTCTTGCGGTATTCGACCAAACCTTTCCAGTTTATCGATAATTTTATCGGTGCTTGGCTCAAGCAATAATTGCTGTGCTAGACGACTTGCGCCTACATCGCCCACACCATCCCATAGCGTTAAAAACCGCATCCAAGCGATATCATCCAATGGATTGGCAATCAGTCTTAATAAGCTGAGCAGATCTTTTACATGCGCTGTTTCAAGCAGTTTCATCCCCCCAATAAAACGATATGGCACATTGGCTTGAATACAGGCTGCTTCAATATGACGTGCGGCAAAGCTCGAACGTACTAACACCATGTGGTCCCGCCAAGGACTCCCTTCTAAGAAATGGCGCTCCTTAATATCAATCGCAATCCATTTGGCTTCATCAAATTCATTCGGGAAAATATGTAACTTGGGTTTAATGCCATCACCACGATACGCATCTAACCGCTTGTCGTATTTAATTTCACTTTGATCTAGTAGCCAATTGGATAAATCTAAAATCTCTTGGGTAGAACGATAATTTTTTTCCAGTTTGAAAATTTCAGCATCGGGCACACGGTCCTTAAAATGATGGATATTTTCAAAATCGGCCCCGCGGAAACCATAAATTGACTGCGCATCATCTCCCACGCAGAACAAACTCACTTTGTCTTTTAAAGGCTCAAGTAGCGCCCATTGCAATGGATTGGTATCTTGCATTTCATCGACCAACATATGTCGACAAATCGATGCGACATAATCGACCAGACCTTCAGACTGATCTAAAGCAGAAGCGACAATCGCCAAAATATCATCATAATCGAGAAAGCTACGTGCACGTTTACGTGTCTCGTACTCTTTCATGATATCGGCAATTTGATCTTTAAATGCCAAATGTTCAGGATGCTGCTTTTCTAAAGCCACACTCAGTTTTTGACGTGTGTTTCTGGCAAAAGAATACAAGTCGCAAAGCTCTTGCGGCTTGGGCAATTGATTGGGATTCTTTTTATCATCTTTACCGCGTATCAGACGGAACATCATGATCTGATCATCACGATCAATAATCGTAAATTGATCTAACCCAAAAGCCTGTGGAATACGGCGCAGTAGATACATACAAAACGTATGAAATGTCGATGCACGAAGCCCTTTGGCTTGCTCACCCAGTGCCAATTCAACCCGCGCTACAATTTCACTGGCTGCACGGCGGGTAAAGGTTAAAATCTGAATTTGATTGGCGGGAATACCCTGCTCAATCAGATAGGCTGCTCGTGCCACAATGGTCTTGGTTTTACCACAACCTGCCCCTGCAAGAACCAAACTGTGCTTGGTTTCCGTTGTCGCTGCTTGCTTTTGTTGAGGGTTTAATTCATTGATCAGGGTGGCTAAACTCATGGTGTCTCATCGTGCGGGTGAAGCCGATAGTTTAACAGAGCTCAAGCTGAAAAGCTGACAATGCATTGTTAAGCGCGACATCGGATTTGAGCTAAGTTCATTGTTATACGGTTGATTCAATATTAAGCTTTAAAGTTTCAGCGATCAGCCGCGCACTCTTTTCTAAATTCAGCTCACCTTTTTGCAATGCTGTTTCTAAATCTGTATCTGATGCGTTAATCGAAATAATCTGGCTAAAGCCATATTGGTATAAGTCATCTACGCCTTCACCCAGTACACCTGCAAAGGCGATGACAGGTTTATGCAAAGTTTGTGCGAGCTGTGCAACACCAAATGGGGTTTTACCCAAGATCGTCTGCCGATCGATTTTTCCTTCACCCGTAAACACATAGTCTGCGCGGGCTATTTTCTCAGCCAGTTTGGTTTCCAAAATCATCAGCCCTACTCCCGACTGTATTTTGGCATGAGCAAATGCCATTAGACCAAAACCGAGACCACCCGCGGCACCTGCACCTGCCACATTGCGTAAATCTATATTCAATTGGGCTTCAACCACATCTGCAAAATGGCGAAGATGATGATCGAGTTGTTGAACTATCTCTAAGCTTGCACCTTTTTGTGGAGCAAAAACATAAGATGCGCCATGCTCGCCACAGAGCGGATTATTTACATCTGACGCGATGATGATCTCAATCTGACTTAAACGTGCATCTAACTCTGACAAGTCCATACTTTGGATACGACCAAGCTGTCCACCGCCCAGTCCTTCAGTCAGGCCAACTTCCCCCCCCGATTCATCATAAAATTTGACACCCAACGCCTGCGCCATGCCTGCACCTGCATCATTGGTCACACTTCCACCTAAGCCAATGATGATTTTAGATACCCCCAAATTCAGAGCATATTGAATCATCTCCCCCGTACCATACGTACTGGTGAGCAATGGATTACGCTGTTCAGGAGTCAGTAAATGAATACCATTGGCTTCTGCCATTTCTATGACAGCGGTTTGTCCGGCATCAATCAAGCCAATTTTGCCTTCAACTTTTTGATTGGTCAGGGGACCGGATACGTTACAGGACTTTATTTGACCGTTTAAAGTTGCGACCAATGCTTCTACAGTACCCTCACCACCATCTGCCATGGGCACAGAGATACATAGCGCATCTGGAAAAATCTGTTGCACACCACGTTGCATGGCAGAGCAGGCTTGTTCAGCAGACATACATTCTTTAAAGCTATCTGGGGCAAAGACAAAAGTGATCGGCATAATGATTGTTTGTTAGAAGGATTAAAACCAACATAACCAATTTTTAAATCGAGATATACTTTTATCATTCAATGACGCTATATCACCCACTAGGGGTACATGTTTATGCAACGTATTAACCTTGGTCAAACAGCGCCCGAGCTGTAAAAAGCGTGCTGGAACTGGATCGTTTGGCAACGCTTAGAATTCAGCATGCATCCATTGATGAAGGCTTTTCTCATTTACTCAAATTAAAAGCATCGCAAATCAATCAATGCGCTTTTTGCATTCGCATGCATACCCAAGACGCTTTAAAAACAGGGGAAAGTATTGAAAGAATCAGCTTACTCAACGCGTGGCGAGAAACTGAATACTTCACCCCTAAGGAACGTGCCAGTCTAAAAATGATTGAAGAAATCACTGTAATATCAAAGCATCAACTCAGTGATACAACCTATACTGAGGCGGTACACGTTCTATCTGAGGCTGAAATAACAGCGATCGAATGGCTCGCTATTGTGATCAATGCATGGAATAGAATTGCTATCAGCAATCAGTATCAAGTTAAAGCTTAAATTAATTTAGAACAATAAACTCCACCATTATTCAACTCTCGCCTACGGATGTGGATAAACCAAATTTTATCCACACGATTAGAATAAACCGCTAACGAGTGTTTTAAGCAATAAAAAAATGCCGACTCTCGTCAGCATTTTTGGTCAGATGTTAGAGCTTTTAGAGCTTTTAGAGCTTTTAGAACTTAAAGCTTTAAGCTTCAGTCCATTTTCCATCACGATAGACCATACTCCACTTGGTCTGTTTACCTTCAGCATTTTCAGAACCGACATATTGCTCTTGGTTCTTACGACTGAATTTCACCAGTGTTGGGTTGCCGTCTGGATCTTGATCAGGTGCCTTCAAAATAAATTGATACTTCGGATCAAGTTGCTCAGCGACAGAACGTAGTTCTGAGACCTTCGGTGCGCGTGTTTCACGGACTTTCGGGAATTTACTCGCGGCCAAGAATAAACCTGCGGCACCATCACGAAGGACAAAAAAATCATCATGTTTGGTTGAGCGTAAGTGCTCCATTCGAATCGGATCTACACGTGGAGGTGCAGGTTGACCGCTTTTTAAGACTTTACGCGTATTGTCACAGCTACCACAGGCAAAGTAAGGACCGAAGCGCCCCGTCTTTAACTGCATTTCACCATCACATTTGTCACATGGAATACTTGGGCCATCATAACCCTTAATTTTGAACTCACCTTCTTCAAGCTCAAAACCCGCACAATCTGGGTTATTACCACAGACATGTAACTTGCGTCCGCCATCAATGACATAGCTGTCCATGGCAGTTTCACAAATTGGACAACGTTTTTTCGACATCAAGTCCGCAGTTTCTGCGCCTTCATCATCTGACAATACTGCCAATGACTCAACAGGGGTCAAGTTAAATGTGCCTTTACAACGCTCTTTTGGCGGTAAGTTATAACCCGAACAACCCAGAAATACGCCCGTTGTGCCGGTACGAATCTGCATGGGACGGTCACATTCTTTACAGTGAACCGATGCGACTTCCACAGGCTGATTACGACGCATACCGTCTTCACCTTGTGCCGTGGTTAGACGCTTCTTAAAATCACCATAAAAGTTGTTCAGCAAATCTTTCCAATTACGCTCACCATCTGCGACTTTATCCAACTGACCTTCAAGGTCTGCGGTAAAGGCATAGTTCATGAGGTTATTGAAGTTCTCGTCTAAACGATCAGTTACGATTTCGCCCATCTTCTCTGCAAAAAGACGACGGTTATCGAGCTTCACATAGCCACGATCTTGAATGGTCGAGATAATCGCAGCATAGGTCGAAGGTCGACCAATGCCTTTTTTCTCAAGTTCTTTGACTAAAGATGCTTCAGTAAAACGTGCAGGTGGCTTGGTAAAATGCTGTGAAGGATCAAGCTTATTGAGTTTTAGTACTTCACCCACTTTCACCGCAGGCAACAAAATATCATCATCAGCTTTGTTGGCACCACGAACTTTAGTGAAACCATCAAAAACTAAAGTACGCCCCTTCGCTTTGAGTTCAACGCCATTGGCATTCACCAAAATAGTCGATGACAAATATTCTGCCGATGTCATTTGACATGCTACGAATTGACGCCAAATCAGATCATACAAACGCTGTGCATCGCGATCAACACCAACCAACTGATCGCCACTTAAGGTCACATTAGAGGGACGAATTGCCTCATGGGCTTCTTGCGCACCCGCTTTGTTACCATAACGATTTGGTTTAGCGGGAATATAAGTTTCACCAAACTCAAGCTCGATATAATTACGTGCCATGTTTACAGCATCATCACTTAAAAAAGTGGAGTCTGTACGCATATAGGTAATGAAACCCGCTTCATACAAACGCTGCGCCATGGTCATGGTTTTCTTCACAGAAAACCCTAAACGTGTGCTGGCTGCCTGTTGAAGCGTCGAAGTAATATAAGGCGCGCTTGGATTAACCTTGGTCGGCTTGTCTTCACGGACTGAAACGGTGTATTGCGCATCTTTTAGAATGTCGAGCAAAGCATCTGTTTGAGCTTTGTTTTGTAACTTTAAGGTTTTTCCACCTTGTTTAACAGCTTCTAAACGAATGTGATCTTTTTTCGATTGGGTGTCTGCAAACACTTGCCAATATTCTTCAGGAATAAATGCACGAATTTCACGTTCACGCTCAACCACTAACTTTGCAGCGACAGACTGTACCCGACCCGCAGACAAACCACGGGCAATTTTCTCCCACAGCAGTGGCGAGATCATAAAACCCACAATACGGTCTAAGAAACGACGCGCTTGCTGAGCATTGACTTTGTCTGTATCTAAGCGAGAAGGCTGTTTAAACGCTTCTTGAATGGCATTTTTGGTAATTTCGTTGAAAACCACACGTTGATAACGTGATTCATCACCACCAATCACTTCTTTTAAATGCCAAGCAATGGCTTCCCCTTCTCTGTCCATATCCGTTGCGAGATAGATTTCATCGACTTGAGATGCCAGCTTTTTGAGTTCAGCCACGACATGTTCTTTACCTGGAAGCACTTCATAATGTGCTTTCCAGTCGTGTTCAGGGTCTACACCCATACGATTGACCAATGCGGATTGTGCTTTTTCAGCCTTCTGTTCATCGGTCAGTTTGGTACGAGTTGCGGGTTTCTTTTCCGTCGATTTTGAAGCTCCCGTAGGCAAGTCACGGACGTGACCTACAGAAGATTTCACAATGTAGTTTGAACCTAAGTATTTATTAATGGTTTTCGCTTTTGCAGGCGATTCTACAATCACTAAGGCACGTTTTTTTCCAGCATCAGGAGTTTTTGCTGTTGTGCTTTTGGTTGTGGACTTAGGAGCGTTCGCCATAATGAACCGTTATTCCTGTTTGAATATAAAGTTAAATTTCAGCCAATTTTATTAAAAGTTCTTTCATATCATCAAGTTGTGTTGCCAATAAATCAGATTCTTCGTTCCAATACAGCCCAACACAATTTGACTGCATATCAATAGCATAAATCCCCTTTAATGCAATGGGAAAATCATTAAATTTCTGATCTCCCTGAACCACGTGAAGTTTTTGATCTTCAACACGTGCGCGCATTAAAAGTAAACGACCTTCTGGAATAATGACACTGTAGTACGCCACCATACTGGCACGATTTTCTGTCGCTTTTGGAACTTTCGTCCAATCTGGCGCTGCAATCAAACGGGGATGTAAACCCATTTTTCGTGCTTTATCACGCATGATACCGAGTGCTTTTTCTCTTGGACTGACCCGTAAGCCAAAAATAGAGCCCAATACAAACACCACGATGAGGATCGTAATCCAAAGACCAGCATTTTCCATAGTTCACCCTTTGATTCTTATATTAGAGTTGCATAAGGTGAATATAAAACGCAAGTTTGTGCTTGAAATTAATTCAGAAACATCTCATGACTGTAAATAACGGCATGTCCATTCCAGTAAATGTAACCCTTATCGAGCATTTCTTTGAGGAGCAGCCGAACATCTGATTTGGGAAAGAGTTTCTCAAGTAAATCACGCAGCTCATAAATATCTTTGGGTTTTTCAGATTTGAGTTGATTTAACTTTTGAATCACTTCCATTTGCACAGGATCAATCTGATCAAAGTTTTTGAACAACTCATTTTGAATATTTTTGACCGAAATATGTGAGTCGACTTCTGCCAAAATTTGTTCTGAATTGGTCTGGAGCTTGGCAAGCAATGAATCAACTTTTGCCAGTTTTAATTCAGGTTGAATCGATAGTGCTTTAGCACTCAAATCCAACTGTAGCCACTGTTTTAGCACTTTTTTCCGAAATGAAATTTGCTCATCATCTCTTTTGACCAATTTTAAATTGATCAGCATACCCAATATGTGCTGGGTTTGATCTACGTCTAGATTCAAAATATTAGCAATCGAGTTTTTGAGCTTCAAAACGGTATTGGGTTTCCCTGACATTTTCGCCAAGGTATCACAGTATTTTTTAATCTGTTGCAACTGTGGATTGGCCAAAATCGCATCAAGACTTGGCAGCACACTTTTGGCTTTCGCCTCTGCTGTATCACGCTTAAGCTGAATCAAATGACAACTCAGACCTGATGCCGCCATCATCTCAATCAGCATGGGGCTAGTGTCCATACATGAAATTACTTCAATATGTGCTTCAGGTTCGAGCAGTGCCAATAATTGCCCCACAACCACTGCATATTCAAACTCTTTTTCTTTGGCGGTTAAGGTATCTAAAACAATGATTTGACCGCTGTTAATCCAGCTTGCAAGTTCGGTTAAGTCTACCAAAGGAAATTCAAAATGACCTTGTGCGTTAAAGATATATAAAGTCGAAAAGTGCTCAATAATATCTCTAAATAGTTGTGCTGTTGGAGGATTATTTTCCAGATCTAAAAGAACAACTTTGGCATTCATAGTCAGTTTCAAAAACTCATAAGTGAAGGGTTTATTACAACGCTGTTATCGATAAAGGTCAAATAAAATACATTGATCTGTTTAGATTCAGCTGAAGTTAAGTCTTAATAATGCGGTGGACGGTCTGACATTGGGTCAAAGGTGGCAATTCCATCATCCAA
>CAZOGM010000047.1:13098-17893 GCA_964579445.1 uncultured Acinetobacter sp.
AATAATGCGGTGGACGGTCTGACATTGGGTCAAAGGTGGCAATTCCATCATCCAATGACGCACCTTCAACACGTTGATACAAAATTTTCATTTGTTTCTTCAAATCATTGATTTCACGGTCTTGAATGGCAATTTGGGTATTCAATTGATCAACTAATTCATCTAAAAATGCAATTCGGACTTGCAAATCTTCTATGGGTGCGGAAAATGACGCCTGTTCATTAAGATTTATTTGTTTAGTCATTTTAAGTCCTCCTTGTAGGATTTCAGGAAACAGTATGGCCTATATTACGTTAAGGGATGTCCAACTTGCATTTGGCGGACCCTCCCTGCTCGACGGCGCGAACTTTAACTTAGAACGCGGTGAACGAGTTTGTTTGATTGGCCGTAACGGTGAAGGTAAGTCTACTTTACTCAAGCTGATTGAGGGAAGCTTACTACCAGATCGTGGTGAAGTTTCTTTACAAAATGGCATTACCATTTCAATGCTTGCTCAAGATGTACCCATGGATTCAGGCAAAGTAGCCGATATCGTGGCAGATGGTGCGGGTGAAGCGGCGACTGTGCTCCGTGCTTATCATGAAGCAAGTGATGCCTGCGTACTCGGCGACATGGAAGCGTGCGACCGTATGGGCGAGCTTCAGCACAAACTCGATCAAGTCGATGGTTGGGCTCTTGAGACCAAAGTAAACTCAATTTTAAGCAAAATGGGACTTGACCCAGATGCCGATTTGGCAGATTTGTCAGGTGGACGTAAGCGCCGTGTACTTCTTGCACGAGCGTTACTGACCCAGCCAGATGTATTGTTGCTCGATGAGCCAACCAACCATTTAGATGTTGAAAGTATCGAATGGCTTGAAAAATTCTTGCTTGATCAAAACAATCTTACGCTTTTGTTTATCTCGCATGACCGCTCATTTGTGGACAGCATTGCAACACGTATTGTTGAGCTTGACCGTGGCACACTGCGTAGCTACGAAGGTAACTATTCACGTTACCTAGAACTTAAAGCCATGCAAATGGAAGCTGAAGAAAAGCAAAATGCTTTATTCGACAAAAAGCTGGCTGAAGAGGAAGTCTGGATCCGCCAAGGCATTAAAGCGCGTCGTACCCGTAACGAAGGTCGTGTGCGTGAACTTAAAGCATTACGTGAAGAATCAAAAGCACGTCGTTCGCAACAAGGCAAAGTTAATATGGGAACGCAAGATGCCAACCGTTCAGGCAAACTTGTATTTGACATAGAAAACTTAAGCGTGGCATTTGGCAACAATGCACCCATCATCAAAGATTTCTCTGCACTGGTTTTACGTGGCGACCGTATTGGTTTAGTCGGTGACAACGGTGTCGGTAAAACGACCCTAATCAAAGCGATCTTGGGTGAGCTTGAGCACACTGGTTCTGTGAAAACAGGTACACAGCTTGAAGTGGCGTATTTTGACCAATTGCGTAATGCCCTTGATCTTGAAAAATCTGTGAAAGATAACGTCTCTGAAGGTTCAGACTTTGTTGATGTTACCGGTGGTCGTCGTCATATTTATAGCTACCTACAAGACTTCTTGTTCTCTCCAGAACGTGCACGTACCCCTGTAAAAGCCTTGTCGGGTGGTGAACGTAACCGTATTTTGCTTGCAAAACTGTTACTCAAACCATCGAATTTAATCGTGATGGATGAGCCAACCAACGACTTGGATATGGTAACCCTAGAGTTACTCGAAGAGATGCTTGGTGGCTATAAAGGCACCTTGCTTTTGATCTCGCATGACCGTGCATTTATGGACAATGTGGTGACATCGACTTGGGTCTTTGATGGTAAAGGTCATATTGATGAATATGTCGGTGGCTATCAGGATTATTTAGAGCAACGTCCAGACCAAACTGCGGTCGATCAAAAAAGCGATGTGAAAAAAGCCTTAGCCAAAGCTGAAGCAACGGCTGCCGCTGCTGCACCGAAAAAAGTAAAACTCAGCTATAAAGATCAACGTGCTTTAGAACAATTGCCTGTTGAAATGGAAGCTTTGGAAAAAGAACAAGCGGATATTAATGCCAAACTTGCTGATGGATCACTGTTCATTTCAAACAATGATCAAGCGATGAAATTATCTGCACGTTTGTCTGAAATTGACGAGCAATTACTGGAAAAATTAGAGCAATGGGAAAGCCTTGAAGAAATGAGCAAAGGTTAAGTCTTTGCACATTTTGGGTGTTTAACCTAAAGTACTTTCTATAAGAAAACTCCGTCTTCATGACGGAGTTTTCTTATAAGTAAATGTCTATAGTATTGTAAGACTATTGCAGATGATTAGGACTTAAACAGCCCTTGTTTTTCAATAAATGAAATAATCTCTGCAACACCATCTTCGGTTTTCATATTTGAAAAAAGAAAGGGTTTATCGCCACGCATACGTTTCGCGTCCTGATCCATTACATCCAAATTTGCCCCAACCATCGGCGCTAAATCTGTTTTATTAATGATGAGCAAATCAGACTTGGTAATACCCGGCCCACCTTTACGTGGAATTTTTTCACCACCTGCAACATCAATCACATACAGCGTTAAATCGGAGAGTTCTGGACTGAAGGTCGCGGCCAAATTATCTCCCCCGCTTTCAATAATAATCAGCTCTAAACCTTCAAATTTTTCACAGAGATCATCAATTGCAGCCAAATTAATGGAGGCATCTTCACGAATGGCAGTATGCGGACAACCACCGGTTTCCACACCCACAATACGGTCTGGACTCATCGCTTCATTACGCGTTAAAAAGTTAGAGTCTTCTTTGGTGTAAATATCGTTGGTGACGACTGCCATATTGTATTTATGACGTAAGGCACGACATAAGTTTAAGGTCAGCGCTGTTTTACCTGATCCGACTGGACCACCAATACCCACACGAAGTGGTGAACGTTCTGTCATTTTATTTTTCCTTTTTAAAGCCCTCTCCTGTTAGGAGATGAGCAGTAATACTGCGCAAGGGAGAGGTATGCTTCCCTCACCCTAGCCCTCTCCCAGAGGGAGAGGGAAAATTTATGTAAATTTCTAATCCCTCAAAATCTCCTTTTAAAAAAGGGAGACTTATTAAGATCGAAACAATCTCGAATACTGTGTTTCATGATGCATACTTAGCATCGCGTACTGTGGTAGAGCACTGCTGAGTTGGTCATCTTGCAGGCTTAATGCTTTCTCAATGGCTTGTGGAATCAGTCCATGCAAATGCCATAAAATCCGCTGCCCACTCATCTGTCCAAGCGGTACGGTTTTGACTGCACCGAGCACCTGATTTTCTAAAACAGTGAAGGTATAAGCGGTTAAAACATCAGCCTCATTAAGTGCCAGACGGCCGCAGAGTTGTCCGTAAACTGGGACAAAACCAAGTTGTTTTTTGACAACTACTGGCATCTTTAATACATCTCGAATCCATGAATTCATCGAAAATGCCAGTTGTTTTGATTCTGCTAATAGTTCTTTAGACTCACGACTGGCGCGGTAAATATTTGCCCAGTGATCAAACTGCTTTTCATCATCATGAAACTGCATCAAACGCTTCAAAACAGGCAATTCAAATCTTACCAACAGCATTTCTAGCACTTCTTCAAAATAAGCAATGCTTGAGGCTTCATCATGAATCATGCCGATATCAATCGCAGTTTCCACACCTTGCGAATAGCAATATGCCCCAACGGGTAACGCCGTCGATGACAGCGTCAGTAGTTTAAGCAAATGCGTTGCATTAGTGATGGGCATGCGCGTGAATCGCTTTGATTGGACTTAAACGGTGGTCATGCGCATGTTGTGCGTATGCACCACTTTCAGGTTCAAACGGGTGTTCGACTTCATTTACTGTTAAGCCCAAACCTTCAACCATCTCTGCCAAAACATGATCAGGCTCAAAATACAGTGCTGTTGGGGTGAGCATGAGCGGTACATGACGATTGCCCAAGTGGTAAGCTGCTTTGAGTAAATCAAATTCTGTTGGTGCTGTGACCTGCATGAGTCGTTCTGCTTTGGCATCGACTTTTAAAATGTCACCGTGTTCGGTCGCAATGTATGAGCCGCTACGGAGTATGCCTGTACGCGGCAAATCTGCCCCAATGTCTGTTCCAGTTTTTAATGTGGCACGAAAACGGCTTTTTTGGCGAGTGTCAAAGGTCAGTTCGACCGTTTCAAACTCGCTTCCCTCTGGGAGGTGTTCTATTCGCTGAGTATAGATTTTCATGCTTTCCCTTTTGTTGCTGAGAACGCAATGCATGAATGTCCATGCGATTGGTTCGTTGTTCTATGCATCAAAAGAAAGCAGTTTTCGTGCCAATCAAGAATTTTATTGGTGCGTTATTTTCTAAATTCACTGACTAATTTGGCGAGTTGTTCCATACCATCGAAAGTCGTAGGGATCTTGTCATCTGAGGAAACTAAAGGTGAAAAGATAACGTTTTCAAACTTTTCAAATCCTGCTTTGTTTTTCGCATGAAGCTTTTCTGAATCTTCTGCATAATTATGAATAAACTGACAAAGTGCCATCCGAAGCTCAAGTTGCATCATTTGAGATTGAACCGAACGAACATGTTGTAATCCAACACGAGTAAAATAAAATAATAAAATCATCAATGTTGTAATGGGAAGTACTAAAAACCAAAGTGAGGGTAATTTAGATTCTTGACCAGTTAAGATAAGAATAATGACACCTACAATAACAGCTATTGGAATACATACTAATGTAGCTCCAAATTGAGAATACCCATCTCTACGTTCTTTTAATTCCTCTTTCTTTTGATCATAAAGTTGTTGAAATCCTTTATT
>CAZOGM010000048.1:0-14410 GCA_964579445.1 uncultured Acinetobacter sp.
TTTGTATCGTAGATATGAACGGCAGTTTACTTCGCTGTATACAAGACATGCATACTGATGCATGAGTCTGGTGTTCAAAATGGCGATTTCAATAATAAAATTTAAACCGAATACAATGCAAAAAGCCTTCAAATTTGAAGGCTTTTTAGAATTAAATTTTAAATTTATTCAGTCGCTTAACGGCAATCAAGTTGACGTAAAGCGGCAACACGTTGCTCAATCGTAGGATGGGTTTGTAAAAGTGCAGCTAGGCTAAACCCTTCTTCTTTACCTGCAGAAATAGCAAAGGCTTTCATCTCTTTTGGCATTTGATCTGGCATTTCAGATTCGCTTTGTAAGCGTAGCAGTGCATTGATCATGGCATCTTTACCGGCTAAACGTGCACCTGCTTCATCTGCACGGTACTCACGATAACGAGAGAACCACATCACGATGGCAGAAGCCAAGATACCAAACACAATATCAAGCACGATAGTAATCAGGAAATAACTCCAACCAGGCGCTTCACCTTCTTCACGACCAAAAACATTGCGGTCAATGAAATCACCGACTACACGAGCGAAGAACATGACGAAAGCGTTGACCACACCTTGAACTAAAGCAAGCGTGACCATGTCGCCGTTGGCAACGTGACCGATTTCGTGCGCAAGCACAGCACGCAGCTCGTCTTTATTCATGCGTTCAAGTAAACCCGTAGAAACGGCAACCAAAGCATCGTTCTTGTTCCAACCTGTGGCAAAAGCATTGGATTGATAAGACGGAAATATACCCACTTCCGGCATTTTAATGCCAGAGCGTTGTGCCAATTGCGCAACTTCTTGTAACAACCATGCTTCCGCTTGATTACGCGGCGCATTGGGATCAATTAACTCTGTACCTGTGGTTTTTTTAGCCATCCACTTTGACATCAGTAGGGAAATCATCGATCCCACCATACCGAACACAAAACAGATCACCAATAAATTGCCAAGATTCAAGCCACCCGCGCCATGGTAACTACCGACACCGAAGAGTGACAAGATTATGCCAGCTACCACCAGTACCGCGAGGTTGGTTAGCAAAAACAAACCAATCCGCATCATCGAGAAAATCCTCTTATAAATAGAAATTAATAAGATTTTTGAATACAAAAACCTAGAATCAAATATGCGTTCTCAATCGGTAAAATTCAAGTCTAAAATGACAATTAAAGCAAAAAAATCATCTTAATTGGAAATATAAATTTTGGCAGACGCAGTTGCATTGGAGGTGGCATAAGCACCCGGCGCATCGGTATAGCTGCCATCTGAGGCAACAATAATCTGACGCTGTGAATATTTTGGTGTGTTATTGGCGCTAGGCTTCACATCATTAGAGGATTGGCTGGCGGTATAATTTGCCGACTGAGCAATCACCTGTGCAGGCTGTGTGTTTGCATTGCCCAGTGTACCCACACCATTCGAATAAAGGTTATTGAAACGACTGGTTACCCGTTTAACGTAGTCTTGTGTTTCACGAAACGGGGGGATTCCACCATATTTAGCGACATTTCCTTCGCCTGCATTATAGCCAGCCAACGCCAAGTGCGTATTGCCATTAAAGCGTTTTAATAACCATGCCAAATATTTTGCCCCAGCAAAAATATTTTGCTGAGGGTCATAGGCATTACTGACATTAAAGCGGCGTGCTGTGGCTGGCATGAGTTGCATTAGCCCTTGTGCGCCGACAGGAGATTGAGCACTGTCATTGAAACCTGATTCCGTATGCATGACGGCTTTAATGAGCCCTTCAGAAATGCCGTGGGTTTGCGCTGCTTGACGAATATAAGCGTCAAAGGCATTTTTATTCTTATTATAGCTGGGTAAAACGGAAGCTTCTGATTTACCCCAGTTACTATAACTGTGGATGTTACTGTCAGGATAATAGGTTTTCTTTTCAACTTTTAAGGTGGCGTAATTGCCTTTTTTATTGGTCAGTACCGTGGTGCCATTGGCATCTCTTAACTGATAAATGGTTTGTCCAGCATAAAGCTGTGGTGAAAATAAGATAAAATTCACGCACCCAAATATACAGCCCCATTTCAATTTAACCGATCTTTTCATTTTTATTTTAAATTTACGTGTCCCAAGATGAAATTGCAGTTTAGCAAACTAATTGTTCAAGAAATACTACGTCCTGATTTTTAAGCCTAGATTTGTAAAAAATCAAGTCTAAATTGTTGGCTTAATATCCAAAAAAAATATTTATTTTTATTTATATTTAATCTGTTGACATGCATAAGTCATTGAAAATTAATGAATATAAAATATGGTTAAAAAATGATCAATCTAAAGAGAAGCACCATCTAGCCTTGCCAAAAGTTTGTCAAGCCCCATTAAGTCCACAATTTTATCCACAGGTTTTGTGGAAAACTGTGGAAAAGTCCAAAATATAAGCGCTTAGCCTAAAAAATGAACGGAAGCGTCCATTTTAAATGCGTGAATAAGACAGCATGATGAAAATAAATCAGCCTTTTAAAAAATAAAATTCTTTAGATGCGATTCAGCATCGAATCGGATAAAATTACGCAGTATTTTTTTTATGGTTAATGTCGTCTATGTACTCGCCAGTTGAATCCAATCAAGGGTTTAATTTTAAGCCAGAACCTCCTACGAGCTCTGCATATTATCGTTTGTTGAAAAAACTTCGTCGTCAGGTGGGTCATGCAATACGTGACTACAAAATGATTGAGGAAGGCGATAAGGTCATGGTCTGTGTGTCTGGTGGTAAAGACAGTTACACCATGCTGGATATTTTATTGCAGTTTCAGCGTATCTCGCCCGTTAAGTTTGAAGTGGTTGCGGTCAATTTAGACCAAAAGCAACCGGGTTTTCCTGAAGACATCTTGCCGCGTTATTTGGAAGAAAATAACATTCCTTATTATATTTTGGAAAAAGATACCTACAGCATTACCAAGAAGTTGACTCCAGAGGGGAAAACCTATTGTGCTGTATGCTCACGTTTGCGCCGTGGTTCGCTTTATGGCTTTGCACAAGAGATTGGTGCCACCAAGGTTGCATTGGGGCACCACCGCGACGACATCATGGCAACTTTCTTCTTGAACCTATTTCATGGCGGAAGCTTAAAAGCTATGCCACCAAAATTATTGTCTTCTGACAAAAAGAATATTTTGATTCGTCCTCTGGCTTATGTTGAAGAAAAAGACATTATCAAATATGCCGAAATGCGTCATTTTCCCATTATTCCATGCAACTTGTGTGGTTCTCAGGAAAATCTACAACGCGCGATTATTAACGACATGCTACGTGCGTGGGACAAAGAGCATCCAAAACGTTTACACAGTATTTTTGGTGCGATGCAAAATGTTTCTCCATCGCAATTGGCAGATCGTGACTTATTTGACTTTGAAGCATTGGACAGTCAACGCGAAATTGACTTTACAACCAGTTGCTCAACTGCAGAAGGTGAAACGCCGAATAACCGTATTAGTATGGTGAATTTGGGTTTTGCGGTTGAATGATGGTCAGCCATTGTTTAAAAAAGCACTTTAAAGATTAAGGTGCTTTTTTTTATACAAGATTATGTATGTTTATCCATGAATACGCAGAAATAGACTTTCTGAATCAACTGAAATTTAGCTGATTGGGACTGATCAAATATGCCAAAATGCGACTCGCATACGACACATAAAATCATTGACAAATTGGGCTTGAAATCAAGCATACACAAGCAATGTACAAATAAAAAAAATATTAAATAAAATGCTAAAAAATTGAACACAGCGTACAAAATAATTTAGCTCATGAAGAAATTATCGTGCTATAACAATATTCAAGCATTATGCTTCATCATGTTGTTATCTTGGATAGCTAACACAATAAATTGAATAAATACATTGAGGAAAGAACATGCCTGCATTTTTAACTGATGATTGGTTCGCAAATGTTGAAAAACTAACAGCAGAAGCTGGTGACCTAAATTTACCACCAGCACTGGCTAATCTCGCTTTGAATTTGGTGGTTACAGGTGGTGAAGGAACAACTGAACTTGCTTTAGACAGCGGTAAAATTGTCAAAGGCTCTTCAGCAAATGCAAAAACGACGTTGAACCTAGATGCTGAGACGCTTCGTAAAGTATTCCTTGAGTTTGATATGGCTGCGGCAATGCAAGCATTCATGACAGGCAAAATTAAAGTTCAAGGTGATATGTCTCAATTAATGGCATTACAAACGGCTAAACCAAGTCAAGAACAAAAAGATTTGTTTAAGAAAGTGCTTGAGCAAACTGCTTAAATCTTTTAAAAACAAAAAAAGCTTACCCAAGGGTAAGCTTTTTTTATGCAACATCATTAGATATCGAGCAGTTTTGGCGTGGTCTTAATGTGTTCTAAATACGAGCGTATACGCGTGACATATTGAACCGCTTGACGGTAACGACCATTGCTGGCTTTATTTCTATTTAAAAAGTCATAAAGCTGCATCCAGTCATTTGGATTTTTACCTTGTGCTTTTAAACGCTTCATAATCGCATCTGTTGCACCTGGTCCCATGTTGTATGCAACAAGGGCATACCAGTAACGATCTTGAACTGGAATATGACTGTATTTTGACATCATTTGATCAAAATACTTGGCACCACCTTGAATGCTCTGTGCGGGATCTACCCGATTCGATACACCCATGGCACGGGCCGTCTTATTGGTCAGCATCATAATGCCACGTACACCAGTAGGTGACACTGAGTCAGGCTTTAAAAATGACTCTTGATAACCAATGGCTGCCAAGAAATGCCAATCGAGATTGTATTGCTGAGCAGATTTTTTAAAACTGGCTTTATAGATCGGCATACGTGCGCTCAAGTTGCGCTGTATGGTGGTCCAATCGTCTTTTTTGACCACATTGCGGTTATAAAAAGAGGCCAATTGTTGAATTGAACCATTTTGCTTACTTTGGCAAACGAAACCGCTTGCTGTTTCCGTTAAAGGATCATCCGCGCGTTTAAATACCCAATTGATATCTGGATTTAAACCATTTTTGCTTAAACTGGTGAAGTCACCGCAGGAAGCCGAAAATCCTGTGAGGTGCTTGGCCTCAATACTATTGATTGACGCTGTGGTCATGGCAAAGCTGGCTTTACCTTGCTGAACAATTTTTAAAGCTGCTTCATTGCTCGAAACAGTCTTAAAGTTAAGTTTGACATTGAGGTTCTGTGCATAACTACTGACTAAGTCATAGCCAAAACCATGTTTAAAGTTTCCATCTTTAAAAACGACCGTTGGATTGGAAACGGCGACTACAGTTAATGTGTTGGTATTAACCACAGTATTGTACTGATTGGTCTTTGATGCATTGATCGTATGAAACGGTATAAATGCGGTAGCAAGGACCAGTGCTTTAAATGAGAGAGAAGAAGTAAATGAATGAAGGCAAAGCCTCGATCCAGACGTTGAACTACTGTGCATGTTGTCTCCGCTACAAGTAATTTATGCCCAAAAAAAGCAAAAGAAGTACCGCTTCAAAGCTTTAATTTAAAGTTGATAAATTCAATAAGGGTGGGCGTCATGAACGTCATTCAAAAATGACATGTGTGGGTGAAAAAGTCGAAGAAAAAAATCTTCGTATAAAAAGTAATCAAGCTAAAACATGTGCGCATAATAATGACGAAATTTAACAATGTCAAATTTTGTACAAAAAAATGATAAAAATTGATGCATAAGTTTTTGATTTTAAAATTAAAAATAATTTATATAACTTTTATATGTGGAAATTGAGCAGTAAATATTGCAATGTGTGACTACCTTGTAATTTAAATTGTGTATTTTTAACGCATGAAATCGAATCTAATCACACGATCTGGACACGATAAATTGGTCGCAGAATTACAGCAATTGTGGCACGTTGAACGTCCTGAAATTACCCAAAAAGTAAACTGGGCGGCGAGTCTCGGCGATCGCTCGGAAAATGCGGATTACCAATATAACAAACAAATTTTAAGAAAAATTGACCGCCGTGTTCGTTACTTAGGAAAGCGTTTAGAAGAGCTTCGTATTATTGATTTTTCACCTGAGCAGGCGGGTAAAGTCTTTTTTGGTGCTTGGGTTGAGATTGAAAATGAGCAGGGGGATGTTAAGATCTTACGCATTGTTGGAGTCGATGAGATTTATGATCATCATCCGCAGCATATTTCAATTGATTCTCCTATGGCGCGTGCCATGCTATCTAAACAAGTTGATGATGAGTTTGAAGTGGTAACGCCGTTGGGTAAAAAAATATGGTTTATTAATTCGATACGTTATGAGATGTCTGAAAATTCATAAAATAATTGAAATTGTTTTAATTTTGAACATCCATTTTGAGTTTTAGTGAAAAGTATTTGCCAAGTTGGTTTTTTATTTATATGATAGCGGCCATTGGAAGCGTGGCAGAGCGGTTTAATGCACCGGTCTTGAAAACCGACGAGGGTTTACCCCCTCCGTGAGTTCGAATCTCACCGCTTCCGCCAAATTTGAAAAACCCTGATCATTGGTCAGGGTTTTTTTATGTGAAATAGAAAGTTTGATGAAGAAGTAAGAATTTAATTAATAGCAAAAAAAATCTTTTTCATTTATGAAGAAATATTGAATGGATTTGATCGTTTTAAAATCATTATTTTTGAAGCGTTTAATTTTATAAGAGATTATTTTTGCACGCTAAATATCTCGATTTATCCAACATCAACACGATTCATTCAGAACCGTGACTCAAACCTCAAATTTAGATTCTCTTAGAAAATAGTTGAAGCTGATCACGGGGAGTTTTAGCGCTGTTTTTCTTTCAATATTTCACGTATTGAATATATTTAAGTGAAGCAAAAAGCCCCATAACAAGATGAGGCTTTTTTGATATTGTTCGATCTTTTAAGCGGGTAAATCAAACCAAATCACTTGCGCAGAATGGTTTGCTTTTAACGTTGCAGACTCATCAAACATATACGCATCTCCAGCTTTGACTGTTTGACCCGCAATGTCAATTTCACCTTCAATCACATGGACATAATTGAATTTTTTGCTTAGCTCAATCTCAAGTTCATGACCTGCCTCAATCACTGCTGTTTTTACTTCGGCATCTTGACGTAAATGCATGTGTGCATTGGCATTGGGTCCAGCAATCACATGCCACAGATTGGGTGCATCATGCGGATCAAGTTGAATCTGTTGATAGGTCGGGGTCGCATCTTGCTCATTTGGCATAATCCAAATCTGTAATAGGTGCACATCCTGATCATATTGATTCATCTCACTATGGCGAACACCTGTACCCGCACTCATCAATTGCCACTCACCAGCTTTAATGTCTCCTGCGTTTCCCATACTGTCTTTATGAGAAATCGCACCAGAGAGCACGCAGGTTAAGATTTCCATGTTGTCATGACCGTGTGTGCCAAAACCATTGTGTGCCGCTATATGATCATCATTAATTACACGTAGGGGTCCAAAGCCCATTAGTTTTGGGTTATACCAACTACCAAATGAAAAACTATGACGGGTATTGAGCCAGCCTGCTTGTACATGACCGCGGTCTTCACTGCGATGTAAAAAAGTATTCATGTTGCGACTCCAATTTTTTATCATTCAATGAGGCTAGTTTAATAGGTGAAATGCTTGAAATAAATGCTGATGTAGAAACGTATTGTCTTATTAATGAAACGATAAAAAGCCTTGAAAATAAGCCTTATATTTTATTTCATCAAATTTAATATCAAAAAAAACCTGCTCGGAAGCAGGTTTTAAATACCAATAAGTCGATCTCAGATTATTCTAAGAATTTCACTGTAACGCCAGACTTTACTTTTTTGCCTAGATCATTGGCATCCCAGTTGGTGAGACGAATACAACCGTGAGATGCAGTTTTTGAAATCAAAGACGGGTTTGGAGTGCCATGAATACCAAATGATTTTTTGCTCAATCCAATCCAGATATTACCTACTGGGCCGTTGGGACCAGGTGGCAATGAAAGAGGCTTGTTGTTTTTACCTTGCACGAAGTTACTTGGAGAATAGCTATACCAAGGGTTTGGTGCAACACCAGTCACTTTGTATGTGCCTGTTGGAGATGGCGTATCCGAGCTACCGATGGTAGCCGGGAATGAACCCACCATTTGGTTTTGCTGATTAAATAAGTAGAGCTGTTTTGCACCTTTGTGCGCCACAATCAAATGAATGTTTTCAGGCAGTTCATTACGAATGTTGGTCACAACAATTTTTTCGCCGACTTTGTTAAAAGTTGCATTTGGATTAAGTTTCTTTAAAAAACCCTCATCCATATGAAACTTCTCACCGAGCATTTCAGTCGTACGCGTGTAATACAAACCTTTCATTTTGGCTTGTAATGCATAGTCACCTGGAATGGACTTCGCATAGGGACCTTTTAAGTCTTCAGCCGTAATGGTATAGGTGACAAAAGCAGGCTTTCCACCTTGTTTAGCAACCAGTGCGTCCCAAGTTTCTTTGGTTAATACACCTGTCGCTTTTAATCCATTCATTTGTTGGAATGACGCAATCGCTTTTAAGGTATTCTTGCCACTGGTCCCGTCAATCGCGCCTGGTGAAGCATGGGCATTGTTGAGCATCACATGTGCGCGTGCATAGATGGGAAATTGACCTTTGCCAATGTTGTCATACCAAGATGCATTGTTTAAACCATCTAGCGTCCATGCTGCTTTAGCAGCAGGGGTAGACGCAGTTGAATTGGTCGTAGCAGTTGAAGCCGGCGCACTCCCAATATCAGCAGTATGATCTTCTGTATTTTCTAAATTTTGCAACGTATCAGCAGCACGATTTAAATCGTTTTGTTCTTGCTGAGTGATGTTGGCTACAGCAGCCTGACTTGAGACTGCAGATGAGTCGACTGCAAGAGGATCAATCGGATCTTCAATGGTAGAAACTGGGCTTGGAGTTAACGGTTGTTCAGCAGTTGTATTAGCAGCGAATGCAGTACCAGTTAAAATGCAGCTTAAACTCAAAGCAAGTATTGAGCGAACGAACATGTAATTCAACCTTAAGAATTATTCATATTGATTTATAGAAACAGGCGAAGTATTGCAGAAAAAAGAACATCGTGCAGTAGTTGTTTTGTTTTATTCAATTTTTTTCCGATGCTGATCATCTTTAAATTTAATCTTGAGAAATTATTAAATTGAAGCCCTTTTTGATATGATCAGAGGAATTTAAATTTAACACTGAGAAAGTAAATGACGACCTTAAAAAATGATCGTTTTCTACGTGCATTGTTACGTGAACCTGTAGATTGCACGCCAGTATGGATGATGCGTCAAGCGGGTCGTTATTTACCAGAGTATCGTGCTACACGTGCAACTGCAGGTGACTTTCTGTCTTTATGTAAGAACCAAGATTTTGCTTGTGAAGTGACGCTACAGCCTTTACGTCGTTATGACCTAGATGCTGCCATTTTATTTTCAGATATTTTGACTGTCCCCGATGCTCTGGGTTTGGGACTGTATTTTGAAACAGGTGAAGGACCTAAATTCCATAAAACCATTCGTACAGAACAAGATGTGGCAAACTTACCAAAATTCAATGCTAAATCTGATCTTGATTACGTCATGAAAGCGGTTTCGACCATTCGTTCCGCACTTGGCGGGCAAGTTCCGCTTATTGGTTTTTCGGGCAGCCCATGGACACTTGCGACTTATATGATTGAAGGCGGTTCAAGTAAGGATTTCCGCTATACCAAAAATATGATGTATGCACAGCCTGAAGTGTTACATGCGTTGCTTGATCGACTGGCAGATGCAGTGATTGATTATCTCAATGCGCAAATAGATGCAGGTGCTCAAGCGATTCAGATCTTTGACAGTTGGGGCGGGGCATTGGCGCACCGTGAATATCTTGAATTCTCACTGAAATATATGCAAAAAATTGTCAATGGTTTGAAGCGTGAAAATGAAGGTCGTAAAGTCCCCGTGATTTTATTCACCAAAGGTGGCGGTCAATGGTTAGAACCTATGATTGCAACAGGTGCGGATGCTTTCGGTCTAGATTGGACCACACCATTAAATGTGGCTCGTCAAACAGTCAATGGTCGCGCTGCATTACAAGGTAACTTAGATCCGGCAACGCTGTATGGTTCAACGGCAAGCATTGAGAAATCAGTGAAACTGATGTTAGATGATGCATATGCAAATGGCGAAAAAACCGGTTATGTAGCGAACTTGGGTCACGGGATTACTCAATGGGTAGATCCCGCCAATCCGAAAGTATTTATTGATACTGTGCATGAATACAGTGCGAAATATTTAGGTTAAGCTAGGTAAAGATTGTTGTAAATTCTATGAACCTATTGAAATCAATTTTTGAATTTCACTATAAGGCAGCTTACGCTGCCTTATTTGGTATTTTGCTGCTGATTGCATTTGCCTTGACTGCGCCCATGGGCAATCAAGATTATTATGGTCTGTTTCGTTACGATTATTTGCTATTTTATGCCTTAATCATTCAAGCCTGCCTGCTACTGCTCAAGCTTGAGTCTTGGGCTGAAGCAAAAGTAATTGCCATCTTTCATATGATGGCAATGGTCATGGAAATATTTTTGACCCATCCACAGATTGCCTCTTGGCAATATCCACAGCCCGCAGTCTTTAAAATCATGACCGTGCCCTTATTTGCAGGCTTTATGTATTCGGCTGTCGGGAGTTTCTTTGCCCGATCTTTACGTTTGTACAAGGTATCATTTTCGAATTTACCGACGTTTGCCAATATGTTGTCGCTAGCAGCGTTGTCCTATTTGAACTTTATGAGCAAATTCTTTATCAATGATTTTAGGTACTTATTTTCTTTGTGGAGTGTGGTGATTTTTTGGAACACCAAAATTAGCTTTAAACTTCAGCATCACCAAATGACTTTGCCGATGTTGCCTGTTTTACTGGTGTTGGCATTTATTATTTGGATTGCAGAAAACATTAGTACTTTTTATAAAATTTGGCTTTATCCCTCACAAGTAGATGCTTGGCATATGGTGGGCTGGGGCAAAATGGGTTCATGGTATTTACTGCTGTTACTCAGTCTGGTTTTGGTCTTGAAAATATTGGGTCAACGTGATCAAGCGGGACAATGGAATTTAAAAGATTAAGCTTTTAAATTGATTTCTTAAAAAATTAATCCTTTCAATGGTTTAAACTTTGTTCACCAAAATATGGTGATTTGTTTTGCCTTATCAGCGCGATAACGCTATCTTTATTCTGTGTAACTTAATTTTTACGCATAAAATGTATAAAAACATTCCAATATGAATGATTCTGGAGAAGTATCATGTTAAAAAAAATAGTTTTGGCTGCTGTATTGGCAGTAGGTTCTACAGCTGCATTCGCTGATCGTGACGTAGGTTGTGGTATTGGTTCACAAGTTTGGGCAGGTCAGTCTGGGAAAGTACCTAAAATTCTAGCAGGTACAACCAATGGTCTTTTTGCTAACCAGTTGTTTGGTATTACATTTGGTACTTTAGGTTGTAGCGGTACGGGTACTGTAACAGCGCAAGCAGTAACATTTACCAATGAAAATGCTGAAACACTGGCACGTGATATGGCTGTAGGTGAAGGCGAAAGCTTGAACGTATTGGCATCTCTTCTCAATATCAAATCTGAAGATAAAGCGCGTTTCTTTGCTGTGTCTAAGCAAAACTTCTCTGAAATCTATTCAGCAGAAAACAAAGACTCGCTACAAGTGCTTGCATCATTACAAAGCGTAATGGCGAAAGACGACGTACTGAAAGCTTACGTATAATTTGTTTGATCAAAACCCTGTCTTTTAAGATGGGGTTTTTTCTATTTCGCTCAACATTAAAATAAGATTTGAATGAAAAAAACTGCGTTTATATTGACTGTTCTCTATGCTCAAATGACCCATTCTGCCGTGGTGAATCCTCTTGACTCAAGTAGTGCATACACTGGTAATGATTTAGAGGTCACTCATACACAGGCCGATCGTTATATTGCGCTAGCGCAACAGCAAAAATTAGATCAGCATAAAACGTGGCAACGCTTGATGTATGCCAATAAAAATGCGCAGAACATAACGGCTTCACAAAACAATCAAAGCCAACGAGTTCAACACCAAAAAACCCAAAGCGATGTTGAATATGCGGGCTACTTTTTAGCTGAAAATGGTCGCTACAACTTAAAAGAAGAATTAAACGCCAGTATTGAAGCATTATTCAATCAATCTGCGCCCAATCAATCTGTACGCTGTGTATTTCCAGCACGAAGCCAGTGGCTGATTGAACAATTGAACATTGCCCAGAATGAATTGCCAAACGTTGCATGCCCTGAACTCGATGAATGGATGGGGCAAATCAAACCACATAAAGCCACTTTAATTTACGCCACTGACTTTATGGGCAATCCAAGCTCCATGTTTGGTCACACCTTATTGCGCTTAGACCCCAAAGATCAAAAAGAGCTGAATTTAGTGTCATACGCGGTGAACTATGCAGCGATGGTCGAAAGTGGTAATGATTTGGCTTTTGCGTGGAAAGGCTTAACTGGTCAGTATCCGGGCGAATATTCACTGATGCCTTATTATCGTAAAGTAAAAGAATATGGGGATTTTGAAAGTCGAGATTTATGGGAATATGAGCTGAGCTTAAACCCTGAAGAAACTCGTTTTTTGGTACAACATATGTGGGAGATGAAAAATGTAAAATTTCCCTATTATTTTGTCAGCGACAACTGCGCATATCGATTATTAGGTTTGCTGGATCTGGTGCGTCCAGAAGCCAATTTACAAGAAAAATTTAAACTGAGTGCTATTCCAATTGAAACCATTAAGGCGATTGATCAGCAAAAATTAATTAAAGATGTAGTTTACCGCCCAGCATTGGAAACTCAGCTGTTATCTCAAGCCAAAAACCATGGTAATGACTTGGCGAAAGTGGCACATGAATTGGCTTTTTCAGCACCTGAAATGATGCCTACCACTTTAAGTTACTACTCAAAACTTAATCAAGCCAAGATACTTGAGATGGCCTATGATGATCTTTACTTGCAATTCGTGGGACGTAAAGTTGAAGAAAGCTTTGCTCAGCCTCGCTTACGCGCATTATTGGGTTTAAGAAGTCAAAGTGAAATTGAAAAACAGCGCTCAATACCTGAAATGCCTTCAGTTGATCCGACACAATCGCATCATGCTCGCAATGTTTCGATTAAAACAGGCGAGGTTCAAGGACAGCAGTTTCTCGAAATTGGGCATCGGCAGGCTTATCATGATTTAATTGATCCTCAAGGTGGTTATCGGATTGGTACTCAGTTGATGTTTGGGGATTTTTCAGTTCAATATCGCGATGAACGTTTAAAGCTCAATCATGTTGATGTATTGAGTGTAAATTCATTTAATCCCATCACCCCCTTTAAAATACCGCTCAGTTGGGGTTTTAATTTGGGCTGGCAACAACAAGCTTTAGATAAAAATGGTCAATTTAGCGAGCTTGAACAACATGGTGTGCTGAATATCAAATCACAATTTGGTTATAGTGTGGCCAATCAAGCGCGTCAACATCTCTGTTATGTCCAAATTCAAAATCAAGTTCAAGCTGGCAAAGCACTGGATGATGGCTGGCGTTTAGGGATTGGGCCAACCTTGGGCTGTCAAAATATCTGGACTGATCGGATTAATAGCTTGACCCAACTTGAACTACCTTATTGGGAAGATTCACATGCATGGAATTTACGTTTAAATTCCAATGTGCAATTTCAGCTTAATTCTCAAAATGCTGTGCGTGTGGGCTGGGAATATCAAGCTCAACAAGGCAGTAATTGGGACAAGTGGAATATTGCTTACGTGAATTTCTTTTAAATCTTGTTTTGAAAAATACACTTGTTAATTAGTGGCGCGTTAAACGTTATTGAGGACAGTCTAAATTTTTATATAACTGCATCCCATTGATGAGTATGAACTAAATATTGCGCAATTACCTGCATAACTGATTTCCACTCAATCATATGAAAGACTGTATCGTTTTTAAACGTGCACTTCCAAGCACATTCTATGCAATCTGACAGTTTGGAGATGTTGATGATGTTAAAAATGAAGTGAGAAAAAAATACCGTGATGCTGATGAGGAGTCAACGTCACGGTATAGCAGATTTAAAGCAGCTTACTTGTCTTTACTGCTTTTTGCTTTGCTGGTCTTTGCCTTACTCGATTTGGCTTTGGTGGTTGAAGCTTTTGCCGTTTTTTTCTCAGTGTCTTTACTTTTAACACTTTTGGTTTTTGGTTCAGCTTTCTCCTTTTTGGTTTTTAAATCTTTGGTTTTTGAATCTTTATCTTTAGTATCTTTGGCTTTAGACTCAGCCTTGGTGGTTGATTTCGATGGCGCTTTGGCTTTTGACTCTTTGGTTGATTTTGAATCACTCGATTTAGCATCTTTGGTTTTGGTATCTTT
>CAZOGM010000048.1:14510-16444 GCA_964579445.1 uncultured Acinetobacter sp.
TCTTTGGTTTTGGTATCTTTAGTTTTGGTTTCAGCTTTTGCCTTGGTTTTGGCTTCAGGCTTTGCTTTCGCCGTGGTTTTTTTGCTGTCTTTTTCAGCTGATTCTTTCTTGGTATCTTTTGCTGCAGTCTTTTTTGCAGGAGTCGGTTTTTTCGTTGCTGTAGCCATATTTTTAATTCCTTTATTTTTAAAAAGTGTCATGGATTTAAGTAATAACGCATACATTTAGAATGCGAAGACTCATCTTTATGAATGGTCATTATTTAATGTAGCCTTTAATTTATGCAAAAGCAGACTGTGAATGTTTCGAACTATTTCATTGTAAGAATTAAAAGTAGAGTGATTGATAAAGTTCAATTTTTATTTTGGTTTGTAAGCTTCATTACAGGAAAATGACATATTTAAATGATTTGAGATATTTTGCAACACAATGTAAATATGTTGAGTTTAGAAAAATGAATGCTCCAGATACAAAGCTATGCCTTAAAATAAAAAAACCTCGAAATTCGAGGTTTTTTTGATCATTTTATATTAGTAGCTTTCGGGCAAAGCACTTAAAAATTCACGACGTTCTTCTTTATTGGTTTTAAAGTCACCCACAAAAGAAACGGTACGTGTGGTTGATTCCTGTTTACCCACGCCGCGCATCATCATGCACATATGAGCAGAGTCAATCATGACCGCAACACCGCGTGCTTGAGTTACTTCAGCAACAGCTTCTGCAATTTGCTGAGTCAAGTTTTCTTGGATCTGTAAACGACGCGCAAACATTTCAGTAATGCGAGCAAATTTAGATAAACCCAAGACATTGCCTTCTGGCAAATAGGCAATATGTACACGGCCATAAAATGGCAGTAGGTGATGTTCGCATAGCGAATAAAATTCGATGTTTTTAACTAAAACCATTTCACGGTTATCAGAAGGGAAGACCGCATTGTTGGTCACTTCTTCTAGTGTTTGGCTGTAGCCTGATGTCAAATACGAAAAAGCTTTAGCAGCACGTATTGGTGTATCTTTAAGACCAGGACGAGTGAGATCTTCGCCAACGGCGGTTAGAATGTTGGCGTAGGATTGCTGCATAGACATAAGACGTGTTCACTTACACTGATATTGAACAAGGACGGCATTGTATCAGAAAACAATTACATTGCCGTCATTTGAAGGAAATTTCCAATTAAGGATTGGACTTTGGATTCTTTTCTGCGCGTTTGAGCAGTACCAAGACGGCTCCCGTGCCCCCTTGTTTCTCTGGCGCGCTGACAAAAGCCAATACATCACGGTGCTGACGCAGCCAACCATTTACATAGGTTTTCAAAATCGCGTCTGGTCCTTTACCATGCACAATTTTAAGTACATTTTGATTTTCATCTTTAGCAATTTGAATAATCTGGAGCACGGCCATGCGTGCTTCTTCTACGGTACATCCATGTAGATCGACCGCTTCAAACCAACGTAAGTTACCTGCTTTTAGGTCTTCAAACACTTTGTGCTGTAGCGTTGCAATGCGATAACTTAATGCCGCCTGACTCGCAACAGGATTCAACATGGCTTGAGTGTCGGACAGCTCCGCACCTTCAATCAGTTGGGGGCCTTCAGCTGCTGCGCGTTTCGCTAAGGTTTGGCTGTCGACTTTTTTAACACGTGGTTTTTCAATCTGTGCAATGTTTGATGTGTCCATTTTTCTGACACCTTGCATCGATTTTGAAAACAAAGTGAAATCGTCTTCCTCAGCGGGTTGTTCTTGTACTTTTGATTCAGTAACTTGAGCAACTTGCTGAGTATGTGGTTGGGTGATTTGTTTTTTAAATGATTTCAATAAGTCATACTGCGCTTTTGAAAGCGAGGAATCATGTTTACTCATAAGTTAAAGAAACATCGAGTGAAAAGGATTTGGAGGACATTATAATCAGAAAGCCGATAATTTTGAACTGGATT
>CAZOGM010000049.1:0-14127 GCA_964579445.1 uncultured Acinetobacter sp.
AGAATTTAAAAAGGGTTTGAACGTTAATAAGTTCAAACCCTTTTTTTAATGGGTATTCATAAAATTAACAACAGTCATTAAATATGATTGATAGAGCTCAAAAAAACTGAGTTTAAGATTGATTTTGGAAAACTAAAAATAGAGTTTTAAACACTAAAACATATTATTTTTAAATTGAGCTCATGAATTGGTGTATATGCAGCAACATAACTAAACAATTGAAAATAAATTTTATTTATTACCTATCAATCACTTAAAACAAAAATAATAATTTTTAATCTCTTATTGTATATTTTTTGTTTACAACAATATTCAACTTCGAGAATAATAACGTTAACCATTTATCACTATATGGCATAAATATGAAATATACACACAATTTGATTGCAGGATTATTATTTGCTTTAAGCAGCACTGCTTTTGCAACGAACCAAGTGAAATATGAAACACATTATACAATTGAAAAATCTTCACAAGTTGAACACTTGAAAATTGCTCAAATTACACCAAACAATGCAGTTGCTGAAAATACTTAATGGCAGTCAGCGTTTGAAAAACTCAACATAACAATACATTTAGCATTTCTGCATAAAAATTCCATTCATGATTAAAATTAAAAGCAATCACAATAAAATCTGAAACATGTGCTTTATTAAATCATGCTTTAAAAACGGTCTAAAAACCGCTAATAATAACAATAAACAATAAAATGAGTTGATTGGTCGTTTTTTGGCTTGTGTTTTGGTCAAAAAACGCTATTATTCTCTCCACGTTGCCGGCATAGCTCAGTTGGTAGAGCAACTGACTTGTAATCAGTAGGTCCACAGTTCGAATCCGTGTGCCGGCACCATTTTATACTTAGCCTCGCTTTTTAGTGAGGCTTTGTTGTCTCTGGCATTTGATTATTTTAATCTCGCTTTTTTGCTATGACCTGCACATAATCAATCAAGCCATCCGCATACAATTTTTGACACAACTTTGCTGTCATTTCAATTTTTAAAATATCTACATGATGATTCAAATGATTTTGCAGCCCATTTTTTTTGGGGGTAGTGTATTTTTGTGATTGGATATAACGTGCAAAACCCGATAAAACAGATTCAGTTAAATTTTCAATTTCAATTTCAACATATCCTTGTTGCCCAAGAAGTTGCTCAATTTGTTGCACAGTTTTTAAATCTGATAAACGTACATCTGCGCATTTTAACAGTACGTGATATTTCAGTTTTTGCACTGAATTTAAGCTGTGGAACTTTTCAGTCAAACTTAAGCTATGAAAACCAATTCTTCCTTTTGAATTTAAAACATTCGACACGGCATTCAAAAATGAATTTAAACAACAGTGATAGGCTGCATCTATGCATACAATCACATCAAATTTAAATTCAAAATTTTTTGCGTTTAAATTTAAAAAGGAATCACATTGAATGTTGTGGATAAAATCAAGATTTTGCTGAATAAGACCAACACAGTCTGGTTGTAACTCGACAGCTTCAATATGCTGGACATTATATTGCTCGTGCCACAGTTGTAGACTCGCCCCTTGTCCACAGCCCAAATCGAGCAATCGGTCGTTTGAATTTAAATGGACAGCTTCTGCCAAATGTGCGGCTAAACGCCGACATGCGTGTGGATAAGAGGTAGTTTTCGTATCCCAGTAGCCCAAATTGCTCCAAGCAATTAAATTCTGATCCCCCAACATTTTCGAATTAATCGCATATTTATGTTGAGGTCTAGATTGAAATATTGCTTGGAGCCATTGCATGCTTTAGTAACCGAGTTGGGGTGCAACCTCAACTGTAGGTTTTAATCCGACAAAGGGCAATGGTGCGTTGAATACTTCACCAATATGCATGGCTGAAGTCACTGCTGATTCTAAAATAGGTAAGCCTTCGCATGACCAAGAACCGCAGTAAAATACTTTACGGTTGGCTTGTTTATGTCGCGCCTGTAATTCTTGGCTAAGCATGAGTGTTTTACTGTCCACCACAGCACGAGTAAGCTTCACTCTGGAAATGATTTTTTTCGGATCGATATCTACTACAGGTTTCCACGTTTGGAACACTGGAGACTTACCGACAAGGCTTGGCTCAATAGAGTTTAACCATACAGTGAAATGCTGCTTGGTAAATTTACGATCCATCATATAACTTAGCACACACCAATCTTTACGATTCACAGGCATCACTACTGGATCGGTATGAATAACCAGCTCACCGTCGACAAACTTAAACTGTTTTAACAATTCTAAGTCATCTGCAAATTGGTCGTTATTCAGGAATTGATCGATTTTATGGGTTGGTGTTGCAATCACGACACGATCAAACAGTTCAGACTCACCGTTGGCATTTTCAACAAAAATCTGTTCGCCCTGCTCTTCCACCTTGGTAATTGCAACACCGCTGCGAATTTCAATATCGCCCACGAGTTTATCGACAAAAGCAGGCGTACCGCCTTGTAAACGCAGGAGTGCATCGCCATCAGTCAATTGGCGTAAAAACACCAACAATGGTTTCGCAGGCCATTCACCAATAGATTTTTCGTCACAGGTACAAATGGTATAAAGCACGGGCATCACTGCGCCATTCCAAAACACTTCTTCAATCTGATTTAAAGCCACAAATTCAGCCAAAGTAATGTCTTGATTGTCTGATTTAAAAAATTGCTTAATGGCTGTTTTTAGTTGCAACATGCCTTTCACCAACCGCCAGCCATATTGCTTGATGCCTTTACGATTATTGATAATAGGAAAATTACCAATTCGTGTTCTAGACGTGGTCAGCCACGTTTCTATTTTTTCTTCAAATAACCAACTACATGACATATAGGTACGTACAGGGAACGTTTTTATGCCCAAATGTGTTGCAAGGCTTAAGGTATTTTTCCACAACATTGGGTTCATCACGCGCAGTGGTGAATCAATATTGCCGCCTTCATAGGCCAAACTGTAGCTGTCCATACCGCGACCTGGGAGCGCTTCAAAAATAGTGATTTGATGTCCGGCATCTTTAAGAATTCTCGCGGTCGCCAGCCCAGCCATACCACTTCCTATCACTGCTATTTTCAAAATTATTATCCGAGAGTTAACCATTTTTTTTATTATGCGTTAGTTGATTGCAAATCACGGTATTAAAAACTGCCATATTTTTCATTTTTAAAAGACGATTTTTTATTGCAACTCAGGATCAACGCAAAAAAGAGACCCATTCGCATCTACTGATAAAATAAAAAAATCTAAATTTTTCACATATTTAAAAAAAACCTTTAAAAACAATAGATATATTTTCACCACATATTAAAAAATAATGTTTACAACGCTTAATTTTTAAATTATGATACTCACACAAAACGAGAACTAGATCACAAAATAATAATGATAATATTGTGATAGAGGACGAAAATAAATAGGAACTTCAGCGTTAAAGAGTCTCTTTCGTGTGGGAAAGAGACTCTTTATTTTTTTTGTGATATTGATTCTTCTTGAATTTTTCTACCTTACGCTTAATCACAAAAAATGCTAAGCCATTCATCTCCTATTGGCAAAATATACAGCCCAATTTGAAATTTATTTGCTTGGGTACAAAAAAGGCAGACCTCAATCTACCTTCTTTAAATATTTGGGCGTGTTACTCAGCAACAATTTGACCAAACTTTCCTTGATTGAAATCTTCAAACGCTTGAATAATTTCTTGCTGAGTGTTCATCACAAACGGACCATGACCTTGTATCGGCTCATTTAAAGCTAAACCCGTTAACACCAAGAATTTGGCATCCTGTGTCGCTTCAAGCTGAATGGTACTTTCGCCGTCTTTGGCAAACATCACAATTGAGCTGTCCAAAACATTTTGCGTACCGTTGAGGAGCATTTCACCTTCGAGTACCACCAGTAAGGTAGTGTGATCGACAGGAACATGGATATGCTCAACATGACCAACTTTCAGCACACCATCCCATACATTGATTGGGCTGTAGGTGCGTGCAGGTCCTGTTTGCTCTGCATGTTGCCCTGCAATGACACGTATATGTCCTGCGCCATTTTCAAATTGAATCCGCGGAATATCCTGAGCTTCAATGGCCTGATAACGCGGTGCCGTCATTTTGTCTTTAGCAGGCAAGTTGATCCAAAGCTGTACCATTTCAAATAAACCGCCGCTTTGTGCGAACTCAGGTGAATGAAATTCTTCATGTACCACACCCGATGCTGCCGTCATCCACTGCACATCACCAGTTTTAATGGTTCCACCGCCACCAGCTGAATCTTTATGCGTCACTTCACCTTGATAAGCAATCGTGACCGTTTCAAACCCACGATGTGGATGTGAACCTACGCCATGTTGCGCTGTGGTCGGATTAAAATGGTACGGCGCTGCGTAGTCCAACAATAGAAAAGGACTAATTGCCTGACCTAGACGATCATAGGAAAATAGATTTTTGACTGGAAACCCATCACCCACCCAATGCATCTGTTGATTGCGGTAAACACCCATAATTTTTTTCATTACACACTCCGATCATTAGAGCTAAACATGGCACTATTTTAGGTATTTAAAAGTATGGAACATAGCCTTATATCGGCATACTGCATCTCAAGAATAGGACAATTTCGACATAAATTATTTTAGTATTCATTTGAATAACGGCTATTTGAACGCGATGAATTCTAATTTTAGTATTGTCATATATATAAGATTATCCATCTCAATATATAGACTTTATCTCATTTTAACTAAGCTCTATGATGGACCTTTCATTACACTCAATGCCTATTTTGAAATTAAATACGCATTTATCGCTTAGTTGAGGAATAAAAAAATGGGTAAACCTTATATTCGTTTAGATAAAGATAATGCAGCCGTATTGTTGGTCGACCATCAAACAGGCTTGCTTTCATTGGTTCGTGATATCGATCCAGATAAATTTAAAAACAATGTGTTAGCACTTGCAGCCGCCGCAAAATATTTTAACCTTCCAACCATTTTAACCACCAGTTTTGAAGAAGGTCCAAATGGTCCTTTGGTTCCAGAACTCAAAGAAATGTTCCCTGATGCGCCTTATATTGCCCGTCCAGGTCAAATCAATGCTTGGGACAATGAAGACTTCGTTAAAGCCATCAAAGCAACAGGCAAAAAACAACTGATCATTGCGGGTGTAGTTACAGAAGTTTGTGTGGCTTTTCCTACCCTGTCTGCACTTGAAGAAGATTTTGATGTGTTCGTAATCACAGATGCATCTGGTACGTTCAATGCATTAACACGTGATTCTGCATGGGATCGTATGTCAAATGCTGGTGCACAATTGATGACATGGTTTGGTGCATCTTGTGAATTACACCGTGACTGGCGTAATGATATTGAAGGTTTAGGCGCTTTGTTTGGTAAACACATTCCAGACTACAGCAACTTAATTCAAAGCTATATTAAAAATACTGAACAGAAATAAGTTTTCAGTTTAAACAAAAGCGATCTTCGGGTCGCTTTTTTACTTTCCTATTAATGATATGATCAAGCTCTTAATCTCACACCCGTTTAGAGGTCATAGATGCATTCATTTGACGATTATTATTATTTTTATTTGGTGGTCAAACATGGCGGTTTTAGTGCTGCCAGTGAGATGAGTGGCATGACCAAATCCAAATTAAGTCGTCGTATTTTAGACTTAGAAGCCAAGTTTAATGTCACCTTAATTCAACGTTCTACACGACATTTTAAAGTTACTCCCTTGGGTCAAGAATTCTATGCTGAATGCAGCAAAATTATTGAACAAGCTGACCATGCGCAAAATGTGCTGCTAAAACAAGAAAATCAGTTACAAGGTCTCATTAAATTGAGCTGCCCGCCCGTGATGATGCAGTACCAGATCCGTCCTTTGCTCAATGAATTTCTAAAGTCCTATCCACAAGTTCAAGTGGAAATGGAGCTGACCAGTCGCCGTGTTGATGTATTACATGATGATATTGATCTGGCGATTCGTACCAATTTCGCTCCGAATGAAGACTCGAGTATTATTGTGCGCGATGTGATTAAAACCACGCACTGCTTGGTCGCAAGTCCTGAACTTTTGCAAGGTCGTGAGATTACGCATGTGACTGAATTGAGTGAATTTCCAAGCATCGTTTTAGGAACACAAAAACAGTATTACCAATGGCATTTACACAATAATGAACATCAAGATCAAATTGATATTCCTTTAGAACCGCGGATTAAAAGCAATGATTTATCTGGAGCATATTATGCGGCTTTAGATGGTTTGGGCATTGCAGATTTGCCTTTTTTAACCGTACGTGAAGATATTCAAGCTGGGCGCTTAATTCATATTTTACCCGATTGGTGCTCAAATCTCGGCACAGTGCAGTTGGTATATGCCTCACGTAAAGGACAACGTTTGGTGATGGAAAAATTGATTGATCATCTGATTGAAGGCTTACGTGCCCACGCTACACATCAATCAGGTTATATGATTTAAAATTTTTAATAGACATGAACATTGATTAAATACGTTGCCAAACTCATAAAAAATCCAGAATCAAAATTCTGGATTTTTTGTTTAAATCAACTTTATGCAGGAAAAGCGTGACTTAGATTTTACCCACCAAGTCAATTGAAGGCGCAAGTGTCGCTTCACCTTCTTTCCATTTAGCAGGGCAAACTTCACCTGGGTGAGCATATACATACTGTGCTGCTTTCACTTTACGAAGCAGTTCAGATGCATCACGACCAATACCACCGGCATTGATTTCAACAATTTGGATTTTACCTTCAGGATCAATCACAAATGTACCACGGTCAGCCATACCATCAGCTTCAATAAGAACTTCAAAGTTTTTAGACAACGTCCACGTTGGGTCACCAATCATTGGATATTGAATTTTACCAATCACTTCAGAAGTATCGTGCCAAGCTTTATGAGTAAAGTGAGTATCTGTAGACACACCGTAAATTTCTACACCCATACTTTGGAATTCAGTATAGTTGTCTGCCAAGTCACCTAGCTCTGTTGGACATACAAAAGTAAAGTCTGCTGGATAGAAGAAAACAACTGACCATTTGCCTTTAAACTGTTGCTCAGAGACCTCAACGAAGTCACCATTGTGGTAAGCCGTTGCGTTGAAAGGTTTGATTTCTGTATTGATTAAACTCATTTGATATTCCTCTATTTGATCTTTGGGATTGCTTATCTGTGAAGCTAGAATACAAAATCATTGAGTATCGGTAAAACAGTTCTTTCTAATAAAAACCATCGGATTTATAGATCAATAAAAACGATCATCATCTCAATCTCAATCTGTTGCGACTGTTTTACTTTTTAAATCACAGAAAAATATCTCATGAACCTTTATTTGAGATATAAAAAAACCCTTTGCATTTGCAAAGGGTTTGATTCGGACGATGATCTGCCTTTTTAAACTATCTATTAACCGATGTGGTTATTTGGCTTAAAACGGTAAGTCATCATCTAAATCAGCAGGTGCGTTCGCCATTGGCTTGGCAGGTTGTTGCTGTGGTTTAGGAGACTGAAAACCTTGGTTGACATTGTTGCCATAATTGCCTTGTGGCGCAGCCGCAGGTGCATTGTTATAGCCACCTTGCTGTGCTCCATAACCGCCCGCCGCTGGTTGATTGTTGGCATTTGCATTATTGTTAAACCGTGGTTGGTTATAACCGCTATCGCCGCTCCCTTCAGTTTGCTGACGATTATTTGAATCAAGCATTTGCATTTGTTCGCCACGAATTTCAGTGGTGTAACGCTCTTGACCGCTTTGGTCTGTCCACTGACGCGTACGCAGTGAACCTTCAATATATACTTTAGAACCTTTACGTAAATATTGCTGTGCAATTTCACCTAAACGGTTATGCAATACAATACGATGCCATTCCGTTTGCTCTTTACGCTCACCTGAACTTTTGTCTGTCCAAGATTCGCTGGTGGCAATTGAAAACTGGGTCAATGAACCGCCATTTTGAAAAGTTTTTGTTTCAGGGTCTTTACCCAGAGTACCAACTAAGATTACTTTATTTACGCCGCGCATTTGCTGTTATCTTCCTATTCGATTCTATGTTTTACTTTATAAGAGTTATGCTTAAATGGCTACCTCTTTACCCAACAAGTGCGTTAAATGTTGTCGCGCAGTGTCATCTAATTGCTGCTTATCGACCTTAACGAATGCCACTTGCTGATCGGGCATGACCACAACTTCTTCAATACCACGAATTGCCAATAATTGAGAAGTCCATTCATCTGTTTGTTTACCCTCGGGCAAACGCCAAATCATTGACGATAAATAGCGCGGTTGAGTCAGTCCAAAACTGAGCACCAACCACAGTAGTGCAATCACCAATAAGATGCCCCAGCCCAATGAGGTGTTATTTAACATCAGCAATTGACCACCCAAAATACCCCCACAAAAGGCACCGAAAAACTGCCCTGTTGCATTCACCCCCATAGCGGTGGCTTTCGACTGAATGGGTGCAGATTTTGACAGCCAAGAAGGCAATAAAGCTTCCATCACGTTAAAAGCAATGAAAAATAATCCCAGTCCAAGCAGCAAAATATATTTTGATTCATAGCCAAAAATCATCACAGCCAGACCCGCAATAATCCCGCCAATCGCGGTTAAAAAAATACCGCGCATTTTGCGATATTTTTCGGCCAAAATAATACTCGGGAAAGCAAAAAATAAGCTAATCACCAACAAGGGTAAATAGACAATGCCGTGCTGAGACAGTGGGATATCCGCAAAATCAATCAGTTGTGAGGGTACATAAACAAACATCGCCGTCAGCAATAAATGTAAAGCAAATACAGAGACATGCAGACGGTTGAGATCGCCCATTTTCAATACTTGTTTAAGCTGACTGAGATAACCTTGCTTATAGTTTTTATGATGCCGTGTGGTCTTGGGCACCATAAACACCATTAATATTGCCAAAAGACCCATTAAGGTGGTGACCCAAAATAGTCCAGATATTCCCACTAGCGTGGTCAGCCAAGGCCCTAAACTAAATGCCACCATAAAAGACACACCAATACTCATGCCCATGGTCGCCATGGCTTTGGTACGCTCTTCTTCACGGGTGACATCTGCAAGCAGTGCCATCACGACAGCAGAGACCGCGCCTGCACCTGCAATTGCGCGCCCAATAATCACGCCATAAATGGTTTCGGACATGGCTGCAATTGCACCGCCCAAAGCAAATAGCAACAAACCAAACACAATTAAAGGTTTGCGGTTGAAGCGATCTGCCAACAAGCTAAATGGAATTTGCAGCAAAGCTTGGCTTAAGCCATAGACTCCTACCGCCAAACCAATCAATGCAGGCGTGGCATACTGATATGACTGCCCCACCACAGCAAAAACGGGGATGATCATGAACAACCCCAACATCCGCAGTGCAAAGATGCTGCTTAATGCAAAAGTTGAGCGACGCTCTAAGGCATTCATCATATATAGCTAAAACTCATTAATCTTGGCGAAGATTATAGGACATTTGACGCTATTCTCAGCATCTATTTTATTTGAATTAAAGATGGTCATGATCTGAAAATAAAAAAGCGTAACCGAAGTTACGCTCTAAATTTGCTTAAAAAATGAAAATTTAAGCGACTTGTCGTTTCTTGTATTGAATCGATGCAATGATTGCCCACACAATGAAGGCCACACCAATTAAACCTGTGACCACTTCAGGAACGTGTAAGCCTGTACCACTGGCGATCATAATGAATGCAAGTGCACCAATTGCGTAGTGAGCACCATGTTCAAGGTAGATGTAAGCATCCAATGTACCCTTTTCAACCAAGTAAATTGTGATCGAACGAACGAAGATCGCACCAATCGCTAGACCCAACATGATCACAACAACGTCTGAAGTAATTGCAAATGCACCAATCACACCGTCAAAACTGAACGAGGCATCAAGTACTTCGAGGTACAAGAAACCACCGATACCCGCTTTCACTACACCCGTTGGAACGCCATTGCTGTCATGACTGACTGCATCGCCATTTTCATCTACTTCAGGTTCGCCGCCAAGCAAATGGCTCAGCACTTGAACACCGATATAAATCACGATACCCCAGATACCCGCCATGGTTACCACTAAACGTTTTGCTTCATCGACATTCGCGGCCATAATCAGTAAAGCCACCAATGCGATAAATACAGAAAGTGCAGGTACGCTTGCCAAATTGGCTAAACGACGTTCAATAAACTTGAACCAATGCGTGTCTTTACCGTCATCCAAGAAGAAATTTAAGAACACCATCAGTAGGAACGCGCCACCAAAAGCTGCAATTTCAGGATGGTGATTCATTAAACGTGCTGAATATTCTTTTGGATCATTTAGTGCCAGTTGAATCACTTCAACAAAGCCCATGTCTGCAGTAACAGCAACAATCACGATTGGGAAAATCAGACGCATACCGAATACGGCAACCACGATCCCAACGGTCAAGAACAGCATTTTCCAGAAGTGATCCCAATGGCGTAGCACGGATGCATTCACCACGGCATTGTCAAAAGACAATGAGATTTCCATTACAGCAAGAATGGCAGTAATCGTCAGTACGGTAAACATGGTCTTTAAACCGGCTTCTGGCCCGTGGGAATAACCCCAGTACGCAGATAAACCAAGACACACGATCGTAAAGACGATTGAGAAACCAAAATGTTTCCACATGAGAATTCGACCTTAAATCATTTAAAATAAAAATGGTAAAATTTATACAGAACAAAAATTAACTATTATTGTGCGACCAAACTTGATTTGGTCTGTACTTTTTGCTTTGTGTAATTTCTACCTTTGAGTGACCCATCCCCCTTCAAAAGGATCGATCAAATTTGAATAATGCAATTATGACTGTTTTTAGAGATTAATCCAAAGTACTTCGTATGATTTTTTTGAAGGCCATGAATCCAAGACTTGGCTGTTTCATTGGGCAGGATGTCTTCTGCAAGACACTCTTGTTATAGTTGCGTCAACCTTAAAGCCGAATCTTAAATTGAAGATAGGACGCGAAGTTAAGAATTTTACTCACCGGAATATACAACGGATGGACATATGAGTTTTTCAAACGATGTTTGGCAGCGTAATGAAGCCCTTTACCAGAAGACGCTAGCACTTCCCTTCAATCAAGAATTGGCTTTAGGTACGCTGAGCAAAGAGGTGTTTTGTCACTATGTGATTCAGGATGCGCATTATCTTATGGCTTACGGACGTGCACTTGCGGTCTGCGGTGCGAAAGCTTTTGATGCTGAAGCAGTGATTCAATTTACCCAAGGCGCACGCGAAGCGATTATTGTGGAACGCAGTCTACATGATGGTTTTATGCATGAATTCGGTATAACCAAAGCTGATTTTGAAAATACACCTTTAACCGCGGCTTGCCATCATTACACCTCATTTTTAACCGCGACGGCATGGTCTGAAAGCTATGCTGTGGTACTGGCATCTTTATTACCCTGTTATTGGATTTATGCCGAAGTCGGTAAAGATATCGTGCGACAAGCAGTCAAAGATAATCCTTATCAAGCATGGATTGATACCTATGCAGGTGAGCATTTTAATGAAGAAGTGCGTAAAGTGATCGCGATTATTGATGCTGTTGCAGCCCAAAGTGATGCAGAAACAGTTGAAAAAATGCATTTGGCTTATACCAAGGGCGCAGAGCTTGAATATTTATTTTGGGACAGCGCCTACCATCAAAGACAATGGCTTAGTTTAGATGCTTAAGCCTAAAACTTAGAATTGAACGATCTTGAATTAACACCATTTCGATACATTAAATTCAACCTCGCATTCGGCTAGAAGCAATCTGCTCTAGCCTTTTATCAATGAGATAAAGAGTAAACTTTCATTTATATGAAACATTAATCTTGTATTTTTTATTTTAAATAGAACTAGACAGTTCGACTAATTTAACCCACAATTAATGATAACGATTATCATTATCGAATAATTAGATTTTATCATTCAAATGTGAGGTTTCTCATGCAACAACATACTTTGGGTACAGAAGCCATTCGTGCTTATTTTACTTTGCAATGCTGTTGGCTTAACAATGAAGAAATTTACTTGGAACGCGGTTGTTTGCATTGTGGTTCAGCAGCGACCTATTTGCTGTATTTTACCCATGATCATATTCAAAAATTAATGTTAGATTTTATTGCCAAATATCCTTGTTTGACTTCACCGAATATTGACTTTTTTAATGTGCCTGACTTTGAGAAAAACTATAACGAGTTTTTACAAGTGCTCGAAAAAGAAGTGAATTTCTATGCCCGTAAACATCATGACATTCCCTGTCATCTAGCGTTTGAACAGGTAGAGTCGATATTTGAGCGTCGTTATTTACATGCGTGTTAAGGCTGAAAATTTAACTCAGAAAATTTTGATCAAAGCCAAATATACGTCTAGGTGATTTGGCTTTGACGCATAAGATTGAACAGCTTTTCAGAATCATCTTTCGCGAAAGTTTTGACTAATTTTATATTAGATTTACAACATCATACATTTGATGCCATCTGCTTCAACTTAAATTTCAAACGTAAAAATCTTTAAATTCAGCTGCCATGTACTCGATTATTTCCCCATAAGCATCTCTAATACGTAGGCTTTTTACTCATCCGACATAATTTGACGTTTTATTTTGTTTTTATATCACTTGAACAAATTTAAATCGCTATCATATATAACCTTCAATTTGATGAACACTGAGATGTTTTATGAGCCAAAGTCATATCCGTATTCGAGGCGCACGAACCCATAACTTAAAAAATGTGAACCTTGATATACCACGCGATAAGTTCGTGGTGATTACGGGACTCTCAGGCTCAGGTAAATCATCCTTAGCTTTTGATACCTTGTATGCCGAAGGTCAGCGCCGTTATGTCGAATCATTGTCTGCTTATGCGCGTCAGTTTCTATCGCAAATGGAAAAGCCTGAAGTGGATTCAATTGAAGGCTTAAGTCCTGCGATTGCGATTGAACAGAAGTCGACCAGCCATAATCCACGTTCAACAGTCGGTACCATTACTGAGATCTACGATTATTTGCGTCTTTTGTATGCACGTGTCGGCACACCGTTCTGTCCTGAACATGATTTACCGATGGTTGCACAGACGGTTTCTGAAATGGTCGATGCGGTTAAACAGCTAGATGAAGGCACAGCGCTGATGTTACTTGCACCTGTGGTGCGTGAACGCAAAGGCGAATATACCCATCTGTTTGAGCAACTGCAGAGTCAAGGTTTTGTCCGTGCGCGTGTTGATGGCGAAATTATTGAAATTGATAGCCCACCAGAACTCGACAAAAAGAAAAAACACACCATTGAAGTGGTGGTGGATCGTTTTAAAGTTCGTGACGACTTAGGCAATCGTATAGCAGAATCTTTTGAAACAGCGCTTCGTTTAGGCAGCGATATTGCGGTTTTGGCGTGGATGAATGAAGAACAACCTGAGCGCACCTTCTCAGCCAAACACTCGTGTCCTGAATGTGACCGTGCAGTGGCAGAACTTGAGCCACGTCTATTTTCATTTAACAACCCTTTTGGTGCTTGCCCCACTTGTGATGGTTTAGGTACACGCAGTCACTTTAGTGCAGATAAACTGATTCCAAGCAGTGATGTTTCGATTAGCCAAGGTGCGATACGTGGTTGGGATCGTCAACGTCCTTACTATTACAGCATGATTGAAAAAGTTGCTGCGCATTTTGGATTTTCACTGGATACCCCGTGGAATGAACTCGATGCAGAAACGAAAAAGAAATTCCTCTATGGTACGGGCAAAGAAAAAGTTGATTTAAGTTATGTTGATGAGCGTGGTCGAAAACACAATCGCGTCATGGCATTTGAAGGTGTATTGCCACATTTAGAACGTCGTTATCGTGAAACCGAATCGAATTATGTGCGTGAAGATTTGGCCCAGTATTTATCCAATGCGGCGTGTGATGTTTGTGATGGTTCACGTTTGAATGAAATCTCACGCAATGTCAAAATTTTAGACAAGACCATCGCACAGGTTACAAAAATGTCGATTGGTGATGCTGAACAGTATTATCAAGATTTAAAACTTGAAGGTGCGAAAGGCGAAATTGGCGATAAGATTTTTAAAGAAATCCGTGAGCGTCTACATTT
>CAZOGM010000049.1:14227-16331 GCA_964579445.1 uncultured Acinetobacter sp.
ACTGGTCAATATTTATCTGGCAAGTTAAAAATTGAAGTACCGAAAATTCGAACCAAACCACCTAAACCTGAAGAACAAATTAAGCTCATGGGTGCATGTGGTCATAACCTAAAAAATGTGGACTTAACTATTCCCTTAGGTGTCATGACTTGTGTGACAGGGGTCTCTGGCTCGGGTAAATCAACGTTGATTAACCGTACGCTGTTACCGCTTGCGGCAACACAGTTGAATGGTGCAACCACACTTACTGCGGAAAAATTCGACTCGATTGATGGTTTGCAGTTCCTTGATAAAGTCGTGGACATTGATCAAAGCCCAATTGGACGCACACCACGTTCAAATCCAGCGACGTATACGGGTTTATTTACCCCTATTCGTGAGCTATTTGCGCAAACACCAGAAGCCAAAGCGCGTGGTTATGCTGCGGGTCGCTTCTCGTTTAACGTCAAAGGCGGTCGCTGTGAAGCCTGCGAAGGTGACGGTATGATCAAAGTTGCAATGCATTTCTTACCCGATATGTACGTGCCTTGTGATAACTGTCATGGTGACCGTTATAACCGTGAAACCTTGGAAGTCAGCTATAAAGGCAAGAACATTTCTGATGTTCTGGGTATGACGGTTGAAGATGCCATGCATTTCTTTGATGCCATTCCTGTCATTCATCGCCGTTTAGAAACTTTATTTCATGTGGGCTTGGGCTATATTCGTTTGGGTCAGTCTGCAACGACACTCTCTGGTGGTGAAGCGCAGCGTGTCAAATTGGCGCGTGAACTGGCAAAACGTGATACGGGTAAAACCATTTATGTGCTAGATGAGCCAACCACGGGTTTGCACTTCCATGACATCTCTAAGCTTTTAGATATTTTGCATGAGCTTCGCAATAAGGGTAATACCATTGTGGTGATTGAGCATAACTTGGATGTCATTAAAACTGCGGATTGGGTGATTGATTTGGGTCCTGAAGGTGGTGCGGGTGGCGGTATGATTATTGCCGAAGGCACACCTGAACAGGTTGCGAAATCTAAAGTTTCACATACGGGTAAGTTCTTGAAAGCGATGTTGAAATAACATTTAATCGATTCTGCCCTCTCAATTGAGAGGGCATTCTAAAATAAAAAAAGTTTATAACTAAATACAATTTATAAAAATTCAAATAGCTTTTTTGGTTAATTTATATGAATACAGTAAAAATAGTCATGTTCAATACACTCTTACTTTCTAGCCATAGCTTTGCTTTGTCTTGTGCTCTCGCAAATTATTCTATTTATCACACAACAGAATTGAGTCCCCATTCTGTATTTTGGTTAAGGGAGAATATTTCAGATGCAAAACCAAATCTACTTTATTTAGAAGCTAACGATGAGAAAATCACCTTAAATCCGAAAATTACATCGAATGACCCATCATTCTACATGCTTAAACCCAGTGAAAATCTTGCTGCAAATAAAACATACATACTTAATGTAAATGATGAATTTCATTATAAATTTGATACTATTCAACAATTCAAAGTTACTTCTGCTTCAATTTTACCTACGCCAAAATGGGAAATATTCCCTCAGTTGACGAATATGAAATATGAAAAAGATGATGGTTATGGTGGTAATGGATCACTAACTTTTAAATATAAAATTAATATTCCTACAGACAAACATCTCATCAGGATCAACTATAAGTCGATACTAGGAGGGGAAGAATATAGTAAAGATATCGTTCAACCTACCCATGGGTCTAAGGATGAATCTGAATTTCAAATTGGCTTTGATGGCTGTTTAAGTGGAAATGACTTTCGTTTCAAACCTTGGCAAATCATATTGATGAAGTTTGATCTCATACTAGACAATGGGGAAATAATACCATGGCAAGGTCATAGCATTGCCTATCTCATTCGAAAAAAACACAACAAAGCTCTAGATTATTCTAAAGATACACATACAACTAATTCATCTATCTCCACTTGGTATGAGCCCTTTAAGCAATGGCTCAATAGCATATTAAAATTTGCATCATAAAACTTGGATCATTCAACAATGAATAAAAGAAAACTAAAATTATTTCTAGTAATTATCATCTCACAGATTTCACTTAACACTTACGCCGAAGG
>CAZOGM010000050.1:0-16330 GCA_964579445.1 uncultured Acinetobacter sp.
CGACAACGACAACGACAACGACAACGACAACGACAACGACAACGACAACGACAACGACAACAATAAACGTGGCGAAGATAAAAACAAGAAAGAAGACGATTAATCTGAATGTGTCAGTATCCGCTAATTAATAAGCGGATGCTAAACCCGATCTATTTGTTCTCGTTTTAAATATTTTCCTTACAAGGCCTTTTCAGGATTTAAAACGCTATAGGTAAAGTTCTTTCCGTTCAACACATCCATATTGAGGTCTTTATATTGTTGTAAAACTTCAGCAGGCTTATTCGCGCATTTAGTGTTGATCGTTGTACCTGTTTGGTGGATTTGACGGTAACACGCATTTACACTCGCGATGAAATCATAATACGGTGAAGCGGGAAGGTTGGCAGCAGTCAGTACTTTTTGTGCCAAGAAATGAGCAGGCACAGATTCACCGTTAAACTGAGCTTTGTCGATAGGAAAATTACTCCAGACTGCCAAAGGTGTACTAAAAAACTTGTTGTGATTTTTTTGGGCCTTTTCTTCGGCATTGGCATAGAAGCCGTATTGATCAAAGACCTCACCCAAATTTGGCAAGTGATCGCCAAAGAAAATAATGAGGGTGGGACGTTCAATTTTTTTCGCTTCAGCAATCAGTTTTTTAAACTGCTGATCCGCACGTTGCATGCCTGACAAGTAAGTATTGAGCTGACGTTTATTCAGGTCTGTAATACCTGATTTGGTAATTTTAAAATTGTCTTTACCAAAACGATCATCATTGTAATTAAAGTGATTTTCTACAGTAATTGCATAAATAAATTGCGGCTGATCGACTGATTTTTGCAATTGTGCATAAATACTTTGATAAATCAGATCATCATTGGCCCAGCCACCTTGGTTGGTGAATTTTTTGCGATCGACAGTGCTGACCATATTTTCAATCGAGGTAAATCGGTTAAACCCTAAATTTTGATACACCGCACTTCGGTTATAAAAATATTTGCCGTTGTTATGCATTGCGGTGGTGTCATAACCCAGCTGATTCATATGCATTGCCAATGAATAAGTCGGGCGCTTGAGTTTTGATACATAAGCCAACTCATTGTGATTGAGCATGACATTCAGACTGGTCAGGACTTCAAATTCTACATTGGCTGTTCCACCACCAAAAGAAGGCGATAAAAAATTTGCCACCTGATAGCGATCAAGGGTAGGGGTGATATGTTTAGGAATACTTTTATCGAGCTTTCGAGCATCCCAATGCGCTTCACTCATCACAAAAATAATATTCGGCTGTAGCGTTTCAGCAGGAACAGCGGTGCTCAGAGCAATATTATGCTGTGGTGTTTTTAAAATTGATTGAATGCGCTGTTCAGCAATATCTTCTGTTTTAAAGATTTTGGTATTTACACTGTCCAAAGACTTAGACACAAAAAAGCTCATATAGCCCATATTTTTAATGGTGAGGTGATCACCGACCCAATCGCCACTGGTATTGGGTAAAGCATGTGCATAAGGGCAAATCAGTTGTTGTTTGTTGGCTGTACAGTACTCGCTAAAATTATTGGTAAAATTGGCACTGACAAAAAAACTGAGTAATCCGAGCGAAATGAGACTATTGGGAATGAGTAATTTCAGCGGTTCTATTTTTTCTTTTCGATACAATAGCACCGCTAAGGTCAAGAATAACCCCAATCCGATAAACACGGATAATTTAAGCAAAGCTGGCGCTGCCGTTAAGGTTTCAGGTAACAATAAAAAATCACTGGGCACCAGACTTGCCGACAAATATTGTTCTTTCTTGATATTGATAAAGGTCAGGCTAAAAAATACAAACTGACTAAAAAACAGCGTGATCCATGTTTTTCTTAAACATAAATAGACCAAGCTCACCAGCGCGAAGTTGATGAGCACTGAAAAGCTATATTTATAAAGTCTGAGCTTTAATTGAGCATCAGATAGTTTTAAGAAGCGCTGTAAGTCTTCTTGATAAAAGAAAAAAATGACAACAGAGAGTAGCGAGACAAGGAAAAACAATGCCTGCTGTTTTAATGTGGACATTTTGATCAGATATAGGAATGGGGGAGGATGGCTATTATAGGCTGTTGACCCAGTTTTTCAATGACTTGTGCTGGGACAGACCGCGTCATTTTGATCAAAACACGGCATCCCATTCAACTCAGTTTAAATATTTACTCGGCTTGAAAGCGCATCGACAAATCAATAGCTTTAACATCTTTGGTCAAGACACCCATTGAAATATAGTCCACTCCTGAGCTTGCAACGGTTCTTAAATTTTCAATGGTAATATTACCAGATGCTTCCAACTTGGCACGTCCTGCCACATGCTGAACAGCGTCAACCATTTGCTGCTGGTTAAAGTTATCTAACATAATGATGTCAGCTCCAGCATTTAAGGCTTGATCTAGCTCATCCCAAGTTTCAACTTCGACTTCAACGGGTTTATTCGGTGCAATCTGATGTGCTTGTTGAATTGCTTGTGCAATTCCACCTGCGGCCATAATGTGATTTTCTTTAATTAAAAATGCGTCAAATAAACCTAAGCGGTGATTCTTTCCACCCCCAATGGCAACCGCATATTTTTGTGCAATACGTAGCCCGGGCAATGTTTTACGCGTGTCGAGCAGTTGGGTGTTTAAACCCTCTAGCTGTTTAACATATTCAGCGGTTTTGGTCGCCACAGCCGATAAAGTTTGAATAAAATTAAGCGCAGCACGTTCAACCGTTAGTAAGCTTCGTGCCGAACCTGAAAGCTTTAAAAAAGCTTCATTGGCTGCAACGACATTACCATCATTTTTAAGCCAAGTGATTTGAACCGTTGCATCAAAGTGTTGAATTAAGGCATTAACCCAAGGTTGACCCGCCAAAACCATCTGCTCACGGCTCAAAATAATCGCATTTGCTTGTTCATTTTCAGGGGTGAGTCGGGCGGTAATATCGCCATCTGCAATATCTTCAGCTAAAGCCTGTTGAATATTGATTTGAATGGCTTGTTCAAGTAAAGATTGCGGTATGCTCATCATGTCCCTATGCTGAATAGCTAAAAAATGAGCAATATATTAGCATCACCCTGAATGATTCGGTGCTGTTTTTATTTCAAAGATGCTTAGCTTAGTTGGAATTACGATAAAATGCAGCGATGATAATGTCTCAAGTCTATGGAGCAGCGCAATTGAAAGCATCCCAATTCCAAGTGATCAACGGGCAGTTACAAGGTGCAAGATGGATTGCTTCGCCAAACTTTAATCAGCGACCTGAACAGACTGAGATTCAATTGTTGGTGATCCATAATATTAGCCTACCGCCATCACAATTTGGTGGAGGTTATATTGAGCAGTTTTTTCAAAATCAATTGGATTGGTCTGCACATCCTTATTTCAAAACCATTGAAGGCATGCAAGTCTCGACCCATTTACTCATTTTACGTAGTGGCGAAGTGCTACAGTTCGTCAATTTTCATGATCGAGCATGGCATGCAGGGCGTTCAAATTACTTGGCGCAAAAGGAATGTAATGATTACTCAATTGGCATAGAGCTAGAAGGCAGTGATGACACTGATTTTGAGGCAGTGCAATATGAAATATTGGCCCAAGTGGTGGCAACTTTACAACAAGCTTACCCAAAACTGATGAATCATATTGCTGGGCATTCCGATATTGCACCCGCGCGTAAAACTGATCCAGGACCGCATTTTCAATGGGCGCATTTTCGCAGCTTACTGCGTCAGACCAAAACAGCTTAAGATTTAGCATTAAAACTTGAACATCAAATAACGAAATTCTTTTTGAGTTTCATTACAATAACGACATTCTTTTAAGTTGGTGAATACGATGGCGCTTTGGCGATCCACCTTTATAGTCAGTGCAATGACCATGTTATCTCGGGTATTGGGACTGGTTCGTGACATGGTTTTACTCAATGTCTTTGGTGCAGGTAAAGATTTCGATACCTTCGTGGTGGCTTTTCGTATTCCAAACTTTTTCAGGCGCTTATTTGCCGAAGGCGCATTTTCACAGGCTTTTATTCCAGTTTTAACCGAATACAAAACCAGTAAATTACATGCTGAAGTCCAGATTCTGATTAGTCGGGTGTTTGGCTGTCTATTGGTGGTCATGACCACGTTAACCTTGCTGTGTATGGTGATTGCACCGGCTATTTTGTATGTCTATGCACCTGGTTTTCATAGTGATCCACTGAAATTTGATTTGGCGGTCGACCTTTTTCGCTTAACCATTCCGTATCTGTTGTTTATGTCGCTGACAGCCTTTGCCAGCAGTATATTAAATAGCTATGGTTCATTTACCACGCCAGCATTTGCACCCGTACTACTTAATATCACCATGATCGCAGGGGCGTGGTGGTTATCACCGCATATGGCTGAGCCAATCATGGCACTGGGGTGGGCGGTTGTTGTTGCAGGCATATTGCAACTTGCCTTACAAATACCAGAACTTTGGCGCAAGAAACTGTTGATTCCACCGAAGGTTGACTTTAAGCATGAAGGTGTCGAGCGCATTTTAAAATTGATGTTGCCCGCTTTGTTCGGTGTATCAGTGACTCAGATCAATTTATTGCTAAACACCATTTGGGCATCCTTTATGCAAGATGGTTCGGTGTCATGGTTATATACGGCGGAACGTATGACCGAACTGCCTTTGGGCTTGATTGGGGTCGCAATTGGTACTGTTATTTTGCCAGCACTGTCCATGCGTAAAGCTGAACAAGATCAAAACAAATTTAAAGAAATGCTGGATTGGGCTGCACGTGTCATTGTGTTTGCAGGTATTCCAGCCAGCATTGCGCTGTTTATGTTGTCGACCCCAATCATCCAAGCGTTATTTCAACATGGCGCTTTTTCTCTACACGATACGCAAATGACTGCTCTGGCACTACAGTGTATGAGTGCAGGGGTATTGGCTTTTATGCTTATTAAAGTATTTGCACCCGGATTTTATGCGATTCAAGACACGAAAACCCCGGTACGTGTGGGTTTAATGGCGGTTGCTGCCAATGCCATTTTAAACGTGATTTTTATTAATTTTTTCAAATATATTGGCTGGCAAGAACAGCATATGGCTTTGGCCATCGCCTCATCAGGTTCAGCACTCGTTAATGCGGGCATGCTGTATTTTTATTTGCATAAGCGTAATATTTTCCGTTTTGGACCACATTGGAAAATGCTCTTTATCCAATTCATGATAGGTAATTTGGTAATGGTTGCTGCCTTGTGGTATGGACTGACTTGGTATGATGGTACGCTGGCACCGTGGTTACGTGTACTTGAAGTGATCGGGCTGTGTGTAGTCGGTGTGGTTGCTTATGCAATCGGTTTATTAATTTCTGGTTTTAGACCACGGCATTTAAAGCATTCATAATCAATCGCAGAGTCAAAATTTCAATTAAAAAAACATCGCTGTAGCGATGTTTTTTTATGGATTTAACCTTAAATGCAATATGAAGTTAAGGTAAGACCTGAATCAGTTCTACATCAAAAATCAGCGTACTATTTGGCGCGATCGAATCGCCTGAACCCATTTCGCCATAGCCCAATCGAGCGGGAATAAAGAAGCGATATTTAGCGCCTTCTTTCATCAGCTGTAAACCCTCAGTCCATCCTGCAATCACTTGGCTGACTTGAAATTCTACAGGTTGATTGCGTGCAATAGAGCTGTCAAATACGGTCTGATCAATTAAGTGCCCCTCATAATCAACTTTGACTTTTGAAGTGGCTTTTGGCGTTTGACCGCTACCTGCTTTGAGTATTTGATATTGCAGTCCACTTGGACGCGTGATGACACCTGCTTGTTTGGCATTATTAGCCAAGAATGCTTCACCTTCTTGAAGGTTTTTTGCAGCCAATTGCTTAAATTGTTCTAACTGTTTCGATTCATTGCTCTTTTTATATTGTGTCAGTGCCTGCGCCATTTCTTCTTCAGTTAAATTGGGTTTTTGACCGTTTGATCCTTGCTTTAAACCCTGAATAAATGCTTCAAGATTAATCTCTTTCAGCGTTTCAGCATTGGTGCGGCCCATCACATAGCCATAGCTATAACCGAGCTGATCTTTAGCTGGACTTTTGTTATTGATGTTATTGGCAAAGCTGATCGAGCTCAGTAACAACAAGCCAGTAATGAGGGTTATTTTTTTCATATTATCTTCATCTCTTCAAACAAAAGCAAAAAAGAGAGCTAACGCTCTCTTCTTAAAGCGTTTAGTTGACTTTAATCAGTTCAACATCAAACACCAAAGTGCTGTTGGCAGGAATGGTGCCTGGAACACCTTGTTCCCCATACGCCAATTGCGATGGGATATAAAGCGTTGCCTTACCACCTTCTTTCATAAGTTGTAGGCCTTCAGTCCAACCAGGAATGACTTGATTGAGTGGAAATTCAATGGGTTCACCACGTTCTACCGAACTATCAAACACTTTTCCGTCAAGAAGCTTGCCTGTGTAATGCACAGTCACCACAGAAGAGGCTGTCGGCTGCTTACCTGTACCTTGCTGTGTTACTTTATATTGTAAACCTGAGGCGGTGGTTTGCACGCCTTGTTTTTTTGCATTTTCAGCCAAGAAATTTTGATTATTTGTATTTAAGGCTTTGCTATCAGAAGCTTGTTTTTCAACCATTTGCTTTTGGAACTCGATATAGGCTGCTTGTAATTCTTCATCGGTATACACACGCTCTTTTTTCGCATGTGCATCACGAATACCCGTAATAAACGTATTCAGGTCAACTTCAGGTGGCGTTTGACTCGCGACTTCATAACCCAAAGCATAACTGATCTTTTCAACGGGTGGCGAATCTTTTTTCATGACACTTTTTGCAGCATTTGCAGGATTTTGCGTCGCATAATAAACAGGTACAAGTGCAGCGCCGCCTAGTAAAACTGCAACAGCGATGGGTAAGGCTTTACTCATGAGATTTCCCAAGTTTTAATCTTAAATTTGCTATTTTTTGCTATAGCTTCACGATTACAGCATATAACGTCTGCTGTAGAAACGATATACAATTTCAATAGAATCAACCAAAAATACACAATTTGGTTGGCTACTTTAATGATATTGATTCAATCTATATCAGCTTAAATTATTAATCATCACATTAAAAATAACGCATAGCGAGTAAGGGTCTAAAGAATAAAAATATAAAAAAGCCAGATCGGAATCTGGCTTTTTGCAATGAAAATCAACTGTAACTATTAGTCATCCTTATGGGCAGTATACGCATACGAGTAGTTATAGCCACCACCGCCTGGCGTAGAGCGAACATCATTGAGAATAATACCGTTGACCTTGGTTCCTGCTTGTTCAAACTTCGCAATCGACAGTTCAAGTTCTTTGATATGGGTCTTGGCATAGCGAGCAACAAGTAAATTTACACCCGAGTACTGTGCCAAGATAATACCATCGGTGACCGCAAGTACTGGCGGTGTATCCATAATGATATGGTCATATTGACTAGATAGCTTTTCAAGTAAGTCTTTAAATTGCTGAGAATTCAATAACTCAGACGGATTACTTGGACTCTTGCCTCGTGCTAAATAATCTAAGTTAGTCACACCCGTATCATAAATAGCATTTTCAATGGTAACTGCACCCGTCATTACTTCCGTAAGACCAGGGCTGACTTCACGATCAAAATATTTATGTAAATAGCCGCGACGTAAGTCGACATCAATCAGTAAGACACGTTTGTTGCTTTGAGCAAAGATCGTGGCTAAGTTAATCGAAATAAAAGATTTACCTACCTCTGGTGCAGGACCTGAAATCGCAATTACATTGTTTTTTGCATTGGCTAAGGCAAAATGAATCGCTGTACGAATACTTCTGAGGCTCTCTACCGCTACATCTTCGCTGTTTTTCACTGCAAGAATGGGAATAGCTTTCTTCTTCTTAAAAGTCTTCATGCGACTTTCTTGAATCGATGAGCGAGGCACAGTGGCATAGACAGGTAAATTAAATTCATTTTCGATTTGAGTGGCATCTTTAATGCCGGACTGCATCAGATTTCTAAGCAAAGCAATCACTACACCCATAAACCCACCGACAAAGATCGACAGAAGGAGCACAATGAATGAGCGAGGTTTAATTGGTTTAACGGGTTCAACTGCATGATCAATTACGCGTACATTACCAATTTCACCTGCTTCAGAAATCTTTAATTGTTGATAACTATTGAGCAAGGCAGTATATAGCTCCGTATTAACTTTGACATCACGATACAGCTGTAAATATAAACGTTGAGTTTCGGGAAGACGCTTAATAGATTGATTCATATCTAATGTTTGTTTTTCTAATTCAGCAAGTTGTGAATTGACAGCAGACATAAGCGGATGATCATTGGTATATTTTGAAGCAAGTTCAGCCTGTTGTTGTTGTAACTCAATTTTCATTTTCGCAATTTCAATATTTTGCTTGAGTAGTAGTTCCGCCTCTTGTGTCACATCAACAGTATTATATTTTTCACGGAATTGGTTAAACTTAATTTCCGACTCTTCAAGCTGTTGCTTAAGTTCAGGCAGTTGTTTATCTAAAAAACTTAAAGTCTGTTTAGACTCCAATGTTCTACGTTCAATATTTTGAGCTTGATAAACGTTGAGTACATTGTTCAGCACATTTGTAATATGTTCCCGATCTATACCATCATAACTTAGTCCAATGACACCTGATTGCTTACCTTTTTCAGTCACAGCATATTGTGAACGCACTAAATTGACCGCTGATGGCAATGAGAGCTTAGTCAAAGAGAGGTTAATCAAAGTAGAATTTTGTTCAAATGAAGTTTTACTGAAAAACTCAACATTCCATTGACCATATTGGTCATGAGTGTTATTCAATTGATTGAGTTTACCTTCGAATACCACCTGATCATTTCTATTTAAAGTAAATGTTTTTTGGTCTTTAAATTTAAGTAAAAGCGGCTTATCTATGTAGTATGAGGGAATATCAAATTTTTTAATGACGAATTCAGATGACTTATTTTTAAATATGACCACTTGATTGTTGTAAGTGATCTGAGCTTGAGGCTTATACAATAAGCGGTTAAGAAGCGTAGATTTGTTGTCTTTAACATGGATATCTAAATGTAAATTTTGAATGACTTTACCCAAAATCATACGAGAGTTTAAAATTTCAATTTCAGCATCGGCTGGGGATTTCCCCCCCAAGCCGCCAGGCATAGAACCATTTAGACTTCCTAAAAGTGCTGCTGCCCCTGCACCTTTACTGTCTTCTACTTGCACCATTGCATCTGTAGAATATACAGGAATAGTGACTCGTAAATACAATAAAGCGCAAATCAAGCTTAGAATCACGCACAGTGCAATGATCTTCCACTGTGCAATCAGTGAAAAAAATAACTCTTTTAAGTCAATGGTATCATCATTAATATTTGAATTTTGATTCATGGGTTCACTACAAAATAAGTTTAAATATGTGATTGCCAATCAGCAGCGTAAGACACAATGTTTTTACACGTTTCTTCGAAGAAAGCTTGATCATGTTTATACGGGTCAGGCACATTTTGTCCTTGCCAGTGACCCAGTCGGAAGACTTTACCTTTAGCAAAAGGCCAGTTTTTTTCAATATGTTTTTGTTGATTGCTGCTCATCACCAAAACCAGATCTGCTTTTTTGATCAACTCTGCATCTATTTGTTTTGCTCTATGGGATCTCATATCAATTGCTAGCGTATCCATACAAGCAATTGCTTTGTCATCGGCAGCATGCCCCACCATGGCTGAAAGACCAGCCGATTCAATATGTAAATGAGGGTGATTTTGTTTCAGTAAAAATTCAGCCGTAGGGCTTCTACAAATATTACCAACACATACCACCAAAATATTTTCAATTTTCATGTTAATTGTTGCCTATAACTTGAAACGTATTAACTGCTCCAGCAAAAGGAACAATTTGCCCTACTATACGTTGCCAGCGCGTTAAGCCAGTTGCATCGATGTAAACGATATCGTTTTTTTGCATCTTAAATTGATTCGCTAAGCCAAAATTACCAAAATCCATTAAATTGAGGTGATAAACAGTTGAATGCTTTGTTTGCAAATCTGTACGCATCACATAAATTTTAGCAGCACTGGCTGAGAGGGGGTTAATGCCTTCGCTTTCACCCAGTACATCACTTAGAGTCATGCCTTGTTCTCTAATTTCCAGTGACTTTGTTTTATTCGCTTCACCTAGCACATAGAGTTTTTGATTTTGTTTAGTACCTACAAAAATGGTGTCGTTAGGTTGAATCAAAAGATTATGAAGGGAAAAGCCTTGTTTTTCTAATTCAAAAAGATTGAGTTCATATGAACGACCCTGACGAATTAATTGAATACTGGCATTATCACCCGACTCAACTTTGATACCACCTGCAGCGCTGAGTGCGGTATACAGGCTAATAGGTTGAGTGTTTAGATTATATTGTCCACTTTTTTCGACTTGACCATTTACAAAGTATCGCTGTCCTTCATAAGAGAGGACACGGGCGATCACATCGGGGTGCTTTAAATATTTAGAATAGCGTGTTTTTAAAAGCTGATTGATATTTGTGAGTGTTTTGTCGGCAAGTCTGATCTTTCCAATTAATGGGAGGTAAACATTACCATTTTGATCGATAGTAAAGCCTAAAACTTGATTGCTATTTTGCCCTGCAATAGGAGGCGTTAGCTCGGGATACGCCCAAAACTGTATCGATAATACATCCCCTGGAGATAAGCGATATTCAGTAGATCGATGTCTAAATAAATGTGAAATATCATCAATTTTATTTTCAGAATTTATATTAAAAGAACTAATGATGTCTTGGTTCAGTTTGATGATTGAAAGTTCTGATCCTTGTTCAGTCTTGTAGGCTCCTTGCTCTGGCAAATCATAAATTTGCAGTCCAGACGTGATCGCACACCCTGAAAATAAAAAAGAAATTGTTAGAAAAAGTGATGTGCTTTTGTAATTCACATTCAAAACCCTTAATTTGTAATATATTGTTGCTTGGAGTGTTTCTATATGCAGGAAATTCTATTCTAAATTTAAGTTTTTTCCTATTATTTAATGTTAAGCGATAAAATGATTACTTAAGCGCGTGTGACTGTATGTTCATTGCATCATGGATTCAGTATAATTACGAAAAATCGATTTGCAAAATGCGTATTGATTAAATTCTATAATGAATGTGATATAAATCACTTTAGATGTATATTTTGAATAACATTTTGAACCAAAGTATTAAGACTTTTAATTCAAGAATGTAAATAAAGGGTTTGTAAGTAAAAAATGAAAATATTAGTGACTGGTGGTGCAGGATTTATTGGTTCTGCGGTTGTTCGACATATTATTAAAAACACTGAAAATGAAGTCATTAATATCGATAAACTCACCTATGCAGGTAACTTAGAGTCTCTTGCTGAGATTGATCAACATGAACGCTACCACTTTGCTCAGATTGATATTTGTGATGCTGCTGCTTTAACGCAAGTTTTTGCTGATTTTAAACCTGATTTGGTGATGCATCTTGCTGCTGAGTCACATGTAGACCGGTCAATCGATGGCCCTTCTGAGTTTATTCAGACCAATATTGTGGGAACCTATACTTTACTTGAAGTCGCACGTCATTATTGGCAAAATCTTGATGAAACAAAGCAACAAAAGTTCCGTTTTCATCATATTTCAACAGATGAAGTTTATGGTGATTTAGAAGGTACCACCGACTTATTTACTGAAACTACGTCTTATGCACCAAGTTCACCGTATTCAGCGAGTAAAGCAAGTTCAGATCATTTGGTTCGTGCGTGGCATAGAACCTATGGTTTACCTGTGATTGTCACCAATTGTTCAAACAATTATGGACCGTATCATTTTCCAGAAAAATTGATTCCTCTAGTCATTTTAAATGCGCTTGATGCTAAGCCACTGCCTATTTATGGAAAAGGCGATCAAATACGCGATTGGTTGTATGTTGAAGACCATGCACGTGCTTTATACAAGGTTGTTACAGAAGGTGTTGTGGGAGAAACCTATAATATCGGCGGTCATAACGAAAAAAGAAATATTGATGTGGTGAAAACGATCTGTTCTATTTTGGATGAACTTCGCCCGCAAGCGAATGATATGCCGTATGAATCCTTAATCACTTTTGTGAAAGACCGTCCAGGACATGATTTGCGCTATGCGATTGACGCATCAAAAATGGCCAATGCTCTGGGCTGGAAGCCAAAGGAAAGTTTTGAAACAGGCATTCGTAAAACAGTTGAATGGTATTTAAATAATTTAGAGTGGTGTCGTCGGGTACAAGATGGCAGTTACCAACGTGAAAGATTAGGTGTGAAATCATAATGAGTACCAAGGGAATTATTTTAGCCGGTGGATCGGGTACACGTTTATATCCAATTACAAAGGGTGTTTCTAAGCAATTACTCCCTATTTATGATAAACCCATGGTTTATTATCCTCTCTCAGTCTTGATGTTGGCAGGCATTCGTGAAGTACTGATTATCAGTACACCAGACGATATCGAAGGTTTTAAACGGTTACTCGGAGATGGTGCTGATTTCGGTATTGAAATTGAATATGCGGTTCAACCTAGTCCAGATGGTTTAGCTCAAGCTTTTATTATTGGTGAAGGTTTTATTGGCGATAGCAATGTTTGTTTAGTACTTGGCGATAACATTTTTTATGGTCAAGGCTTTACACCAATGCTTAAAGAAGCGGTTTCACGTCAAAAAGGTGCGACGGTATTTGGTTATCAAGTCAAAGATCCTGAGCGTTTTGGCGTAGTGGAGTTTGATGAGCAGAAAAGAGCGGTGTCTTTGGAAGAAAAACCTAAGCAACCGAAATCAAATTTTGCGGTAACCGGTTTGTATTTTTATGACAATGATGTCATTCAAATTGCGAAGTCTGTCAAACCATCAGAGCGTGGTGAGTTAGAGATCACCACTGTTAATCAGATGTATTTGGAGCGTGGCGACTTAAGTGTTGAATTACTTGGGCGTGGTTTTGCTTGGCTTGACACAGGTACGCATGAGAGTTTATTGCAAGCTGCTCAATTTGTAGAAACCATTGAGAAGCGTCAAGGTTATAAAGTGGCATGTTTGGAAGAAATTGCACTGAATAATGGTTGGTTGACTAAAGAAAAAGTATTAAGTATTGGTCAAAGTATGCATAAAAATGATTATGGTCAATATTTGATTTCTTTAGTGGCTGAATAAAATGAGCTTAGTGAAATTAATAGATCTACCGAGTTTTGGTGATGAACGAGGGGGATTGGTTGCGATTGAATCTAATCAATCTATTCCATTTCATGTTAAGCGTTTATATTATATTTTTAATACTGAAAAAGATAAGCCTCGTGGCTTTCATGCCCATCTCAATCTAAAACAAGTGGCAATTTGTTTAAAAGGAAGTTGTCGCTTTATATTAGATGATGGATTTCATAAAGAGGAAGTTATTTTAAATACACCCACTCAAGGTTTAATTATTGAGGGATTAATCTGGCGTGAAATGCATGATTTTTCAGAAGATTGTGTTTTGATTGTATTGGCAAGTGAGCACTTTGATGAAAGTGACTATATTAGAGATTATCAAAAATTTTTAAGGGTGGTACATAATGAATTTTAAAAACCTATCAGCCAAAACGATAAACTTTAAATTAGTTGAAGAATCTGATGCTGAGTTTATATGTGAATTAAGAGCCAATCCGGAATTAAATAAACATATTTCTCAATCTTCAGCTGATATTCAAACGCAGCGTGATTGGATACTAAATTATAAAACTAGAGAGAAAAATAATGAAGAATACTATTTCATTATTTGTCGTAATGATAATAATCAAAGAGTCGGCACAATTCGATTATATGATTTTAAGGATAGTCCAAAATCGTTTTGTTGGGGAAGTTGGATCTTAAATGAAAATAAGACACGTTACGCAGCTATAGAAAGCGCTTTACTGGTTTATAAATTAGCTTTTGAAGAGCTCGATTTTCAGCAATCGCATTTTGATGTACGTAAAGATAATTTGGGTGTACACAATTTCCATATGAGATTAGGTGCAGAACATATTGATGGCAATGATTTAGATAATTTCTATATATATCCAGCAACTCAATATTTTGAAGTTTTAAAAGAATATCAAAAGTTCATAGGTTGAATATGAAAAGTATAAAAGAAATGAAAATTGGTCAAACATCTGAAGTTAATCGCAGTTTTTCAGGCGAAAATGTTGATTTATTTTCCACATTGTCAGGAGATGTAAATCCTGTACATTTGAATGAAGATTTTGCAAAAACCACGATGTTTGGGGGTAGAATTGTTCATGGCGCGTTACTTTCAAGTGTTTTTTCAAGCATATTTGCAAATAATTTGCCAGGACCAGGCTGTATTTATTTAAAATCTGAAAGTAAGTTTCTAAAACCAGTTTTTTTAAATGAATCTGTTAATTTTAAAGTAGAAATAACTGATATTTTAGCTGAAAAAAAACGTGTGATTTTTAAAACTACAGCTGTATCTAGAAATCAAGAATGTATAGTAGGTACAGCAGAACTTTATATTCCTGAGTGAAAACCAATATGATTCCATTTTTAGATTTAAAAAAAATTAATCAGCAATATAGAAATGAGTTGGTTGAAGCCTGTACCCGTGTCATTGATTCAGGTTGGTATATTGGCGGAACTGAACTTGAGAAGTTCGAAAAAAACTTTGCAGATTACTGTGGGACAAAATTTGCAATTGGTGTTGCAAATGGTCTAGATGCTCTTATTTTAACCCTGCGTGCGTGGAAAGAGTTAGGAAAACTTAAAGATGGCGATGAAGTCATTGTTCCTTCAAATACTTATATTGCAAGTATTCTAGCGATTACTGCTAATAATTTAACGCCTATTCTAGTCGAGCCCGAGCTTACGAGTTATAACATCGATGTCAGTAATATAGAATTAGCCATCACCGATAAAACGAAAGCGATTTTACCCGTACATTTATATGGTCAGCTAGCACCAATGGCTGAAATTATGGAAATTGCGGAACAACATAATTTACTTGTGCTGGAAGATTCAGCGCAATCCCATGGTGCAGAGTTAAATGGAAAAAAAGCAGGAAATTGGGGGCATGCTTCTGGTTTTAGTTTTTATCCAGGTAAGAATTTAGGTGCTCTTGGTGATGCGGGTGCGGTGACCACTAATAATGAAGAGCTTGCAACCATGTTAAAAGCACTTCGTAATTATGGTTCACATGAGAAATATAAAAACTTAGTTCCTGGTGTAAATAGTCGTCTAGATGAAATTCAAGCAGCAATACTGGATATTAAATTGAAGCATTTAGATGATGAAGTTAAACATCGCCGTTTAATTGCAGAAACGTATTTGTCCCAGATTAAAAATCCGCTGATTCAATTACCTTTAAATAATACTCAAGCAACGACTTATACTCAGCATGTATGGCATTTATTTGTAATACGCACTGATCATCGTGAAGCCTTGCAACATTTTTTAGCAGATGCAGGCATTCAAACTTTAATTCATTATCCTATTCCGCCACATAAACAGCAGGCTTATAAAGAATGGAATAATTTAAGCTTTCCAATCTCTGAGCAGATCCATAACCAAGTGATGAGTCTGCCAATTGGACCCACATTGAGTTTGCAAGATGCAGAAAAAATCGTTGAATTATGTAATCAGTTTAAAGCTTAAATTCTAATGAATTTACTCAATACAAGTTTGTTAAATGGAGTTGCTGTCTTAATTAAGACAGCAACTTTATTTCTGTTGAATAAAGTTTTAGCTGTGTATGTGGGACCAGCAGGATATGCAGCAATTGGTCAGTTTCAAAATTTCATTCAAATGGTGACAGCTTTTTCGGGAAGTGCCATTAATACAGCGATTATTAAATACACAGCTGAATATCACGAAGATGAAACCAAGCAAAGAGCCATCTGGAAAACTGCAGGAAGTATTGTCTTTCTGTTCAGTCTGTTTTTCTCAGTACTGATAATTCTTTTTCAAAAACAACTTTCAACTTATATTTTCCACTCAATTGAATATCAATCTGTATTTGTATGGTTTGCTGTCTTCTTATTGCTGTTTAATTTTAATGCTCTTTTTCTTGCGATACTCAATGGTAAGAAAGAAATTTTAAAGCTAGTTGTTGCGAATATATTTGGAAGTGTTTTTGCATTAATCGTAACGAGCTTGCTTGCTATAAAATATGGATTATATGGGGCATTAATTGCCTTATCTATCTATCAATCTTTAGTTTTTTTTGTGACATTGGTTTTATGTTATAGATCTAAATGGTTTAGGCTGTCTTATCTTTTTGGGAAAATAGATTTAGATATTAGTAAAAAGTT
>CAZOGM010000051.1:0-15844 GCA_964579445.1 uncultured Acinetobacter sp.
ATGTCCGAAAAACTCACTGAAAGCATCACACATAAATGTACATATGACGAAAAACTTGATTTAGAAGCTATTGCTAGATCTGAAGGTTTAACGCTGTCTGAACTTATTCGAAGTATTAACAAGGCACACATCTCGGCAGTGAAGGAACGAATCAATTCTCTCAGTAGATTAATGCGTCTTACCACAGATACCGTAGATACGCCGTTTCAGCTTACATCTGAACCAAGAATGATTAACGTCACACCAAAACATACAGGCACAAAAAAAGCCCAACTGGTTGCACAGCTGAACTTTCTTGCCATTCAAAACCCAAGTCATGAATGAGGAACTAACGATGCCTAATTTATCACGCAATGAATCGACTAGCAAAGGAATCTCAGCACCTAAATTTATAGAAACTGAATTGGGTACGGAAAAACTTTGTATTGAGTGTCAGGAGTATTGGCCACTTGATAATGAATTTTGGTTTACGTACCGAAATAAGCCGAATAAGAAAGGCGAAAGAACCATTGGTTATGAAGCTGCTTGCAAGTGTTGCTATGACATTAGATACCGTCCTCAGCATCGTAAAGGCACAAGCCAAGTCAAATCTTACTTTGAGAGGGAGCGTGCATCTTGAATACAGCAGCTCTAATTAATTTCCCAAAGCCTTCATTAACAAAAGGGGTGAATGTGAATATTCAAAAGGGGGAGGACGGTTATACGCCACTACCCAACTTCATTTGTGATGAGGGATATTTAGCGGTTTTAGATGGAGACGCTATTAAATGTTTGGTGTTCTTAAATCGTCACGTCAAGGGTTTTCACTTAGATAGTAAAGGAATGTCTGAGACTTTGGTAATGAAAATTACAGGCATAAAAGATAAGCGAACTTTACGTAAATACATGGCTGAATTGGCAAATTACAAGTTAGTGGAAATTCAAAAGGAAAATGGCAAAAGGAATATATATAGCGTTACTTTTAGTAATAGATCACCAGTCAAACCAGTAGCATCTCATGTCACTGGTTTAAGTGAGTCTAAAAACACTCAACCAGTGACATCACATGTACCTAGTACATCAAATGCAGTTACATTTCATGCTACCGCACCAGTGACATCACGTGTACCTACCACCAGTGACATGGCATGTCACTCTGTAAAAGAAACATATTTAAAAGAAAATATTAAAAATAAAAAAAAGGATTTCTCTGTGGATAACTTTGGATCAAACGATGTTTTTGATTCAATCGAATACCACCGTGAAGACCAAAAGCTTTACACATTTCGAGAACTGGCAAACGTCTACACGATCAAAACTGATTTCACGGCACAAGCGAAGAATCTAAATTCTGAACTTACCGATGAACTCATTCTTTCTGATCTCAAAAACTTTGCTCAGTGGACAACAACGAGAGAGAAAACCACAGCACAAGGCTGGATGAACTATTGGATCTACCGTATTCAAAAATCATCACAACCAAAAACCAAGACTGAGAAAAAACTTAAATCCGCACCAGGCACTAAAAAACTATCTGATTCTCAACGTCACATGTTTGCTAACAAACTTTCTGTACTTCCTGAGATGGGGAAATATTCACAAGGTAATGAGAGCTTTCAACAATTTGCAGTACGCATAGCTCAGATGCTTCAAGACCCTGAAAAACTCAAAGAGCTGTCAGAACAACTTAAAAGCGTTGGCTTCGCTGGAATACAAGAGGACTTCGCATGAATCAATTCCAAGTCGGTGACTTAGTCCAATGCGACACAGTACCTGATGCGCCGTATCGTGAAGTTCTAGCGGTTCGTGATGAATCAATCTTGATTAACTTTGGTGGATGGAAAGGCTGGGTACCAAGCGAAGCATTCAAAATTATCTTGAGTGGTGGCAGAGCATGAAACCAAAAGACATGACACATATTGAGACTGACGGCACATTTTGGAAGAACGATAAGGGCCAGTGGTATCACTACAACCCACACTTTCAAAAATGGTGTCCATACGTTGGAAAAGTGAATCAGGGATTCCTTCTAAAACTTAAAGAAGTGAGTCTATAAATCATGAGATGGAGTGAAGAGCAGTTAGAAGCGCACCTAAATGCGCATGGAAACCGAAAAATTGAAGCCGTAGCGCAATTTAAAAAGAAAAATGATGCAAAGGTACGTCAAGTAAAACAAAAGGCGAATACGGCGCAAATAGAGCGAATTAGTAATTCAGAACCAAAAGAGATTTTGAACTGTGAAATCGCAACAACACCGCCGTCTGTAAATCATTACTGGGTCGCTTCTGGGAAGAAACGATATCTGAGTGATAAAGCCCAAGAGTTTCATTCAATTGTTCAAATGTTGGTACCACGATTGGAATCAGCAGAACGATTAGAACTCAATGTGACTTTTCACTTTCCCGATCGACTACGCCGTGACATCGATAACTACCTGAAAGCGACGATTGATAGCTTAGTGAAATGTGGTCTTTGTGTAGATGATGAACAGTTTGATGTACTCAATGTAAGACGTGGAAATGTGGTTAAAGGCGGTCTAATTAAGATTAAGGTTTTGGAGATTTAAAGCATGGATACAACGGTTGATTTGATGGTTTTTGCACAGTCTCCTCGCGCGCGCACGCGTTTTATTAACCTACAACAACAAAAAAAGGTGAAAGAATTTCGCATTAAACTGCGTGGATACAAGCGTCCAGACTTCAACCGTATGATCTTAGATTTGTGCAAATTAGGATGGACACATGAAAAGATAGCGTTCCTTTTGCCTGTGTCGGGTGCGTCGACTGTTTCTGAATGGGCGAGAGGTGGAGTGCCGAATTACGACAACGGCGATGCGTTCATTCTTCTATGGCAAACAGAGACAGGATATGACCGTTATCCACGTGAAGGTGAGTGGCAGACGTATAAGTACAAAGTTGGCCAGTTAGATATTTTTGAAGATGGTGGTCTGTGTGATCAGTTTATTGAGCAGTTGGATCAGGAGATAGGGAAGTGAGTCATTTACTAGAACAATTGATGATGCAAACGGCTTGGGATATTGCAACAGCTGGCGGTGATGTGGTGGTAATTCATCCTCGGGGCTGTGGTAAATCTAAATTCCAAGAAAATTTAAAAAAATGTTCAGATCAACTGAAACAAGTAAGAGCCCAGAAGAACTACCTTGATTTAGCCGATAAACCAAAACCGCACAGCATTCCTATGCGTAGACAGAGAGTTAAGGCATGAGTTACTCAAAATTTAACATCATTTTAAATGGGCGCTGGTGCCAATACTCTGAGACAGAAACTTTTGATTTGGAAGATGTCAAAAGCTTTGTTGGATGGGGTGATCAGATGGGGTATCCGCATAAATTTTATTTAAAAAGTGGTGGATATCTGTATGTGCATGGGTATGTCGCTAAGCAAATTAAGCAAGCCTTGAACGCTCGTCAATCCGAAATCGACCAGCTCAAAGCGGAAAAGGCGGGGTTGGAGAAGGATATTAAATCATCACAAGCACTTTCAACTTTACGAGCAAGAACATTATCTAGTTTTAAGGAAAAGATAGAAGACCTTGAAGCCAAGCTGTTAGAGCAGTCAGTGCGAGGTGAGCATGAATAAAATCGAATTCTTTTTCGCCGTAGAAAGGCAACGTCAAATGCAACGGTTTATTTTTATGGCCAAGTGGAATGCTTTAGCTGATAAGCAGAAAAGATCAATAAACATAAGGAATGGGAAATGAATATTTGTATTGAAACTCCAGATAAGGAAGTGTGGGATAAGGCTCAATTAGCATGTTTTAAGCGTGGGTGGGATTGGGATGGTGAAGAGTGGCCAGAATGGGACTTTGATCTTCAAAAAGATGTGTGGAAGTCTGATCTAGAATTTGCTTTAAACCATGATGGTTGGTGTGGAGATGTAAGTCACTTGTGTGTAATAGATGGGACTCTATGTATTAATTACATTGGCGACGGCAATCCTGTAGATGATGGACTTATATTAAAAACAATCGAAGAATTAACTTGCGAATAATCACCCAACAAACCTGCACACAACACATTCAACACTAAGCCTTAATCAACCGATTAGGGCTTTTTTCATGGCAGCACGTAAAACAGCAGTACCAGGGGAAGTTGAAGTTAAAACCGAACCTCAAGCGAGTACTGAACCGACCACACAAACGGCGAGTGAAACACAGGGCGAACGTGTACCTATTTCATTTGAACAGTTCGATGCAGTAAGCAATGAACTTGATGCACTCCAAGCGCAATACGATGCATTACTTGCGTCATTCAACCTTCTAAATAACGATCCTGATGCACTTCAAGATCGCCTATATGCAATCAAACCCGAACTAAAAAATCCAAACCTTGCAAGTGATATGGCGAGCCGTCCATCACGGCCAGTAAATGTTGGCGGTCAATTAACCAAAGATGGCTGGATTGTCTAAGGGGGCAATATGTGCGGTGGATTTGTAGGAGATTTAATCGGGTCGGTAACTGATGCAGTCGGTCTTACCGATACTAAGGGCGCATCCAAAGGGTATGACGCACAGGCAGCGGAAGCACAAGCCAAACGTGAAGCGCAGACCGCTGAGAACACAGCCAAGGCACAGCGTAAAAAACGTAAGGCTTCAGAAGTACTTTCATCTACTTCAGATGATGAGAAGAAAACAACTTTAGGTGGCTAATATGGAAGATAGAGCAGCTCAGTTGTGCAAACGTCTTTCTCAGTTAAAAGCGGAAAGAACACGTTTTGAACCGCATTGGCGTGAGTGCTACAAGTACGGCGCACCTGAACGTCAGCAAGCTTTTGACGGTGAGGATATCGACGATACACGATCTAAACAACGTGCTGAGTTGCTTGATTCTACCGCGTCTGAAGCAGTTCAACTTTTAGTCTCAAGTATTATTTCAGGCACCACGCCTGCTAATTCAATTTGGTTTAAAGCTGTGCCTGATGGTATGGATGATCCAGCAGAACTAACGCCGTCTGAACATTGGTTAGAAATGGTCTGTCAGTTCATTTGGCGCAATATTCATGGCTCTAATTTCGACTCAGATATTTTTGATGTGATCTTAGACTTTGTTACTGCTGGTTGGGCTGTGATCTACACAGACATTGATCGTAAGCAAGGCGGTGGATACATGTTCCAGTCATGGCCAATTGGTGAATGCTGGATCGCTTCTACACGTCAGGACTACAAGGTTGACACGATCTATCGTGAATATCGTATGACAGCACAGCAGATCGTTGGACAGTTTGGTGAACATAAGGTGAGCCAAGCGGTACGTGATGCTTCAATTAAATCACCTGATCAAACATTCAAAATTCTGCATGTGATTGAACCACGTGAAAAGCATAAGCAACCTGTACATGGTGTTCCGACACTGCCGAAAAATATGCCTTTCGCTTCATATCACATTGAGGTTGAAAACAAAGTCACTTTAAAAGAATCAGGCTATAACGAGTTTCCATGCGCGGTACCACGAATGCGGAAGATACCTGGTTCTATCTACGGCGTTGGTCAAATGTCTATTGCATTACCTGATGCTAAAACAGCTAACACGTTAATGCGTGACACATTGCGTAGCGCTGAAATTGACGTATTAGGTATGTGGATTGCTGAAGATGACGGCGTACTTAATCCGAGAACTGTACGTTTAGGCGGTGGCAAGATCATTACGGCCGACAGCGTTGATTCTATGAAGCGCCTAGACTCAGGTTCAAATTTCCAAGTGTCGGATCAATTACTTGATCGTTTACAGAATGGTATCCGTAAAAAACTCATGGCTGATCAGTTGACCTCACCTTATGGCCAACCAATGACGGCAGCAGAAACATATATGCGTGTGGATACGATCCGTCAGATGCTTGGACCTCTTTATGGTCGTGCTCAATCTGAATTACTGCAGTCTTTATTGGAGCGTTGTTTCGGTTTGGCATATCGCGCAGGCGTATTGGGTGAAGCACCTGAAGAAATGCAAGGTAGAGCAATGTCATTCAAGTTTGTTTCACCGCTTGCACGTGCTCAGCAACTTGAAGAAGTGGCAGCAATTGAGCGCTTCATGGGTATTGCTGGAACGATTGCGGAAGTAGATCCAAGTGCTATTGATAACTTCAACTCAGATGCAGCAATGCAAGTGGCAGCAACAGGCTTAGGCGTTCCGACTTCTGTCATGCGTACACGTGAAGAAATTGAAGCTGTCCGCGAACAGAAAGCGCAAGCACAGCAACAAGCTCAGGCTCAGGAGCAACAAGCAGTCATGGCACAGCAAATGACAGGTGCTTTAGCTAAAGGTGTTGAAACACAAGTGGCCAGCGAGGTGATGCAATGATCGTAATTATCGCAGTGCTGGCAATTCTCTTATTCATCGCATGCATTGCACTGCATGTTCTGAAAGAGAGCGTTAAAGATTCGCACAAGGTTGCTAAGGACTATCAAGATCAATGGTTAGCTGAGTTAAAGGCTAAACAGGAAATCATTGAGCAACTAACTAGTACAGCTAGTGAACTAGTCCGAATTAAAGATTCATTCAAAACACTCATAGATGAAAGTGATGTTGACGGTTTTGGCACACACATCAAATGGCACAACGTGCAAAGAGCAACGGCGAACACCTATCGCTTGGTATTCGACTTGGATATTCGTGGTAGAGAAATTATTGAGGATCTAGTCATTCGATTCAAACGTAATGCCTTTGTCTCAGATCAGAACGGTGGTGAGCGAGAAACATCACGCCGTCTAGGTCGTCAGGAAGTTATCGATTTTATTTTAAACCGCTGTAACACAGCAACAGATCCGCGTTATAGCGAAGAACTAGAACTTTTGGAGCAACAATAAAATGACTGAACAAGTAGATACCCCAGTAGTAGAAACAGGCGCACCAGCAACTGTTGAAACTCCAGTAGTTGAGCAGACAACTAGTACAGAAACTAAACCAGTTGAAGAAACAACGGTTGCAATTCCTGAGTCTGCCGATGCCTATGAAATCAAGATCGATGGTTTTGATGGTGATGCGTTCAAGACCAACAACAAAGAAATGTTTGATTCATTCCATAAAGCAGGGATGAACAATGATCAAGTGACGGCGGTTGCTCAAGCCTATGAGCAGTATACACAGGTCAATATTGAAGCCTTACAAGAAGAATGGGGCGGTGATTTTGATGCCAATGTCAATTTGGCTAGTCAAGCAATTAAGGCTTTGGGCTTTGATGTGGCAGATGCAGATTCGCCAACATTTGCAATTAAATTAGCTGCAGCAATTGGTAAGCAGATTCAAGAGGATTTACCGCCGTCACACACCCAACAAACCCAAGCTGAAAGTGTAGAAGAATTAAGACTATCGGAAGCGTATCGAGATGAGAAACATCCTGGTCATAAGGCTGTGATGGCGAAGATCGAAAAGCTATACAACAAACAATTTGGTTAAGGGGTAGGCAATGCCTAACGAATATAAGATCACCAGTGCTTTTGTTCAGGACTTCCACGATGCTTTTGAACATGAGCTGACACAGAATGAATCTCGCTTGCAGGCAACTGTGCATAGTCGTGGTTCGATTGTAGGTAAGTCATTCACTATCAATGATCTTGGATCTGTTGATATGAAAGCTTATTCAGGGCGATTCACTGATACTGTTTGGACGCACCCAGATGCAGGAACTCGTGTAGTGTATATGGGGGATTACAGCCTATTTATTCCTATCGAGCATTCAGACTTGCCAAAGATGAAAGCACACCCGAAAGACAGTTATATGCGCTTGTTGACCAGTTCAGCAGGTCGTAAAAAAGATGATGTGATTTATCAGGGTGCAATTGGAACTGTGAGTCGTAAGACGGTATCTGATGCTGGTGTAGAAACCACAACTACAGTCGCATTGCCTTCAACCCAAATCATTCTTGCAGGTACTACGGCGTTCACTAAAGCCAAAGCAATTAAAGCACGTTCATTGTTTCGTAAAAATGAAGCAGATACAGAAGAAATCTATTGCCCGTTTAGTTCTGAAATGCTTGAACAGGTTCTTGCTGATACAACATTGACCAGTGCTGACTTTATGGCTGTGAAGATGCTTCAAGAAGGTGATATTTCAGGTAAGTGGTTAGGTATTAACTGGGTGCCATACGAAAAGCTAAATGCTGGTGCTGGTGGTGCAACAGAAAAACGTACTGCTATGTGGACGAAATCGGCTATTCACTTCGGTGATGCTCCGATCAGTCAGTTCAAAATCAACGAACGTCCAGATAAACACAACATTTGGCAGGTTGGTGGCGTTCACTCGTATGGTGCTGGTCGTACCAATGAGAAGAAAGTTGTTGCAATCGATTTCGTAATTTAACTGGGGCTTGGCTTCACACCTCTGAGCAGGGTGTGAGGTCTTTTTTATACTAAGTAAACGTAACGAAAGGATTAAGAAATGGAAAATCAACATCAAAAAATTAAAGGTTATCGTGATTTATCAAATGAAGAAATTTTCTTAATGAATGAAATCAAGGAACACGGTGTGAAACTCGAGTCCTTAATTGAAAAGCTTCGTAAATACGGGAACTCACAACATAATGAAGCAAAAAATCATGGTGTAGAGACTGAGGACTGGACTGAAACTACTCGTCTTTGCCGAGCCAAGCCACTTCGTTGGGTTTCTTTAGGTGAAGATCATTTACAGCAAGGCTTAATGGCCTTAACTCGTGCAGTTGCTCAAACAACTACTTTTTAACACCCAACAAACCTACCTTTAAAAGCCCTCAAGATCATTAAAACTTGAGGGCTTTTTTATGACTACAACAAAAGTATCAATATGCAATGTGGCTCTGGGCTTAATTGGTGATCGTGCGATTAGCAGTTTCGAAGAAGGTTCTACACATGCACAACGTTGCCGAGATTTTTATGATCAAACACGTCGTGCAGTACTGCGCGATCATCCTTGGTCCTGCGCCAAGAAACGAGCTGTATTGGCTCCAACGTCCACACATCCGAGCTTTGGCTTTGCTCATTCGTTCCCATTGCCACGTGATTTTTTACGAATTATTGATGCTGGCTGTGAAGAATTTGATATTGAGAGCCGTCAAATTCTGGCCAACACAAATAAAATTAATCTGGTTTATATCGCAGACAACGACAATGAAGAAACATGGGATTCAATGCTAGTCGATGCAATGTCTCTTAAACTCGCGTCACGCCTTGCTAAACCCAATACTGGTAGTGATGCATCAGGTCAGTCGGCTTTGGCTGAATACGAGCGCTTAATCAAGCGTGCACGTGCAATCAATGCGCAAGAACGACCAAGCCAAGATATGCAATATGAACCTTCATCTTATTTGCAAGGACGATACTAATGCGCCAGTGGGTACTTAAAAATAATCTTAGTAGTGGTGAATTATCTCCTTTGCTTTGGACTCGAACAGACGTGCAACAGTATGGCAACGGCGCAAAGAAGCTTTTAAATGCGATTCCATTAGTTGAGGGTGGTGCGAAGAAAAGACCGGGTACGCGCTTTCGTGGTGTCTTTACTGGTGCAATTCGACTGATTCCGTTCATTCCCAACTCTGAAAACACGTATATGTTGATTTTAGGCATAGGCACGTTAAAAGTTTATGATCCACGATCTAAAGCGGTGATCTTCAACGCACCAACGCCGTATGACACAGCTCGTAAAATCAACGAAGTACAGTTTGCACATACACGTTATCGTATGTATTTCACTCAAGGTGAGTCACAGATTCATCGTTTCATTTGTTCTGCAGATTTTACCAATTGGGCTTTTGCTCCTTTCGTTTTTACCACTCAGCCCACGGATGAATTAGGGTCATCTCCAAACGTTGCATTAAAGCCAACTGGTGTGGAAGTGGGCAAATCAATCAGTCTGACCGCAACGGCATTTCCAGCATGGAATACAAGTGAAACATACTTGATTGGCGAGCGTGTTATCTACATGGGGCAGACATGGCGTGCTTTGGAAGATAATAAAGAATCAGTACCTACCTCCGAAAATACAAAATGGGAGTCTGTGACGAATCAAGATGCATCGGTATTTAATTCAGCACATATTGGAGCTGTCATATCAATCAATGGCGGTCAGGTGAAAATTACCAGTATTGCTGCACCAAATGCAGTTGTAGGTGAAGTTCTGGTTAAATTAAATGCGGATGTACAAGCGATTGCTAAATCATGGACGCTGAACTCTTTAGCATTCACGGCACAGACAGGTTATCCAAAAACTGTCGTTTTCTTTAAGCAGCGCTTAGTCTTTGCAAATACTAAAAACAGCCCAAATCAAATGTGGTTTAGTGCCATTGGAAACGATGGTGATTTCTTAGAAGCAACTGAGGATTCAGATGCATTTAGTATCGCGTCATCTTCAGCACAATCAGACAATATTTTACACCTGGCACAACGTGGCGGTGTGGTTGCGCTCACAGGTGGCTCAGAGTTCTTAATTAATTCCACTGGTCCACTGACCCCGGCATCAGCGCAAATTGATCAGCACACGTCATACGGCGTTCAAAAAGACGTACGTCCATGTTTAGTGGGTAATGAATTACTATTCGTTCAACGTGGAGGTGAGCGTTTACGTGCCTTGTCTTATCGTTATGAAGTTGATGGATTGACTTCACCCGAGCTTTCAGCCATTGCAGCGCATATCACACAAACACATCAAGGAATTAAAGAAATTGCCTATCAGCAAACACCGAATAGCCTTGTCTGGATGGTGCTTAATGATGGCAAAGTGGCAAGTATCACACTCAACCGTGATCAGGAAATGAATGCCTGGTCGCAACATGACTTTGGCTGTACGGTTTTATCTATGTGTACGTTGCCAACAGGTACAGGTGCAGATCAATGTTTCATGCTGACGGATCGTAACGGTGGCTTGTTCTTAGAAGAATTGATTGAGAATGCTTTAAGTGACTGTGAATTTGAAATGCTTAACGGACAGCAACCGAGTGTGGATGCTCCAAAGCTTATAGATCCAATCTATAACTGGTCTGAGCATGATGGATATTTCTATTCAGAAAGTGAACCTGATACACCATCTTTTTATTATGGCCAACCTTTTGAGTTTTTAATTGATTTGCTTCCACCTGATTTTAGTCAGGTGCCAAGTACCACGATGTTTCATAAGATCTCAGTGCATGAAGCTGTGTTGTATGTCAAAGATTCTATCGGTGGATTTATCAATGAGCATGAATTGCAGCATAAGAAAATTGATCAATGGGCCTTTCAGAATCAACCGTACAACGGCTATGTTGAAGTCTCAATGAGTGGCTGGGATAAACTGCATCAATTGTCCATAAAAATAACACACAACAAACCGCTACCTTTTCACGTTCAAAGTATCTCTATGTTGGTATCCATAAATGAGAGATAGAGATGCATGTCAAAACAGCAATATACGAAGATCTAGATACGCTTGTTGATTTCGGCAAGCGTCTAACTCTTGAATCCCCTAAATTTCAGTATCAAGGCTTTGATGAAGATCGGGCCTTTCAATTCTTTGCACATTTAATCAATAAATTTGAATCCATTTTTATTGTATATGACGAATATGACAATCCAGTGGGTGCTTTGATTGGTTGCATTGATGTTGAGTGGCGTACAGGTCAGCGCTTGGCCTTTGAACAGGGCGTTTATATTCTTCCTGAATATCGTAAGACTGGTGCAGCTACTACACTGGTTAATCATTTCATTGAGTGGGCAAAGATCAATAATGCAGACCGCATTCAATTGGGTACGATCTCAGGAATCCATGCAGATAAAACCATTAATCTTTATGAAAAACTTGGTTTTGATTTGATCGGCTATGTCTTAGAGATGGAGGTATAACCATGTGTGGAGGTGGAGCAGTAAGCTCGATTTTTAGTGGTGTACAGAATATGGCAAATGCTCAACAAGCCGATGCTGAATCTAAAGGAAATGCCAAAACAGTGCGTTCAGTTGCCCGTGCTGAAGCGGATAAATTACGCCGTGCTGGAAAACAAGGTGCTTCAAGTGCGCGTGCTGCAGCTGCTGAAAATGGACTTGATGTAGATCTAGGATCTGCTGCCATGATTCAAGATGAGCATGTAAGTGATGCAGAATTTAATGCGCTTATTACCATGATGGATGCTGATAATAATGCCAGCAACATTCGCCGTGCTGGCAAGATGCAACGTAATAACTACGGTATGAAAGCGACCAGTGATTTTATTAATGTTGGTGCTGAAGCTATGGGGTGGAAATAATGATTATTCCAAGATCTCAACAGGCTAGAGCCGTATCACAGCCATCGTTACAACAACATACACCTCTCACTGGATTATCTTCAATTGGTAATGCGGTTGGTGGTGTGATGAATGCAGTTGATGAGAAGCAACGTGAAAACGAAGCCAATCAAAAGAAAATTGCACTGATCCATGACCAAGTTGCTGAACGTGAAGCCAAGGTTAAGGTTGATGATGTTTTGACTACTGAAATGTCAGATCAAGTCACTCAACTGAAAAATGGCCTTTCAAATGGTACATACAATGCGCAGACAGGAAGTGAGACATTTAAAAAATGGTCAGACGAGCGTTATAAGCAGCTTGAAAACGATCTGCCTTTACATGCACGTGAAAACTTTAAAAGTTATTGGAACGACAATGTAAATCGTCAAACCTCCTCATTTCTACCGTTACAGCTACGTTCCGATGCTCAAAAAGATTTGCAACTGGTTGATCAGGCTTTTGATATTGCTACCCGATACGATGAAGCTAAAGGCGAGGAATATTTAGAATCATTCTTGATCGGTGCCAATCTTCCAGAAGCTGAGAAATCATCACAGCGTCAGAAATACAAAACCACTCGAAATGTTATGTCTATCGATAGTCGAATTACCAATGCTTTGGGATCAAAAAATATAGAGGATCTGACGGCATTGGTCACTGACTTGGACTCAGGCAAGTACGGTTATATTGATGGACCTACGGCTCAACAAAAAAAGAGCCAAGCTTTAAGCCGTATCGATGCGCTGAATAAGCAAACTGAAGTTGAAGAAAATAAACGTCAGCAAATTGCAGGCAAAGTATTTAATGATTTTAAATCACAGGCTCTGACCGGACGTGATTTGGATGACGAATACAAAGCAAATGTTCGTGCTTCAGTCAAAGGCACTGAGCATGAGGGTGAAGCTGAATTCTATATACAACAGTCTGCAAACTTTCAAAGTTTTGGCCGTAAATCTTCAACGGAACAATTGGCTTTAATCAATCAGCAAAAAGCCAATATGAAAAATAACAAATCATCTGATCCTGTGACTGGTGAGAAGATTTTAGGTGTCTATGAAAGTATCTATAACGAAAAGCTGAATACGCTAAAAGATAATCCCAACCAAGCTGTTGCTGAAGCTGGTCTTGAAACGCATCGACTCACCCCTGCAGAGCTTAAAACTAATTCTAAATCTTGGGCTGAAAAAGCGATTGATAACGGACTTAATCAATTAGCTTTAAAAGATGCAAATATCAAATTAAAGCCTATCTCTAATGAGGACTTGCCCGAAGCGAAAAAGGCTTTTGATGCCATGGGGGTGAATGACAAGTTGAATTTTATTGGTCAGCTAGTGGGGCAATCAAAAGGTGTGGCAAATGGCCATGCGATTTGGGGCGCAACATTAGGGCAATTAGGCGGTGGTGATCAGTCTTATATTTTGGCTGGTGTTGCTCGAATGAATGGATTTAAGTCAAATCAGGGTGAAGATGTTGCCACAGCAATCATTAGCGGTACGCAAGCACTTAAAAACAAGCAATTGATCATACCTAAAGATGATCTTCTCAAGCAAAAGTTCAATAGTTATGTAGGTAATTCGGCAACAGGGAATACCGCGAATATGACCTTTGTGGGTTTCAAATCAATTTATGCACATCTTGCTGAACGTGATGGATATCAGCACAAAGATAAAGATGACATCAATGATTCAATTGCAAATAGCGCTCTAAGCATGGCAACAGGTGGCGTTTATAGCCAAAGCATTAAGCATGGAAATCAAAAAAGTTGGAAAGTGTCTAAGCCTTATGGGATGGCAGATGAGAGATTTGAAACGATTGTGGATGGGCGTTATGAAACCTTGGCCAAGAAATACAATATATCGGTGAGTGAGCTTAAAGAATTTCGTTTGCGTAGAGAAAACTCGACAGGCCCTAAAGGTGTATTGCGTTATGCATTGGTCAATGAGCGCGGTAATCCAGTGTTCTACATGAACATGCCAGATGGAGTAAACAAGTAATGAGTAACTGGCTTTCTGATTATTCTGGTGAAGAACAAGCCCAAGTGGATGCTATAAATGCCAAGGGCATAAAGCATCAACCTACAGTAAAAAAAGAGACTGGGCTTTTTGATGGATCTGCAACAGCAATACCGCGCGGTGTGGTTGCAGGAGCAGTCAAAACAATCGATACCGTAGCAAAACCATTTGAGCGTGTTAAAGATCATGTTTCATTTGCACTGAATGACGATGATGACTTTTCAAAACCATTAGACACACGTAAACAAGACTTTGGCCAGTATCACGATGAACTGAATATTGAGCGTAAAAACACACTGGTCATGGAGATTGAGCAGTTAGAGGATAAACAAAATACAGGAACCGTTGGAAACATACTTTTTGGTGTTTCTGATTATGCTACACGTGCAGCACTTGGAAGTTTAACTGGTGGTGTACCTGGTGCAGTTGCGATAACTGGCGCGTCCGAAACAAATTACAGCTATGAGGATTTAATACACAAAGGTGTTGATTCAGATACTGCTACAAAAGTGGCATTAACCGATGGTGCAGTTGCTGCAGCGGCTACAGTCTTACCTTTGTCTTTTGGTTTTAAAGGAGCTGGTGGTTTAGCCAAAGATGCAGCCTTGTCGATTGGTGGAGCAACGGCATTGTCTACAGGTGGTCAATATGCAAGTGGTGAGATTCTTAAAGCGGATAACTACGATAAACAGGCTAAGAAGTATGAAGTCACAGCAGAAAGTGTAGGCACTGAATTGCTACTTAATGGCTTGTTATTTGGTGCTGGTCGATTCGCTCAATCGAGACTCAATGCAGATGTGGCCACTGAATTAAATAATTTAGATGTAGATCGGTTGGAAGCAAAAAATACTCAGATTGAAAGCGCTTTAGTCGTTAATGAATTAGAGTTTGAAAACACGCTTTCACCAGTTCAACCAGCAGATCCTATTCAGCACAATAATCATTTAAAAAACCTTGATACAGCTCAGGAGCAATTACGAACAGGGCGACCAGTCAACGTGCCACACGCCGTTCAAGGTGAGGAAAAACGTAAGCCTGTCAATTATGAATCTATGGCTTTACCTGGCAATGCTAAAACGATTGCTCGTAAAGCACAGCAAGAGGGTATAGATCCAACGGTTGCACTTACCATTAGCCATATTGAAACAGGTGGAACATTTAGCCATACAGCTAAAAATCCAACATCAACAGCACATGGATTATTTCAAGTTTTAGATAAGACTTGGAAAGGTCAAGGCGGTGGAGATCGTCAGAATGTTGATGAACAAATTCGCATGGGTTTAAAGCATATGAAGAATGCAGAGTCATCTATGCGTAAAAGTCTTGGACGTGAGCTACAACCGCATGAGCATTATTTAGGACACTTACTTGGACCAGGTGGGGCAAGTCAGGTTTTAAAAGCAAATCCTAATACACCATTGATTGATGTTGTCAGAAAATACGATTCAAAGAATGCCAGTGCCATTGTGGAAAATAACGGCATGAAAGGTTTGACTGCTGGACAGGCAATACAAAAATGGCAAAGCAAATGGAATCAGCTTAGTTCTCGCTATGGTGGCAGTGGAACAAGCACAGCCATTGGTATGGATGGTTCAAGTTATGACATGGCTTATGAAGTTAAATCTTTGGGTGAA
>CAZOGM010000052.1:0-7283 GCA_964579445.1 uncultured Acinetobacter sp.
TATTATAAAAATTAAATTATTGTTTATTATGGATTATTTATATTAAATTAAAAATTAAAAATAAATTGTGAAACTTATCACACTTTATAAACTTTCTATTTCACACAATACATATTTATAATTCTTTAAAAATAAATAAAAAAAGCGAATATAAAATATTCGCTTTATTCACTAAATAATGCACTAATGGTCTGTCCACTTATTGGGACAGTTATCTGCCAGTACGGGATTGTTATCACTATCTATACTTGCAAAAACTTTGGCATCATCTTTACCCTTGTACCAGCATTGAGTATTAAATGAGTCAAGTGAGACAGCACCAGTACCTTTTTGACTACTGGTTGAAAGTGGTCTTGCGATCAACAGCCAAGTTTGTTTATTTGCTGTTGCCTCAGACAAAAGCTTACCACTGATATCTGTGAGTGTGATTTGATACTTTGCAGTTCCCGTAGTCGGAAATAAGCTCCCGCCAAAAGTAGTTAAAGCAGCGCCCTCATAACTTCGATTTGACAATTTATAATTCGTTAGCTGCTGTGCCAAACCTGTTAAATGAGCTTGTACATCAACTCGATTTGTTCTTTTAACATAGGATGTATAGCTGGGATAACTAATTGCAGCCAAAATCGCAATGATGACAACAACCACCATGAGTTCAATTAATGTAAATCCATTTTTCTTACCACTTCTCATTACCCACCCCTGTTCCACATCCAGAAAAGTTCACATCTGAACTGAGCTTATTTTTACATTTTAATCCTTGGCTATTCATCAGATACGTATAATTACGAATATCTGTAGGCACAGCTTTTATGATCCAACCACTACCTGATGTTGCAATACTGGATGTGGTTTCAACCCCACTTCCATCTTTAGCGACTGATCCCACAATACTGATGGTGTATTTTTTGGGACTCCCCAAATCTTCTGAACTGATCGGAAATCCTTTATAGCTAAAGTTTTGTGACTTATGTTTTTCGAGCGCCTGTGACAGTTCCAGTATTCTCGATTCTGCTGTACTCGCATCATTTTTTAATAAAAATTGCGTATAACTGGGATAAGCAATGGCGGCGAGTACCGCCATTACCACAACAGTGATCATGAGCTCAATTAAAGTGAAACCTTTTATATTCATTTTCATTCCCCTTAATTCGATCGAATAGACGATGAATACCAATTAAGAGGTTGTTGTTTGACTGAACATGTCCACTCGCCAGTACCACTGGTAATTCCCGCCAACTGTAAAGCACCACATTCAGTCACTGTAGTTTGCGGTTTAGGTGCCAGTACATTGCCTTGAATGCCAACACCGACTGGCTTTTTATTTGAGCTTGAATTGCTGGTATCCGAAGGATTTTGGTAACCTGTATTTTTTTCATTATTTACGTGGTAACTATAATTCCCTGCACTTTTCGACATACATGCCCCGAAAGGTAAGCAGTAGTACTGGCGATATGTTTCACCAATAACACGTGGTTCACAAGGATTGGTATTGTAGCCAAGCTCTTTACTTTCAGGATCATAAACAGAAACAATCAAGTTGCCTGTAATGGCGATCGGTGGTTCAAATGCTTTGATTCCCCCAGGTTTTCTAAAGCTCGCAGTTGCCATTTCAACCCCTGCTGATGTACTAGACAATGAGCGATACCATCCAAATTTACGCGTATCTGCACCTGTAGTAGGTCTTAGATTATAAGGCGCATATGCATTAATCAATGCTTCAGCGGATGGATAACTCACGCCTGGATTTTGAATCAAATGTGAAAGATTTAAATTTTGCGTTTCAAGCGTGGTGTCGGATTTCATAATATTCGATTTAACCGCATCAATATCCATAACGCCGTATACATTATTGACCGGACGCCCGGTTAACAAAACGGGCAAACCGATTCTTTCAGCGGGTGCGACATCCAGTGGAGAGCTTCGATCGCCTGATGCTAAACCAATATGAATAAATTTTTTCTCTTTATCGCGATGAACTGTAATCGTTGGCGCTTCATAAAAACGAGGGTTATCTCCATTGGTAATCGTAGTACCATCTGATGTAGTTGCTAAATCGATGAGTTTAACGACTCTTACGGCGAAGGCATCTGCAGTTGATGTTGTTGTCGTATTATTATTCAAATCTACTCGAAAAACTTGCCCACCTAAATCACCAAAGTATAAGTGATCGACCAAACCATCATTATTGCCATCTGCGGTGCTAATACTGCTGACAATACTGTGTTTCAACATGGTTTGATCTTTATTAGAACCTGAGTCACTGCTCCACCATAGACGCTCACCCGTTAATGCATCAACAATATAAACAGCATTACCCTGTGCTTTCGTTTTTGTTGCACAGGTCAAGTTATCACCTGTTGATTTTAAGGTAAATCGAGGATCTTCATAACACGTGTCATAGCCTCCACCAACAATCATAACTCTACGAATTTTACCTTTGAAACGAATATTGGCAATTACCGGTTTTGACCAAGACTGCCCCATACGCGCAAAATCACTTTGATTTCTACCAATTCTAAATAGAAATTTAGCTTCTTTCGGATTTAAAAAATCTAAACCATAATAACTCTCACCACCCATTCTCAAACCACCGTATACATTCATACGCGATGCAGTCATTGCAGTCGTGGTTGCGCCTGCAACTGTGGTCGATTTGGATTCATAGGCAGCATCTGCAACCCACGGTGCATCCACGCCATGCGCTAGACCAGTCGAATTGGACTGCTGAGGCTTAAGTGCCACTTGAGCGCTATTGGACAGTAAAATTTCACTCGGTACAAAAGTCATTTGCTCCACGCCATCTGAGGCATCTACGAGGCGTAACCCGCCTTCCATCGTACCGAATAATGTATATTGCTTGCGTACGGTTCCGAGTAGACCATCTGCATCCAAGTTACCTTCATATGTAAGTTGCAAAGGCAATGAATGCATCACACCACTCATTGCATTTTGTTTTTCGACTGGGGGGGTTAATGTTTCTGGAAGATCCAGATCATTTATATCCAAGCTATATCCCAAATAATTCAGCAAGCTACGTTTGACCCGATTTGTAGCCAATTTAAGCTTATCTTGAGTTTTGAATTGATTCAAAACAAAAGTCGCATTTGTAGTAGCAGTCGCTGATCTATCTACGACTTTCAATAAACTTGCTGAGGTTTGAGTGGTATGGTTGCTGGTTGGAACCAAAACATTTGATGAGTCCGAGCTTGTGCTTAAATCAGTAAATACTCGGCGTAAATCCGTTTCTTTGTTAATGAGAGATGTTTTATAGGGTAATGGTACTTGTGCATATGCGCCTCCTAGAGTCACATTACCCGCATCACCAGATGTTGTACTCCAGATATCTGAAGGACCTGCAAATTGACCATTATGATTAAGAACACTGGTGCTGGTGCCGGTAGATGATTGCCTTAAGACACCATCAACCAAATGATATTTTTTTAAATTTCCAATCCATGAGACTTTATTTGTACCTGGCTCTGGTTGCAAAACACGCATATATGCATGAGGTTGTAAACCATTCGGATTAAGCGTATCCACAGGTACGGCCCAAGCACCTGTTGAAAGACTACTTACAACTTCGCCATTTAAACCATCAATAAATTTAACAATACTATTTAATACATCTTGGCTTGATTGTGCATAGGTATACCCACCTAAACCATATCCTGTAGCATCGTTGCGAATGGTTGTAAGGGTCGAATCAGGAGAACAACTGTCCCCATTTTCAGCAGAACCCAATTTACAGGCATTAATTTGGTCTTGATTGCTCAAATCCTTGAAAGATGCTCCATAGCCCACAAATGCTGTTTTAAATTTTGCGTGCTGAGGATTTTGACTTGGATCAAAAATTTTTTTGGCCAATTCACCTATACAGTGCCATCCACTATTAGGGATTAGCTCAAGTGCATATTTCGTATTTACAAGACCATTTGAAGGGCAGGTAAAATTCGTTCCAAATGAGCCTAAGACATTCTGCATAGCGGGTAAAACCTCTGACTCTGGACCATCATTTGGTTCACCGTCAGACAAGATATATACACCTTGACCATCACATGATTTTCTATCAGCCACTGCGGGCAGAGGACTTCGGCCAGTGGGAGCTGTATATTTAACATAGACACCATCTCCATCTTCTCCAAACTTGGTGACTAAAGTATTGTTTGTTCCTGTTTCATAATAAGTTCCATGTGATCCATTTAAAAAATATTCATTCGCATCATTCGGCTTTGCTGGTAATATCTTTGTCCACAAAGAACATTGACGCAATCCTTTAGAATTAACGTTGTACCATCCCGTACATTCACTCCAAATTCCTGCTAAAAAACTATATTTTTCTATAATTTTCCAAGATTCTCCGGCGACCACTTTTCGGTAATACCCACTACCAACCACACCCACTGGATATTTTGTAAAATTATAATAATCACTTATATCACTCGGTTTATTTAATACCGCCTCCCACCCGAGACAAGTTGCTGTATAACTGTTGGTTGACCAAGAATTACAACGCTCCCATGTTGAGCCACTTTTACGATAAGAATCAGTAATCAGGTTAGTTGAGGATGTTGAAGTTCCCATAATATGTGCCACAGCTTTAGCATAGGCATGTGCTGTAGGTGTTCGATATGTGGGCTCTAATCCTGAAATAGCTTTTTCAATCGCTAATCGTTGAGCTGATCTAGGAGGACCTAAGGTTTTAGCAGGTACTAAAATTTCTGCTGATGTACCTTGAGGAAACGCACCCACTCCCATGACGACTTCAGATAAATCTATTTGACCAGTGATTGACTTATTAGAAGCGATATTTGTCGTTGCCATAAGATTGAACATCGCTATTTTAAGATTGCTCATGCGGTCATAAATGCGCGTTCCAGCAGTATCATTACCCTTACAAGACTTCACTGTATATTGAATACCTGATCCGGAAGGTGCATCTAAAGTATCTGTTCTATCTGAATACCAAACACAATCCAGCCCATCAGGTCTATCCATTGTTGCCATACTCCCTGAATTATCCAACATCATGACAAATGTTTTGGTGCCACCTGAAGATCCACCCGAATAAATTTGAATATCTGAAGCTCTCAACATGGCAGGGCTAAGTACAACCCCGCTATAGAGTGAAACCTGAATTAATGCTTTTAAAATTTTAGAAATTTTCAAATTCGCTTTCATTTTTATAATCCCCATTAACTCGGCTTAGTCACTTCTTCCAAAGATGTTTTTAAAATAAATTCTTGTGTTTGGACTTCGACAGGTATGCCATAACTGCGTACACAATCTGCGATTGATCTTTTTGTTGGATAATCTACATTACTTGCAAGTCCAATATTACTGGTTGCAAAACAATTCGCCTGAACGTCATCCATGTTGCCATTTGAAAAAGCGGGTAACATTGCAACGGTAGTGACTTTCAATCGAGTAGGCGTAGAAATAATATTTGAAACAACTGAATTTCCAGAAATATCAGTGCCTTCACCGTAATACTGAAAACGCTCTTGATCTGGATCACTGTCATTGGCCAAAGACACAGCAACTTGAGTTACCGTTGCCTCACGCTTACTTCCAAAATCTTTTTTAAGGTTACATAGTCCAGTTGTACCGCCACTCACAACCCGAATACTATTATCTGAAGTCAGTTCTTCGCTCGCATTCAGCGGAGAAATAATCGTTGTTTTATTCGTTAATGCGAAATTCTTATCTACCGTTGGACTGTAACAAAACAAGTATTCACGATTAATTTCTTGACCCACAATGAGTGCACCAATGGCATTATCAGCGACCCTTAACTTACTCGCAGGTAGATTCCTAATGATTTGAAACGGGGTATCGGCTGACTGTCTCAAAAGCTGATTGATTTGACTATTTGTCGCTAACTTTAAAGATGAAGTAGAGACACGTATGGCCATACTTCCAACAATCGTAATAAGAAGGAGCATCAATAACACAACAATCAATGTGGCGCCTTTTTGAGATGAAGGATGATTTATTGTCATTGTTATGATTCCTTATACCCATTACGCAGTGAAATGGTAGTTTCATATACTTCACGCGCATATCTATTGGTATTTCCAGTCGACGCTGTTTTCAAAGTGACCGCTTCGCCCAACATATCAAAACTTTTTGAAGGATTGATTGAACTTAATTCTGTTTTGGTCTGGGAACGAATCAGTACTGAAATTTTAATTAACTGTATTTCAGGGACTGGTACCGCTGGTGTTGCCGTCCTATTTGCCTTAGCGGCTGCTAAATAATTATTCAATGTATAATATTGATAGTTTGAACCGCTTTTCGCTAGCACCTTTATTTTAAACTGATCAACTCTTGGAATAATGATTTCACCTAAGTTGGCAGTTGTTCCAAAACCACTCAATGTCACTGGTGTGCGCGTGACGTTCGCCAAAGTACTGGGTGTATTTGCATCACATGCAAGGCCTAAACTTGCAACATTGCTGTCATCCTTCGCATCAGCACGATAAGACCTTAAAAAATAGCGCTGAACGACCAAATCCCCTTTAAAAACCTTTTCACCTTCACAATTAAACATATCTACGGGCGCAATAAACTGCGTGGTTAACTGATCACTTGCTGTCGTTGTATTACTTAAGCCATTCCAGCCAGTGGCACCCGCAGATTGACTTAAATATTTGTCTTCAATCTTGGATGTTCCGACTAAACTTGTAATGTTGACATTGGACGTGCTTGCAATCCCTGAACTCAAGATCACCCCTCCACGTGGCGTCTGGTCAGTTAAGCCTAAATTATCGGCATTTCCATAGTTTGCCAGTTGAATTTGTTGAGTTATATAATCTAAACCAAAAATCCCACCATCTTGGACTTCAGCAACGTTTTGTTGTAGCCGATAAGAAATCGAACCGCCCATAAACAATTGAATTGCTGCTGCTGTAACCAAAAGTCCAAGCGCTATGGCAATCATTAACTCAATAAGGGTAAATCCAGTTTCAGCTTTATAGATTTTAGTCATTAATATAACTCCATCATCAGGCAACTGGCTTTCGACACGTAAATACCATTTGAAGAATTCATACAATTTGAATAGTCTAAAACGCCTGAGCTTTGCGTAAGTTTGGTATCTCCCCATGCTGCAAAAATGCATTGACGCACAAAAGTAGAACCGGCCGCCATGCCTGGACATTGGGCGATACCCAAAGTCAAACCAAACGAACTGGCATATTGCTGAGCATTAAAAGCATCAAAATTGACCAGCTCAGCAGATGAACATTGCGAACTATTACAGTTTTTAGGCACCGTCGTAGAAG